>DASYWC010000246.1:0-22948 GCA_035936615.1 Allosphingosinicella sp. | reverse complement strand
CGCGACGGGGTCGCGATCACCGGCGAGGAGCGGGTGACGATCGAGGCACTGGACGATGCCGAGATCGTCCTGGTCGACGCGCGCTAGAGGGAGGACCGATGAGGCCGCTCGACCAGGTCTTCACGAAGCTTTCGGCCTCGCCTTTTCGAAGCCGGTTCAGGCTTGGTCCGCGCGAGCGCGACTATCTAAAGGCGAAGGGGATGGCGACGATGCTCGACCATGCCCGCGACTTCATCGACCGGCGCCTCGCTCCCGCGCAGCCTGCCAATGACGGCAAGCAGACCCCGATGCGCGGCCATCCGGTCTTCATCGCCCAGCACGCCACCGCGACCTGCTGCCGCTCCTGCCTCGCCAAGTGGCACGCCATCCCTCCCGGCAGGCCATTGACCGAGGAGGAGAGGGCGCACGTCGTCGCGGCGCTGGAGCGGTGGCTTAGCGCCTAGCGCGGCGGCAGATCGTCTCGGGGCGCGCGGTAGACCCTGGTCTCGTCCCGTTCGACGTAGATGATGCGCTCTCGGCGCCCGGTGAGGCCAATCAGGCCAAGCAGGCCCAGAAGCCCCAGCAGCCCCCAATCGTCGAAGCCGCGGTCCTCCTCCACCATCAACGGCTCCAGCTCGTTGTAGCTGTTGGCATAGGGGTTCACCGGCTCCAGCGGCGGAAGCACGATTTCGGGGGGCGGCTCGGTCGTGGTGGTGACGATCGTCTCGGTGCCTGTGACAGGAGGGATCGCAGGATCCGCTTCGGCCGGAGGCGGCGCAGGAGAAGCAGGATCCGGCGCTGTAGTGGCTGGCGGCGGAGCAGGGGCCGTCGTGGTGTTGGCCGGCACGGTCTCGTTCTGTGCCAAGCCGGCAGCCGGTGAGAGAGCGAGAACGGCCACGGCGGCAACCGCGCCTGCGAGAGTCGATTTCATCATGATCCTGGCTCCTGTACCTGTGCCGCCGCAACGGCCTTGCCCGTAAATCCGTTCCGAGTCCGGAGCCGTTCGGGCGCTCCGCGCGTATATCTTCACATGGCTGAAAAGGACGGCATCTTTCCTACCTTCTTCCTGTCGGGCTTCGAATGCTCGACCTTCTGGTGGAAGGACGTCGGCCGCCGCGATCTTGCCGACGAGACCCACCATCTGGTCCACGCGGACGAGGATTACGCCATGCTTCGCCCGCTCGGAATCGCGGTGGTTCGCGAGGGCATTCCCTGGCCGTTCGTCGACAAGGGCGGCGGCGATTACGACTTCTCCTATATCGGGCCCTATCTTGCGGCGCAGCGGCGACACCAGATCCTGCCGATCTGGGACCTGTGCCATTACGGCTATCCGGAGGGGCTCGATCCCTTCTCGCAGGAGTTCGCCGACCGGTTCGCGGCATATGCCGCCGCCGCGGCTCGCCACGTCGCCGAGCATCAGCCCCACGGCCCCTGGTTCTTCACTCCGATGAACGAGATCACCTTCTTCGGCTACATGGCCGGCGAATGGGCCTGGGCCGCCCCGTTCGGCAAGGACCGGGAGACCCGCCGCCGCTTGACCCTCGCCTTGTGCAAGGCCGACATCGCCGGCGTAAAGGCGATCCGCGGAGTTCTGCCCGAGGCCCGGATGGTCCATATCGATCCTTTGGTCCACGTCGTCGCTCCGCGCGACCGGCCGGACCTGAAGGACGAGGCCGAGCGCGAATCTTGCGAGGACGCCTATTTCGGTTTCGACGTCATCTCCGGCCGCCGCCACCCGGACGCAGGCGGAAGCCCCGAGATCCTCGATATCGCGGGGTTCAACAATTACAGCTTCGGCCAGATGGAGTATCGCGAGCAGGGCCCGCATGCGGCGCTGGAGCCGGGAGACCCGCGGATCGTGCCGCTGTGCGACCTCATCGAGCAGGGCTGGAAGCGCTACCGGCGTCCGATCATCGTCGCCGAGACCTCGGGGCTCGAGGGCGGCCGCGACGACTGGCTGAACGACGTGGTGATGGAGAGCCTGGCGGCCGTGAACCGGGGAGTGGACCTCCATGGCGTCTGCATGTTCCCGGCAGTCGACATGCCCGACTGGCATACCGGCGAGTGGCTCCACAACGGAATCGCCGACGTCGAGCGCCTTCCAAGCGGGGCGCTGATGCGAAAGCCTTTCCTCCCCTACGTGCAGGCGCTCCACAACTGGCAGCGCCGCCTCAACCGGGTGACGGAGCTGGACGAAGACCCCTTCGACGAGCCGGTGAACCTGGAGGACATCATCAAAGCCGCCAAGGAGATCGCGCCCAAGGCCGACGCGAACTGGCACTAGGCGAAGCGGAGGGTCTGCTTTGGGGCAGCTGCGGCGAGAGGCGGACGCTCTTCAGCTGCATCTAGAGCCAGATTGCGATCAGCACGGGCACGGCCGTAGCGACGGCAAACCAAGCTATGACCTTGAGCATTCTCGCTCTGAACGTCTTCACTCGGTGAGGATGGAGCTGGGCAGTGACAGCACAAGCGGCGCGCTCTGCTGCAAGGAAAATCAACACCCCTAGTGCGATCAAGCCGCTCGCAATGACCCGCGGGAGCCAAGCAGGGCTAAAGGCATGGAAAAGAGCGATGAACCCCAACCCCAGCCCGATTGCAGCGAAACCCGTCCGAAGCCAGCCGGCAAAGGTCCTTTCGTTGGCCAGCATCGTTCTGTCTTCGGCGAGGTCGGTTCGCGCTTCTGCCAGCAGCATGTCCTGGTTCCCCGGCACGTTTTCTCTCCCGCTATTGTGGTATTCAGCGGCTGGCCTGCGCTGCGGCTGCTTTCTACCTTTCCACACTCAGCGGAGCATCTGCTTCCTGAGCGATGGCTCGCAGGGCTTTTTCGAACACCTCCGGCGGCTGCCCGCCTGAGATGAGGTAGCGGTCATTGATTATCACCGCCGGCACCGCGTGAATGCCGCGGGATTGCCACAGCTGCTCAGACTGTCGAACTTCGTCGGCGTAGCGTCCCGATGAAAGCACCTCCCGCGCCTCCTGCGCCGAAAGACCGGCCTTTTCAGCGGCACTAACGAGCACCTCGGGGTCCGAAGGGTTCTGGCCATCGGTGAAGTACGCGGTGAACAGCCCGTTCTTCAGTTCCTTCTGGCGCCCCTTCGTCTCCGCCCAATGAAGCAGGCGATGCGCATCGAAGGTGTTGTAGATCCGGCTCTCTCCCGACGTAGCTATGGTGAACCCGAGCTCGGCAGCCCGGTCCTTGATGAGCTGACGGCTCGCCGCCGACTGTTCGGGTGAAGAACCGTACTTTTCACCGATGTGCTCGACGATGTTCTGGCCCTCCGGGGGCATCGCCGGGTTCAACTCAAACGGCTGGAACGTCACCGTGGCATCGACGACGTCGCTGGTCCGGTCGAGGGCCTCCTCCAGCGCGCGCAGGCCGATGATGCACCAGGGGCAGGATACGTCGGAGACGAAGTCGATCTTGATAGCTTTGGTCATGCATCCTTTCCGCCGCGGGATCGATGGAGGAACGCCCGAGAGGAGCGTTCCTCCATCCGATGATCTATTCCTGGACCTTGATCGGAATGCGCTGATCCAGTTTTACCTGATACTCCTCGGTGCGGTTTTGCGTCATCTTCTGAAACCACTGCTGCCCTTCCCAGGAGCCGCCGGCCTTCAGCAGCATCTCTGCGAGCTGAAGCACTACCTCGTTGGCGACCCGGATGGACCCGTGTGATGAAGCTTTTCCAAGCGAGTTCAGGTCATCCGTACCGTGGACCGTGTTGGGCATCCGATAGACCAGACGCGCACGGCCCATCGGATTGTCGGGGGAGCCGGGAGCCTGCTGCTTCTCGTCTTTCGCCCATTCCTCGCTCTTGGGCGGGTTCCACTCGGGGTTGATGTCCACGCGGTGGAACTCCCAGGAGCCGGTCGGGGTCGGCCATTTCTTCGTCCCGACCGCAACGTCGTGGGTCGCCTTGACCTGATCTCCTTGGAAGACCCGCAGCTTGCGATCACTGATATCGACCTCGAACCTGATGTTCTGAAGTTCCTGCCGCGCCTGCTGCCGCGCCTGCGCCCGCTGCTGCTCGGCGCCGGCTTGAAGAGCCAGTTGCCTTGCCCGCGCCTCCGCCTCGGCGTTGTATTGCTCGATCGGGTCCGGCTGTGTCGCTTGCACGCTTGCGTTCGAGTCGACCGTTTGGGCGACTTCCTTTGCGCCCGAATCCGCATCGTCTTTGTTTACGCTCACCTCACAGGCGGGGAGAATGCACAGCAGCAGGCCGGCAGCGAATGCTTTGGTATGTTTCATACGGTCATCCTTCCACTTCTATGTGGTAACGCAGTTGCCGTTCCTCTGTGCCTTGTCCTCTTCAGGTCGATCGGACCTGCTGCACCAGCGCCATTATCTCCTGAGCTATCAGCACCGGGTGATCCTCGGGCGTAAAATGCTTGCCGCCTTTGATGGGGAGCAGGGGGGCGTCCAAATCGCGGGCATATCGCTTCCCGTATTCGAGCTTCTGGAACTGATCGGAGGCACCCCAAACGATCCGGGCCGGGATGCGCAGCATAGGCAGCTGGTCGGCGATCGCCAGAGTATCAGCCGTATGCAGCTGCTCTACCTGAGCTACCAGGGATGCCGCGCCCCGGTGGGCGAGATAAGGCGGAATGTGGGTTCGACATGCGTTCTTTGCTTTGGCCGGATCGTCATGGCCTCTGTAGAACAAGGAGCTTAGCAACGCCTTGAACACCGGGTCGGGTAGATGGCGCACCAAACCGGCAGATGCTTTCATGGCGCTTACGCTGGGGATCGGCCAGGAATCGTAGCCAATCGCGTTCGTGAGGAACAGCCCTGCGCACGACCCTGGATTCCGTACAGCCGCGATCTGCGCCACCCCGCCGCCGAGATCGTGGCCGACGAAGATCGCCTTATCGATCCCAAGGGCGCGCATCCATCGGACGAGGTACTCGGCTTGCTTGGCAACCGATATGTCCCTGCCCCTCGCCTGGTTCATGGAGCGGCCGTAGCCTACCATCTCCCATGCCAGCACCCGCACCCCATGGAGGTGCGGAGTGACGAAACGCCACAGAGCCGGTGAGGTTGGGATCCCGTGGAGCAGGACGACAGGGATTCCTTCTCCCTCTTCTTCCCAGGACATCGGGATGCCATCTACATCCGCATATTTGCGCTCCATGGTCTCGCTTGCTCCTACGAGTCGGACTTAGATGCGATGGGTCAGCGGTCCAGCTTAAGCTCCCGATCTCCGAGCGGTTGCACTGGTCGGTTGCTGGTGCCGATCACGGATCTCAGGGCGGAGATCTGCTGCGAGGACATGGAAATCGGCTCGTTGAGCACCATCCAGTTTACACCCTCCGAACAGGGCGGGGTCGTGAGGGAGCCAGGGTAGAGATAGTGCTGCCTCTTCTGCGGCAGCAACCGTTCGGCGGTGAGTTGCCCGGATTCGATTTTCCGAGCCTCTCCTTTTGTTCGAGGAAGCTCATTCCAAAAGCCGCTCAATGCCTGATTTTCCGCGCCTTCTTTGATGAAGACGCCCACGACGGCCAGCTCGTTGCCAGGGCCTTTGTGCACGAAGTGCAACTCGGCGGGATACTCGGTCCCCTTCAGCCGGTGTTCTGAAGGCGTGTGGAAGTGGAACTGTGCGAGGTCGTATTTCCGGCCGCCCACGGTCATGGAACTGCCCGGTTCCACGTCCACCTGGACGGTATGGCCCAGGTTTTTGATCTCGCTGGCCTGCAGGGCGTAATTGAACTCAGGATCCGGCAGCTGCGACAAGGAACCGCCGGCGAGGTTTATGGGGGACTGATTGTCCCCTGACTCGCAGGCGGCATACTCTTCGCTAAGTCTTCCCCAGTTTTCCGGGCTTCCCGCGCCTTCGTAGCCCCACTTGCCCTCAGCCGTGACAGTTTCCTGCTCAGCGCCGGTTGCCGCTTCCGGCTCGGTGCGGTCGCCGCAAGCCGCAAGAGCGAGACAGAGGGATGCTATTGCTCCAGCAGGTGTTCGCGTGAAGGGCATCGTTCTGGTTCTCCTGGGTTGGCCCCGATGTCTCGAAGGCGGGTATCTTTACAACTCGTACCCAGGACCAACGCCACCTGTCCGGCGGCGTTCCGATGCCTTCTCGCTCTCTCGATTCAATCCATCAAAGCGGCCAGATTGATCGAGCGGATTTTTCTCCGGGGCTAAACTTCCGAAACTTCCGCCGCTCGAGCCGCTCAAATCGCGCTGCCGCCCGCCTTCCTGTGGTGCCAGCTGAAGATGGCTGCGGCTCCTCGGTGGGGGCGCCACGGATCGGAGAGGGTGCGCGTCTGCTTCTCGGACGGGCGCGCTTCGAGGCCGAGGATGCGCCCTACCTCGATCTGGACGGCAAGGTCGCCTGCGGGCCAGATGTCAGGCCGCCCTTCGGCGAACAGCAGGTAGATCTCGGCCGACCAGCGGCCGATGCCCTTGACGCGGATCAGCCTTTCGATCGCTTCCTCGTCGTCCGCGGGCAGATCGTGGAGGTCGAGCCGTCCGGACAGCACCTCCTCCGCAAGACTCCCCGCATAGCTCGCTTTCTGCCGGGAGAGGCCGGCGCTTCGAAGCTGCTCCTCGCTTGCGGCGGCGATCCTGGCCGGATCCGCAGCGCCGCCGACGATTCCGTCCAGCTTCGCCCATACCGCAGCAGCCGCCTTGATGCTGACCTGCTGGCCGACGATCGCCCGAAGCAGGGTGGCGTAGCCGGGCTCGCTGATCCTCGGTTCGGGATAGCCCACCCGCTGGAGCGCGTCGGCGAAGGCCGGCTCGATCCGGCCGAGCTCGTCGAGCGACGCCTTCAGCGCCTCGGCCGGAATTCCCACCCTAGGTGCTTGCCACCGTCGCCGCGTAGAGCGCGATGGCGGCGGCGTTCGAGACGTTGAGGCTCTCCAGCCGGTCGCTGATGGGAAGCCGAGCCAGGGCATCGCAATGCGCCTGGGTGTTGTGCCGCATGCCCTCGCCCTCGGCCCCAAGCACCAGGGCGATCCGCTTCGGCCCCATCGCCTCGGCGATCGACATCTCCGCCTCGCCGGCAAGGCCGACCCGCCAGAAGCCTGCTTCGGCGATCTCGTCCAGCGCCCGGGCCAGGTTCACCACCCGAACCCACGGCACCGCTTCCAGCGCACCGCTCGCGGCCTTGGCAAGCGCGCCGGATTCAGGGGGAGAGTGCCGGTCTTGTGTGACGATCCCGAGCGCGTCGAACGCTGCTGCGGATCGCAGGATCGCTCCCACGTTGTGGGGATCGGTGACCTGGTCCAGCACCAGCAGCGGACGCCCGTCCACGGCTTCGTCGAGCACATCGCCGAGCCAGATCTCCGGGAGCCGGTCAGCCTCGATGACGATCCCCTGGTGAGGCGCGTCTCCGGGCACCAGCCGGCCGAGATCGGCCGCCTCGGCGAAGCTGATCGGGATCGAGGGATCGAAGTCGAAATGGGCCGCGGCTTCGCGAGTGACCCAGATCCGCTTCACCTGCCGCTCCGGGTTGTCGAGCGCTGCGGCGACTGCGTGGCGCCCCCAGAAGTGGGGGCGGTTCTCGGCCTTGACTGACTGACGGGCTTTGCGGCGCATGGGCGGCTGCATGACGCGCTTGTGCCGCGGTGGCAAGGCTCGGGCGCTGCCCGCAGCTTTGTAAGCTCCGGCCCTTGCAGCATTAGATACTCCCCTTCGAGGGGAGGTGTCGCGTGAAGCGCGACGGAGGGGTGACGGTGCCGCCGGACAGTCTCAGAGGCCGATACCCCTCCACCAGCCTTCGGCTGGTCCCCCTCCCCCTGAGGGGGAGGATCAACGAGCCCCGCGTTGACAGCCGCCCGGCCTTTCGCCATTGAGCCGCCCTCTCTATCTGGGACGCCTCAGGACAGGTGGCCGAGTGGTTAAAGGCAGCAGACTGTAAATCTGCCCGGGTTTCCCGTACGCTGGTTCGAATCCAGCCCTGTCCACCAACCTCCGCCGTGAGCTCAAGGCCTGCCTTGAGGTCAGGCCGGCGGCTCGGACGCCTAAATCCTACTGCACATTGCCTTGCAGGTCGGTGTCGTCGACGGCGTCGGCAGCCGCCTCGCCAGCCTCTCGGTAGACTTCGGCCGTGTCTTCGAGCCGCTCCTCCTCGGCGCCGGACGCGTTCTCCGCCGCCTGCTCATACTGATCGGCGGTGTTCTCGAATGCGGCTTCCACGTTCTGCGCAGTCTCGTCGTCGCCTTCGGTCCAGCACCCGGCGAGAGCGACACACGAAGCGCCTATAACCAACCTGTAGATGCGCATGCTCGTCTCCTGCTTTCTCGTTGCTCCTGGCCCTGCTCCGGCCTCAAAGCCATTGCCAATACAAGTTAGTCGGAGCTTTTCCGTTCCAAAGCCCGCCGCCCCCGCCGCTGCATCAAAGCCACACTCCACTTCTTCCTGCAGGGCTCAGGACCCGCAGAGGACTTGAAGTGTTTCGTCTCAAGGGCTTGCATGCGGAAGGTATGCGATGGTCAGGTTGGTCGGCGTGCTTGCTTCCTCTGTCGGACTGCTACTTCTCGGCAGCGCCTTATTGCCGGGCAGCGACGAAGCGCCAGCGGCTCCGCTGGCCGATTGGCCGAGCAGTGCCCAGGCGGCCGAGGCTCTGGCCATTCCGCCGTCGCCTCCGGAGCCTCCGCCACCACCTCCACCTCCTCCTCCACCTCCTCCCCCGCCGCCTCCCCCAACTCCGCAGGAGGCTCTGGAGGACGGGGTTCTGATCGTCGTCAGCATCCCTTCGCAGAAGATGTTCGTTTTCAAGGACGGGGAGGTGTGGGATTCATCGCCCGTCTCCACGGGCAAGCGCGGCAACGAGACTCCGGAAGGCGTCTTCCCGATCCTGCAGAAGAAGGTGATGCACCGCTCCAACCTCTACGACGATGCGCCAATGCCCTACATGCAGCGGCTCACCTGGGACGGAGTGGCTCTGCATGCGGGGCGGGTGCCCGGCTATCCGGCCTCGCACGGCTGCGTCAGGCTTCCCAAGGCGTTCGCCAAGAAGCTCTACGGGATCACCGGGTTCGACGACACGATCGTGATCGTGGCCGACGAGCCGATCACGTCGGCCAAGGAAGCGCTCAAGCTGGCGTAGCCGGAGCTGGTGCCTGGGCAAACCGGCAAGAAAAAGGCCCCGGCGTTTCCGCCGGGGCCAACTAGCGCGTCCTAATCAGGTTCGTCGGTTGTCGCGAGCATCGACATGGATGTCGCGCGCGTCGTGGTCGTGCTTCTTCCTGAGGCCAAGCAGGCCGGCCAGCCCGAGCAGGCCCAGAAGGCCCCAGTCGAAACCGTCATCTTCTTCACGCTCTTCACGAGCGACGTACTGCGTGTCCTGGCTGGTCGCGAGGGCGTCCGCCTGCTGCTGCACTTCCTGAGCCTGCTGAGTGACCTCTTCCGCCTGCTCCGCGATATTGCTTTGCGCCGCGGCTGCAGCCGGCAATACGAGGAAGGCGGCCGCGGCCACCAGGGCGTGTCTTGCGCTTAATCTGTTCATTGGGTCCTCCTGTTGTTGAAATCGAGACGGCTGTTGCCGGTCGTCAGCGGTTGTCGTGACGGGCATCCACGTGGATGTCGGACGCATGCTTCTTCCTGCCGCCCATCAGGCCGGCCAGGCCGAGCAGCCCCAGCAGACCCCACGGGAAGTCGTTGTCCTCTTCGCGGCGGACCTGGGTGAATTGCTCGTTCGTCTCGAATCCTGTGTCCACTGTGGTCATGTCAACTGGGTCGGTGCCCACCGTAGTCGCCGCAGGATCGGAAAGATTTGGATCCGTCACCAGCGTCCCGGTGGTGTCGGTGCCGGTGGTTCCGGTGACGGCGGGGTCGGTCGTCAGCTGTTCACCGGTCGTGCCGGTCGTGGTGGTCGTCTGCGTGCCGGCAGTGCCTGCCGCCGTGTTGACGGTAGACGTCGTTCCCGCCGTTGAGTTGTCCTGAGCCAGGGCTGTCGCCGCCGGCACGGTCAGCATGGCCGCAACCAGCGCGGCCCGATGCAAGTGCTTCATCTTGTCCTCCTGTTTAGCACAACCTTCTCAGTCGGGCTGTACGGCCAACGGCCCAGGGAACCGCCTGTTCCGGATCGGCAGGCAGAGGAGAGGGCTCGTCCGGCCCGCGGCACCCGAGGAATGCTTCGCCCCGGCACGTTTTTCGGTGCCCGCCCGGTGGACAGCGGAACGACTTGCCGAGCCCCTTGTTGGTTAATTCAGATGCGGGGGCACACAACAGGAGAGACCTACCATGTCACGCACCGTCACCGCCTTATACGATACCCGAGCGGAAGCCGAAGCGGCCCGTGATCGTCTATCCTCCGAGGTCGACGTCGAGGGTCGAGCAAAGATCATCGACAAATCCTCGGCGGGTTCCTCAGACTTCCACAGCGTCCCGCTCAGCCACGAAGACCGTCACGCCTACAGCGAGGGCCTCAACCGGGGTGGATTCATGCTCTGCGCCGAGGTGGACGAGGACGAGGACGCCGACCGGATCGTCGCGCTCCTGGAGCAGACCTCGAGCGTGGACATGGACGAGCGCCAGGACAGCTGGAGAACGGAAGGCTGGCAGCCCTATGCCGGCACGTCAGGCTCCGGAAGCGCCTTCTTCGGAGGCGAGGATCGCGACCGCGATCGCGCAGTCGAGGAAGAGCGGATCCCGATCGTGGAAGAGCACCTCAACGTCGGCAAGCGCGAAGTCAGCCGCGGCGGAGCCCGGGTCCGTTCCTACGTCAAGGAGACCCCGGTCAACGAGCAGGTCAATCTTCGCGAGGAGCATGTCAGCGTCGAGCGGCGCCCGGTCACCGGCGACAGCAGCAGGAACCTCGGCGAGGGCGCGTTCGAAGAGCGCAACATCGAGATGAGGGAAACGGCTGAAGTCCCCGTCGTCGAGAAAGAAGCGCGGGTGGCCGAGGAACTGGTCGTTCGCAAGACTGCCGAAGAGCACACCGAAAACGTCCAGGGTACGGTCCGCCGCACCGAGGTGGACGTGGACGAGACCTCCGGCCGCGATCGCGACCGCGACATCTAAGCGGGCTCTTGCCTGAAAGGACAGGGCGGCTCCTAAGGGGCCGCCCTTTTCTTTGTCCGGACGTGGGTTGACGGAAAGGCGCTTGTCGCGGCGCCTGCTTTCGGAGTATCTGCGGGCCCGGCGCGGGCGTAGCATAGTGGTAATGCACTAGCCTTCCAAGCTAGCTAGGAGGGTTCGATTCCCTTCGCCCGCTCCAATCCCTCGGCTCCACCCGCTAGTGGTGGCGAAGCCAGTTCACCAGCTCGTGGAACGGGAGGACCTGGTTGAACCCGATCCCGCTCTGGCCATCCTCGTACCAGCGCACGACGCCTTGGACCGGCCTTAGCTTCTGGAGCGTCAGGACGACGTTCTCGCCTACCCGCAGCGGATGATCGATCTCGATTCGCACCCCTCCCTGGGAGACGTCGCAGGTGCTGATCGGGTAGAGGCGCGCCCCGATCCGAAGCTCGCCGAGGCAGTCCGCTTCCACGCGCGGCATTCGCGGCTGCATTCCGCCTTCACCTTCGATTTGGCTCGCGAGCAATTCGGCAATGTCGATTGGCTCGTTGAACGAAATGCCGACGGTCGAGCCATCTACCCAGGAAACGCTTCCGGCCGTCTGCTGATTCGTCTTGAGCTCGACCGAGACCTGCTGGCCCTCCTTCAGCGGTGAGTAGACGTAGGCGCGCAAGCCTCCGCAGGAGACGTTCCGGATGAGGCAGAGCTCGCGCCGCCCCTCGATGGCGATGGTGCCCACCCGAAGGGTGGTCATTCGCCGTGGCTCGTCGCCCCTCGCACAAGGCTCGGGCGCAGCCGCCGATACGGAGTAGGTGGTCTCCTCGGCCGCGTCGGCCGACAGCATTTCAGTCCCTGGGGCCATCCGATCGCCTCTCGTTGGGGGAAGCCATAGCGCAGGGAAGCTTAAGAACCGGTTACGCGGCTGCCGCTTAAAAGCTCTGCTCTTCGTAGATCCGGCTGACGTCGCCGTTCCACTCGTTGTGGTAGCGCTCCAGAAGCAGCTCCGCAGGGCTCTTGCCGGTGGCGATGATCTCCCTAAGCGGTTCTATGAAGCCGCTTTCGTTGTCGCCCGCGGCGTTGAGGCGGCCGCGCGCGTTGAGCCCCGCCTCCGCTATGTCCAGGATCCGCTTGCCGAGCTGCTGGAGATTGCCCCCGCCCGGCACTTCCGCCTTCAGGCCAAGCTTCGGTACCGAATCACGAAGCACTTGCCGCTCCGAGATCGTCCAGTCCTTCACTTCGTCCCAGGCGGCGTCCAGAGCTCCCTGGTCGTAGAGCAGGCCCACCCAGAGCGCAGGGAGGGCGCAGATCCGGCTCCACGGCCCGCCATCGGCGCCGCGCATCTCGAGGAAGCTCTTCAGCCGCACCTCCGGAAACGCGGTGGAGAGGTGGTCCACCCAATCGGATAGCAGAGGCTTCTCGCCAGGAAGAGCCGAAAGATCGCCCTTCATGAAGTCCCGGAAGGAGAGGCCGGCGGCGTTCACATACGTGCCGTCGCGAAAGACGAAGTACATCGGCACGTCCAGCGCGTAATCGGCGTAGCGCTCGTATCCGAACCCGTCCTCGAACACGAAGGGGAGCATGCCCGTTCGGGCTCCGTCCGTATCCGACCAGATGTGGCTCCTGTAGGAGAGGAAGCCGTTGGGCTTCCCTTCGGTGAACGGCGAGTTCGCGAACAGCGCAGTCGCTAGCGGCTGGAGTGCCAGACCCACGCGGAACTTCCGGGCCATGTCCGCTTCGGACGAATAATCCAAATTGACCTGGATGGTGCAGGTCCGGAGCTTCATGTCGAGGCCCAGGCTCCCCACCCGGGGCATGTGCCCGAGCATGATCTCGTACCGGCCCTTGGGCATGATCGGAAGCTCGGCGCGCGTCTTGTCAGGCCACATTCCAAGGCCGAGGAAGCCCACTCCGAGCTTCTCGCCCACCGCCTTTACCTGGTTGAGGTGGCGCCCGGCTTCCGCGCAGGTCTGGTGGAGGTGCTCGAGCGGCGCTCCGGAGAGCTCCAGCTGGCCAGCCGGTTCCAGGCTGACATTGCCGTCGGCGCCCGAAAGCGCGATGACGTTCCCGTTCTCAACCACCGGCTCCCAGCCAAACTGGGTCATCGCCAACAGGAGATCGCGGATACCCCCGGGCTCGTCATAGCTCGGGCCCCGGTGATCGTCGCGGCGGTAGACGAACTTCTCGTGCTCGGTGCCGATCCGCCAGCTCTCCGGCGGCTTCTCGCCGCCCGCGAACGGAGCGAGGAGGTCCTCCATGTTCTCGATCGGCGGATCGAACTTATCCGTGGCGCTCCGCGTCGTCATTGCCGCGCCATAGCTTCAGCGTGGCTGCCCCGCCACCCGCTTTCACCGGGCGGCGCGAACCGCGGGGCGGTGCCAGTCGCCCGAAGCCGCCATCCAGAGGCTGACGGCCGCCACGGCGGCAGTGTCCGCGCGAAGGATGCGGGGCCCAAGCGAGATGGGCTTCGCCTCCGGCAGCGCCCGGATCATCCCCCGTTCTTCCTCGGTGAAGCCTCCCTCGGGACCGATCAGGATTGCTGCGGGGGCCGCTGCGGGCGCAGCGGCCATGGGCTCTCCGCCCGCCTCGTCCGCCAACAGCAGAGGGCGTCCCGACGGCCAGTTCTCAAGCACCTGCGGGAGCTTTCGCGGCTCATCCAGCTCCGGCAGGGCCGTCCGGTCGCACTGTTCCGCGGCTTCGATCATGTGGGCTCTGAGGCGCTCCGTATTGACCCGGTCGACAATTGTCCGCTGGGTGAGAACCGGAACCAGCCTTGCCACTCCAAGCTCCGTCGCCTTTTCCGCGACCCAGTCGATCCGGCCGCGCTTGATCGGAGCGAAGAGGAGCCAGAGGTCCGGAGCTTCTTCCCGCCCGCGCAGGTGCTGTACGATCCGGAGCTCCAAGCGCCGCTTGCCCGGCTCCACCACCTCGGCGAGCCATTCGCCCGTGCGGTCGTCGATCAGCTTCACCTGCGCGCCTTCGGCGAGGCGGAGCACCGCGCCCAGATAATTGGCCTGCTGCCCGTCGAGCGTCAGCGCAGCTCCTTGCGACAGCGTCTGATCGACAAACAGGCGTGGAAGGCTAGTCGGCGGCCAGGCGGGAGTAGCGGGCATGGCTGCTTCCTATCGGCTTCCGAAGCGCCTGTCGCGTTCGACAAGTCGGGTGCGGGCGCTATGGAGAGCGCGTGAAGGTCGAAGACGAGATCGTTCCGGACAGCGAGCGGCGGGGCCTGATCGGCGCCTTGCCGCGTCCGATTCGTCCTTATGCCTCCCTGATGCGCCTCGACCGGCCGATCGGGGCCTGGCTGCTGTTCTGGCCCTGCGCGTGGGGAGTGGCGCTGGCCGGCATGGGTAGGGAAGGCGTCTGGCTGACCCTGTGGCTGGGGCTCGGCGCGTTCGCGATGCGGAGCGCGGGCTGCGTCTACAACGATATCGTCGACCGCGACCTCGACGCTCGGGTGGAAAGAACGAAGCTTCGCCCGCTCGCCAGCGGCCGGGTCTCGGTGAAGAGCGCCCGGGCGCTGCTGATCGCGCTTAGCCTGGTTGGCCTGCTCGTGTTGCTGCAGCTCAACGCAAGTGCGCAGATCGTAGCTCTCGTGAGCCTCGCCTTGGTCGCAGCCTATCCCTTCATGAAGCGGATCACCTGGTGGCCGCAGGCCTGGCTCGGCCTGGTCTTCTCCTGGGGAGCGCTCGTCGGCTGGGCCGCCGTGGAGGGAGATATCGCGCTACCGGCTCTGCTCCTCTACGCGGGTTCGGTGGTCTGGGTGATCGGCTACGATACCATTTACGCACTCCAGGACCGGGAAGATGACGCTCTGGCCGGAGTGAAATCCTCGGCGCTTGCCCTAGGACCCCGAGCACGGGCAGGAGTCGCGCTCTTCTACCTGCTTGCAATCGTGTTGTGGGCAGCAGCCATCTGGCAGGTTCGAAGCGAGGCTCTGGCGCTCGCCGCGCTTCTCCCGGCCGCCCTCCACCTGTCCTGGCAGATCGTCAGTCTTAGGCCCGACAGCGGCGATGACGCGCTCGCCAAGTTCCGTTCCAACCGCTTCCTCGGCCTGCTGATGTTCCTGGCCTGCCTGGTGGTCGGCGCGTCCGTCTGAATTTGCTTTTGCGGCCCGGGCGTCTAAGCGGCTTGCAATGCTGACAGTCTCCCAGGCCGAAGATCGCGCCGCCGCCCTCATCGAAGCTGCGAAGAAGGCGGGGGCCGACGCCGCGGACGTTCTCTATGCGGCCGACGCCTCCACCGCAGTCCAGGTCCGGCTCGGCGAGCTGGAAGACGTGGAGCGATCTGAAGGCGAGGAGATCGGGCTTCGCTTCTTCCTCGGAAGCCGCTCCGCCAGCGTCTCCTCCTCCGATCTTTCCGACGAGGCGCTCGCCGCGCTAGTCGAACGTGCTTCGGCCATGGCCCGGGAGGCGCCCGAGGATGCCTATGCCGGCCTCGCTCCCGAGGACCGGCTCCTCAAAGGCGATCCGGTGGACGTGCAGGGCGACGACGGACGCGATCCGCTGCCGGTCGAGCTCAAGGCGCTCGCGCTTGCGACCGAAGAGGCGGCCCTGGCCGTGGCTGGAGTGACGAACAGCGAAGGCGCGGGCGTCAGCGCAGGCCGTTCGCTGATCGCGCTCGCCACCAGCCACGGCTTTTGCCGCGGCTACACAACCAGCGGCTACAGCGGCTCGGCAAGTGTCATCGCCGGCACGGGCAGCGACATGCAGCGCGACTATGCCAGCCACAGCACGCGCTATCTGGAGGACCTGGACGGACCCGAGGAGATCGGGCGGCTCGCGGCGGAGCGCACCGTTGCGCGCTTCAATCCGGCACGGGTGCCGAGCGGCACCATGCCGATCGTCTATCAACCGCGGGTCGGCGGGAGCCTGATCGGCCATCTGCTCAGCGCCATCACCGGAGCCGCCATCGCCCGCAAGACGAGCTTCCTTCTTGGCCGGGAAGGGGAGCCGGTATTCCCCGAGAACGTTTTCATCACCGACGATCCCCACCGGCTCCGGGGCCTCCGATCCAAACCGTTCGACGGGGAGGGGCTTCCCACCCAAGCTCGGGAGCTGGTGTCGGCGGGCCGTGTCACCGGCTGGCTTCTGGACAGCGCCTCCGCGCGCCAGCTTGGGCTGGAGCCCACCGGCCATGCCACCCGCGGGATCGGCGGCTCGCCCGGAGCAGGAGCCTCAAACGTCGACCTCCAGCCCGGTGCCGTCAGCAAGGCGGATCTCATCGGGGAGATCAAGCAGGGCATCTACGTGACTGAATTAATCGGGCAGGGCGTGAACCCAGTCACCGGCGACTACAGCAGGGGGGCTTCAGGCTTCCTGATCGAGAACGGCGAAATAACCGTGCCGGTCGCCGAGATTACAATCGCGGGCAATCTCCTCGACATGTTCCGCTCGCTAGTGCCGGCGGACGACCTGGAGCTTCGCCGGGCCGTCAATGTGCCGACTGTGCGGATCGACGGAATGACCGTGGCGGGCGCTTGAACGTGGAATAGGAGATCGCGATGCCGGAAATGAGAGAACTTGGCGCAAGCGGGCTCAAGACCCCGCGGCTGGTGCTCGGCGGCAACGTGTTCGGCTTCACGCTGGAGGGGGAGGAGGCCTTCCGAGTGCTCGACCGCTTCGTCGAAGCAGGCGGCACGATGATCGACACGGCCGACGTCTATTCGGCCTGGGTGCCGGGGAACGCGGGCGGCGAGTCGGAGACCCTGATCGGCGAATGGCTGAAGAGGCGCGGCCGGCGAGACGACGTTCTGATCGCGACGAAGGTGGGGATGCTCCCCGGCGAGGGCGGAGAGAAGCTTGAGCCGGCGCGGATCGCCTCCGCAGCGGAAGCCTCACTCCGCCGCCTCGGCACCGACTATATCGACCTCTACTACGCTCATCAGGATGATGAGCGGACGCCGCTGGAAGACACGCTGGAGGCCTTCGACAAGCTTCACAAGGACGGCAAGATTCGCGTTCTCGCCGCGTCCAACTACTCGGCGGATCGACTCGCCGAAGCCCGGCGGATCTCGCAGGATCGGGGATATGCGCGCTATGAGATCCTGCAGCCGGAATACAACCTCATGGCGCGCGACAGCTTCGAAGGTCCGCTCCAGAGACTCTGCGTAGCGGAGAATATTGGAGTGCTCCCCTATTTCGGCCTCGCGTCGGGTTTCCTCACCGGCAAATACCGGTCGAAAGCCGATCTCGGCAAAAGCACGCGCGGAGACAGGATGCCCAAGTACATGAACCGGCGCGGTTTTGCCGTGCTCGACGCGCTCGACGAGGTGGCTGCGCAAACCGGCGCGACCCAGGCCGAGATCGCGCTTGCGTGGCTCGCGGCGCAGCCGGGGGTGACCGCGCCCATCGCAAGCGCCACCAGCGTCGAGCAGCTCGAGGAGCTTCTGGGCTCGATGGACCTGGACCTCGGCGCCGACCAGATCGAGCGGCTCAGTTCCGCCGCCCGGGTGAAGGAGGAGGCATGAAGCTGCCTCTGGTCCCGCTCCTTGCGCTCGCCGCCTGCTCCCCGGATTATCAGCCGGAGGTGGATCGGGCGGAGGGGCCCATTCAGGCCTCCGCTTCCGGGGCAACCGAGACTGCGATCTTCGCCGGCGGCTGCTTCTGGTGCACCGAGGCCGACTTCGAGAAGGTGCCGGGAGTGACCGGCGCCGTCTCCGGCTATACGGGCGGGGCCACTGCCAATCCGACCTATGAGCAGGTGACGGCCGGCGGAACGGGCCACTTCGAGGCGGTTCGGATCACCTACGACCCGGCGCGGGTAAGCTACGCCGAGCTGGTCGACTATTATTTCCGGACCGTCGATCCGACCGATGCAGGAGGGCAGTTCTGCGACCGCGGCGAGAGCTACCGGACGGCGGTCTTCGTCGCGGATGAAGCGCAGCGCAAGCTGGCGGAAGCGGAGAAAGCGGAGGCTGACAAGGCGTTTGCAGATCCAGTGGTGACGCCCATCCTGCCCGCGGCGGCTTTCTACGAGGCCGAAGGATACCATCAGGATTATTACAAGAAGAACGCGCTCAAATATAAGTACTACCGCAACCGCTGCGGCCGCGACGCGCGTCTGAAAGAGGTGTGGGGGAGCTGAAGCTCTGCGTCTACCGTACACAAGCAAACGCCCCAGCGATGCCGGGGCGCTTGTAACTTGATCAGGTGGACCGAAGTCCCTTCGTCTAGAGCCTTAGCCCGAGCTGCCGGTGCTGCCCACCTTGCCACCACCGAGAAGCCAGTCCCAGAAACTCCACTCGGTCGGCTGCTGATTCTTTGCCATCTGAAACTCCCCTTCGTTTCGGGCGCGATTCGGCGCTCCCGGGGAGGACGTTAACCCTTTCAGTTAACCAAAGCAAGTAACCATCTTTTTTAAGCGGCGCGGCGCCCCTTTCCAAGCAGCTGTTCGAGTTCTTCGAGCGGCTGTGGACGCCCGATCAGGAAACCTTGTGCGATGTCGCAGCCCATCACGGCGAGCATCTCCAGCGTCGCGGGTCTCTCCACGCCTTCCGCCACCACCTTCTGTCCGAGGGAGTGCGCGAGCTGGATGGTCGAATGGACCATCAGCCTGTCGCTCCTGCTCTTTTCGATGGCGTCGATGAAGCTTTTGTCGATCTTGATCTCCGTCGCGGGGATCCGCTTCATGTAATCCAGGGTGGACAAGCCGGTGCCATAGTCGTCGATCGAGAGCTGAACCCCCATCCCCCGCAGATCCTTCAGGACTTGCAGATCGCCGCCCGCGCCGGCCAGCGCAGCCGTTTCTGTTATCTCGAGCGTCAGGAACTCGGCGGGAAGCCTGTGGCGTGTCAGCAGCCTTGCCACCGTGTCGGTCAAAGCCATTCCATCGATCAGGCGCGCCGAGAGATTCACAGCGATGTTGAACGGCTTGCACTGCTGGTTCAGCTGCGCGGCAGCCTCTATTGAGCGGTCCAGGACGTAATCCGTCAGCTTCGCTATCCGGCCGCTCTGTTCTGCCGCCAGGATGAAGTCGACGGGATTGATCGGCCCCTTCTCCGGGTGATTCCAGCGTGCAAGGGCTTCCGCGCCCACGATGGTGCCGTTCGCTACGTCCATCTTGGGCTGGAAGGCTATCCAGAGTTCGCCCGAGTCGATTGCCTGGTCCAACTGGCTCAGGAGAGACAGCTTCCACACGATGTCCTCGGATTCCGAAGGGTCATACTGCTTCCATTTCAGCCCTTCGCGCAGAGCCTTGTCGGCCGCCACCAGCGAACTTCCAAGCCGCCCGGCCAGCGGCTCCTCAGCTCTCATGTCGATCCCGAACGTGATCGTCGTGTCGATCTGGCTGCCCAGCACCAGGAGCGGGCTTCTGAATATCTCGAACGCGGCGTTCAAGTGCTCTCCAGGAGCAGCGGAGGTGTCTTGGTCCGCGAACCAGGCGAAAATGCCTTCATCGCTCTGGTAAAGGGTTGATCCAAGCGAGATCAGCTTGAGGCGATGGGCGATCTGACGAACCAAAGTCTGCTCGCCTTCCGATGAAAGAGCCGACGCGATCTCAGCGTAATTGTGGACCTTGGCTACCACCAACCCGGCCGCTCTATCCGCCTCCTGCTCGCGCAGGACGTTGAGGTTCGGCAGGCCGGAGATGGCGTTGATGTTGCCGCGCGCACTGTAGAAGCGCTTGAGACTGGCCCAGGTCAGGAACCCGCTCATCACCAGGAGAAACAACACGGAAGGAACGACATCGACAAAGATCAGCCGGTCTTCCAGCACTATGGGAGCGAACAGGAACACAGCGGCTGCCGCTGCCATTCCGGCGGCGGCAACTCGCAGATCCTTGAGCAAAAGCAGTCCCGCGGCGATCGCGAAGCCAAGCAGAAACGGAAGCAGCCATCCTATTTCGACGGGCTTGCCGGCGAGCAGCGTTTCCGCCCCCAGCGCCTGCAGAAAAACACCTGACATTACTCCGTAGCCGGGCACCAGCCACATGTCCCCAAGCCGCGCGGAAGTGGTGCCGATCAAGACGGTCTTGCCGGCGAGGCCATGGCCTGCCGTACCGCCTCGCAACACGTCGGCGGCGCTGAGGATGGGCAGCGAGCGGGGATCGATCGAAAAATCGATTGGAAAGCTTTCTCCTGCGGGGCCTGAAACATGCGCCGCCCTGGCGGCTAGCGATGGGTAGGCCCGCCCGCTGACCCCGAAACGGTACGGGAGCTTCCGGAACTCGCCTCGGAAATTGTAGATCGCGTTGATGGAGACCAGTTCGGCCTCATTTCTAAAGGCTTCGATCGGCAGCAGGTCGGCCTGCTTGCCGGTATGCGCGTCCACGACCACCCGTGCCGGGAGAAGGACATCGCCTTCGCCCTCAGCCAGAATTTTTTGGAAGGCTTCATCATCCTGAGGCTCGCCAGCGAAGGAGAAGTCGATGTCGAAGAATATCTCCTTCGCTCCCGCCCTCCTGAGGTTCGCTACCAGCGACGCGTGATGGCGGCGCGGCCAAGGCCACTTACCAACTTGTTCAAGGCTTCTGTCGTCTATCCCGACAACAACCAAGTTGCCGCTGGCTGGCTCCTTGTGCGCAAGGTTTCTTGTGTCCCGCAGGAAGTCCTCCAGAGGCTGGCCCAGTTGCGCAATCCCGACCAGCAGGCTGCAGGCCGCCACCCAAAGCAGCAGTCGGAGACGGCGCTTTCCCGGGGCCACCCGCCTTGCGGAGTGAGTATCGGACACACGTGTACTGCGCATGCTGCGGCTCCTGACAGAAAAGGGTTAGCAAAACGGTAATGACCCCCTCCCGCGGCGGCTGCGGGAAGTGCGTACACTTGCCGTTCAGCCGGGCTCCCCCAGCGGCGGCGAGGCTCTCGAGGGTAAGGAACGTAGACGAACAGGGTGACGAGACGTGAACTTCAGGAAGTCCTTTCTCCTTGGCCTATTGGTCAGCGCCACGCCGCTACCGGTGCATGGGCAGGAAACCCCACCGCCGGCCGATGAAGCGCCTGCCGAACCGGGTGCGGCTGAGGAGAGCTCCGACGAAGAGTATACCGGCCAGGAAATAATCGTCACAGGCCAGCGCCTGCGCGGCGCGGTGGCGGGCGACATCCCGCCTGAAATCCAACTCGATTCCCGCGACATCCGCGCTTATGGCGCCGGCAGCCTCCTCGAATTGCTCGAGGCTCTCGGTCCGCTGACCCGAAGCGGCTCCGGCCGCGGCGGCGGGCGGCCCGTGGTCCTCCTCAACGGACGGCGGATCTCCGGCTTTTCCGAAATTCGCGACCTTCCGCCCGAAGCCATCGAGCGGGTCGACATCCTGCCAGAGGCGGTGGCTCTGAAATACGGCTACCGTGCGGACCAGAGGGTGGTGAACTTCGTGCTTCGCCCACGCTTCCGGGCAGTCACCGGGGAACTCGCCGCCGGAATGGCAACAGCGGGCGGGCGCGGCAGCTACGAGGCCGATTTCAACGTGCTTCGCATCATGAGTAACGGCCGCTGGAACGTCGATGCCGAGTTCCGCCGCGACACGCCCCTGTTCGAGAGCGAGCGCGACCTTGTCCAGTCCGGCCCTCAGCGGCCGTTTGCACTGGGCGGCAATATCGGCGCTGCAACGGCGGGAGGCGAGATCGATCCCGCGCTGAGCGCCCTTGCCGGCCGGCCCGTGACGGTCGCCGCACTTCCTTCTTTGGGGTCGAGTGGGGCCCCACCGCTTAGCGCCTTTGCGGCCGGTGCCGATAACCCGAATACCACCGACCTCGGCCAATTCCGCACCCTTCTTCCCGAGACCGACCGGCTTTCGCTGGCGGGCACCGTCAACCGAACGATCCTGAAGAACGTGTCGGCGACTCTCAACGCCCGCTACGACCAGAGCTTGAGCAAGAGCCGCTTTGGTCTGCCCTCGGCGACGTTTGCCATTCCCACGGCCAGCCCCTTCTCCCCCTTCGCCTCCGATGTGACTCTGTTCCGCTACTACGAGGGACCGCGACCGCTCACTCGCGAATCCGACAGCCGCACCGGGCATCTGGGAGTGTCGCTCAACGGCGACATGCTTCCCTGGCGCTGGTCGTTCACCGCAAATTACGACCGCTCGAACAACCGCAACCTCAGCGACACCAATCCCGATCTGTCGGTGGTGCAGGCAAGGATCGTGTCGGGGGACCCTGACCTCAACCCATTCGCGCCGTTGGCCGCCAATATGATCGTCTCCGGCCCGAGGGAAAGATCGCGCTCCCTGACTCGATCGGGCGACGCGGAACTGGTCGCAAGCGGACCATTGCTGAGGCTGCCGGCCGGTGAGGTGGCAACCAGCCTCAAGTTCGGAGTGGATTCGCGCAGCCTCCACAGCGAGAGCAATCGAGGCGGCGTGGATCAGGAGCGCGACCTTGCCCGCAGCCGGGTCAACGGCCAGGCGAATCTCGATGTCCCGATCGCCAGCCGGCGCAACGAGGTCCTTTCGGCCATCGGCGATCTTTCGCTGAACGCTAACGCCGCGGTCGAGCATCTGTCGGATTTCGGCACTCTGCGGGTGCTGGGCGGCGGATTGAACTGGTCGCCCATCAAGGAGGTGCGAGTCCTCGCCTCGGTCACCGACGAGGACGGAGCACCGACCATCCAGCAGCTGGGCGATCCGCTGACCCTGTTGCCAAATGTGCGGGTCTTCGACTTCACGCGCGGCCGCACCGTGGACATCAGCAGGCTCGAGGGCGGTAATCCCGACCTATCCGCCGACAACCGGCGTGTGCTGAGGCTTGGCCTGAACGTCAGGCCGCTGGAGCAGGCCGATCTCTCTTTGAGCGCCAACTATGTCAGCAGCACCTTGCGTAACCTCATCTCCTCCTTCCCGACGGCGACTCCACAGATCGAGGCGGCCTTCCGGGACCGCTTCGTCCGCGACGCGCAGGGCGATTTGCTGAGGATCGACAGCCGCCCGGTGAACTTCGAGCGGGCGGATCGGCAGGAATTGCGCTGGGGCGCCAACTTCTCGAAGCCGCTTCCCCAGACCGCGCACGGCGGCGGTCCAGGCGGACCGTCCGGCGCGGCCGGTCGCGGCGGCTGGCGCGGCCGAGCGGCTGAGGCC
>DASYWC010000245.1:0-5563 GCA_035936615.1 Allosphingosinicella sp. | reverse complement strand
GGCGAAGCCGAGCGCGTCCTGGGTGCGGATGCAGCCGTGGCTCGCGGCCCGGACGTTGCTCGAGAACAGACCCTTCGACGGAGTGTCGTGGAGGTAGATGGCGTAGTTGTTGGGCATCACCACCTTCATCAGGCCGAGCGCGTTCGTCGGCCCCGGCGGCTGGCGATAGCGAACGCCCCCTTCCGGAGTCTTGACTGTGACATAGCCCTTCTTGCCGCGCACTTCCGGAGCGATGCTGGCCGGGACTTCCCACCAGGGGTTGAAGATCACTCCGGTGGCGACGGCGCTAAGCTGCGGAGTGGGAGTCTTGACCGAGCCGACGACGCCGCGGTGGCGGGCGACGACATGGCCGTTCTCGACGAGCGCAACGGTGTACGCAGGAACGTTGACGATCACGTAGCGGGCGCCGAGCTCGCGCGGAAGCCAGCGCCAGCGCTCCAGGTTGACGCGCGCAGCGTCCTTGGTGGCGTGGTCCTTGGCATTGGCGAGGACGCCCTTCAATTCCCCGTATTGCAGGTGCGTCGGAAGCAGCGACTCCAGGGTCCGCCTAACGCTGTTTTCCTGGATTGCCTGCTCCATCAGCGCAAACTGCTGAGCCCCATCGAGGTCGGGGTCCTTCAGGTGCCAGCCCAGGCGTGCGTCCATCGGGACCGTTCCGAGTGCGAGCGCTGCAGAAAGCTTGAGGAAGGAGTCGGTAGCGGCGGCGTTGACAGCCGCCTGGTCCCGCGCCGCCAAGGCAGAGCGGATGCGTTCGGGGTTGTACTCGGCAGGGTCCAGGCCCTCTTCACCGGCGCGTTCGATATAGGCGAGGAGATCCTCGGCTGCGGGTGTCGACCATTGCCGGGCAACCATGCTGCCGGAAAGGCCGCGATAGACGGTTTCCGCTTCGGATATCTTCGTTGCTGGAGCTTCACCGGTTGCGACCTGCTCGGCAGTGGGCTTTTCCCCCTGCTTCAGCTGCGCAGCCGCCGGCATCGCCGTCGCCGCAAAGGCAAGGAGAAACGAAACTCTGGAAATCTTGAACATGACCCGCCCTGTTGCTCTTCGGGAACGGCGAGCTGCCGCCCCTTCCCCCCTCGCTGTACGTGTACTGCGAATTCGGGTGTCCCGGCTACAACATACTGACCATGAACTACAAATTGACCGCCGAGTGGCTTTTTGGGGACAGGGAGGGGCTAAGCCTCGCCTCCCGTGGCCCGGCGCTTCAGTTCTTCGGCTCGCTCAAGATAGCTGATCGCGATCCGGTAGTGGGGGCGGGCGACTTCCATCGAGGATGCGCTCTGCGCCAGTTGAAGCTCGCTGTCAGCGCGCCGATCCCAGTAATCGAGGTCCTGCTGGTCCACATTCCTCTCCGCTTCTTCTTCTACCGGTAAAAGGCAGGAGGGGCGCTGCAAGTTCCTGAATTTCTAGCTGATCTGGGTTAATCTGGTTCCGGGGCTGCAATGACCCAGGAGCGGCCTTCCGCCTGACGGCGCGCGAAGGCCAGAATTGCCGACGCCATCTTGGCCCCGCCCTGGACGGACGGCTCAATGGGATTGGCATAGTCGCCCTCTTCGTTGCAGATCAGGCGTAGGTCGATCAGCGGAAGCCGGCGGGAAAATGCGGTTCGGCTGATCTGGTCGTTGAACAAAGCGAGGGCAGCCCTGATGATACGCTGGTTGGCCGCCGAAGGCGGAGTATCGTAGATGGTGCAGACTGCTGTCGGCACGCCCAGCGCCAGCACCCCGTCCAGCATCTCCCGGTACTGGGCGGCAAAGCGCCTCTGCGCCTGTTCCAGCACCGCGACGCCTTCGCCGACGCTGCGCACGCGCTCGCCCAGCAAGTAAGAATAGCCCAGCGCGTCGTTGCCGCCGACGCTGACGACGAGATGCGTCGCATCCGCCGGCATCCGCTTCAGCTGCGGGGCCACTCCGCTTGTCACCGCGCCGTCCACCGCGAGCAAAGTCGCCTGCCAGCGCTCGGGAACGATGTCGCGCAGCTGGCGCACTACGTCGGGTCCGCCCGACACATAGACTGCGTTGTCGAAGATGGAGTCGCCGAGAAGGACAATGTGGGCCATGCCGCGCCCAACTCACGGCATGGAGAAGTTGATCCCCTGCGCCAGCGGCAATTCCCCGCTGTAGTTGATCGTGTTGGTGGCTCGCCGCATGTAAGTCCGCCAGGCATCCGATCCGCTCTCGCGCCCGCCGCCGGTCTCCTTCTCCCCTCCGAACGCTCCGCCGATCTCGGCTCCCGAAGGGCCGATGTTGACGTTGACGATCCCGCAGTCGGAGCCGGCGGCGGAGAGGAACAGCTCGGCCTCCCGGAGATCGTTGGTGAAGATCGAGGAGGAAAGCCCTTGCGGAGCCGCATTGTGGTGAGCGATCACCTCCTCGAGGCTGCTGTAGCGAAGCACGTACAGGATGGGAGCGAAGGTCTCCTTAAGCACCACCGGCGACTGCTCCGGCATCTCCGCGATTGCGGGCCGCACGTAGCAGGCCTCGTCCATCTCCGGGAATAGCCGCTCTCCGCCTTCCACCGAGCCGCCTTCGGCCTTGGCGTCGGCAAGAGCCTGCTGCATCCCGTCGAACCCGGCGCGGTCGATCAGCGGCCCGACGAGCACGCCCTCGTCCAGAGGATTGCCAACCGGCACCTCCGCCCAAATCTGCTTCAGCCGCGGCACCAGCGTTTCGTAAATATCATCGTGCACGAACAGCCGCCGCAAGGTCGTGCACCTCTGCCCCGCAGTCCCGACTGCGGCGAAGGTGATCCCCCGCTCGGCAAGCGCCAGGTCGGCGGTGGGCGCCACAACCATCCCGTTATTGCCGCCAAGCTCCAGCAGGCTTCGTCCGAAGCGAGCGGCCACGCGCGGCGCGACTTCCCTGCCCATCCTGGTCGATCCGGTCGCGGAAACCAAAGCGACACGGCAGTCGTCGATCAGCGCCTCGCCAGTCTCGCGTCCGCCCTGCACGACCATGGACAGGTCGGCCGGGGCATCCCCGAAGCGCTCGGCGGCCCGCTCGAACAGCTCCTGCACGGCTACCGCAGTCAGCGGGGTCTTCTCCGAAGGCTTCCAAACCACGGAGTCCCCGCACACGAAGGCGAGGCACGCGTTCCACGCCCACACCGCCACGGGGAAGTTAAAGGCCGAGATCACGCCGACCACGCCAAGCGGGTGCCAGGTCTCCATCATCCGGTGGCCGGGCCGCTCGGTGGCGATGGTGAGGCCATAGAGCTGGCGCGACAGACCGACGGCGAAGTCGCAGACGTCGATCATCTCCTGGACTTCGCCCAAGCCCTCCTGCAGGATCTTGCCGGCCTCAAGGCTCACCAGCCGCCCGAGCGCCTCCTTCTCCTCGCGAAGCACCTGCCCGAGCAGCCGCACCAATTCGCCTCGCCGGGGCGGAGGAACCATCCTCCAGGCGAAGAACGCTTCCTGCGCCCGCCCTACGGCGCCGGCGACTTCGCCGGTGCCCGACGAGGCCACCCGGCCGATCTCCGCCCCATCGATCGGCGAGCGCGAGACGAGGTCGCCCTCAGCGGGGCCCCCGATTTTGAGTGTCTGGAACAGGCGCCGCGCTTCGCCGGCAGAATCGAAAGAACTGGTCATTCGCCCCCTCTAGCGGCTGAAAAGCGCCTTGGCTTCCCTCAGCCCCTCAAGCCCCAGCCGGATCGTCTCGGGTTGCTTGGCGAAGCAGAGGCGGACCACGCTCCGGACCGGCTCGTCCTCGTAGAAAGGGGATACGGGGATCGCCGCCACCCCCGCCTCGCGAACCGCGCGCTCGCAGAAGGTCATGTCGTCCACCTCGATGCCGGAAGCCGCGAGGTCGATCGCGATGAAATAGGACCCTTCCGCCGCCAGCGCCTTGTACCCGGCTTCGGCCAAGCCAGCCGCCATGACGTCCCGAGCAGCCTGGAAGCCTGCGCGCATGCCGTCGAAATAGGCCTGCTCCTTGTCGAGCCCGTAAGAGACCGCGGCCTGCAGGTTGATTGGAGTTGCGAAGGTCAGATACTGGTGCGCCTTGGAGATCGGCACCGCCAGCTCTTCGGGAGCGACGATCCAACCCACCTTCCACCCAGTCACGGAGAATATCTTTCCCGCCGAGCCGACCTTCACCGTCCGCTCCCGCATTCCGGGGAGGCTCGCCAAGGGAACGTGCCTGCGCCCGTCGAACACCAGATGCTCCCAAACCTCGTCGCTGAGCGCGACCGCGTCGTGCGCCAGGCACGCCTCCGCCACCAGCCGGAGCTCTTCGGCATCGAACACGCGCGCCGTCGGGTTTTGCGGGTTGTTGAAGATCACCAGCCGAGTGCGCTCGCTGAATGCTTCCTCCAGAGCTTCCCGAGTGATCCTCCAGTCCGGCGGCGAAAGACTAACGAACTTCGGAACGCCGCCGGCTCGGCGGACGAGCGGCACGTAGGCGTCGTAGAGCGGCTGGAACAGCACCACTTCGTCCCCCGGCTCCACCAGCGCCATGATCGCGGAGGCCAGTGCCTCGGTCGCTCCGGAAGTGACGGTCACCTCCTCGGCGGAAACGGGGAAGTCCTGGTGCCTGCCGTAATGCTCGGCGACCGCCTCGCGCAGCTCAGAAAGACCCCGCATGGGCGCATACTGGTTCGATCCTTCAAGCACCGCTTCCGCCGCCTTTGCCAGAACGTCGTCCGGCCAGCCGAAGTCGGGGAAGCCCTGGCCGAGGTTCACGGCTCCGTGCTCCCGGGCGAGGCGCGACATCGTCTCGAAGATGGATGTCGGAAGGTTTGCGTACAGGGGGTTCATAGCCGTTCGATCAGCGCCTTTGCGGCCGCGGGGTTCCGAACCTTCGCGCCGGAGATGAAGAAGACATAGGTCTCCCGGGGCTTCGTCGGAGCGGGCTGCGCCAGATAGGGCAGGCCGTCGGGGCTCTCGCCGCGCGCCCAGCCTTTCGTGATCTCGGCCCAGCGGTCGAGCTCCGGCGCGTCATATCCGGCCGGCTCCTCCTCGCGAGCCCGCTGAAGCCGCGCGTAGACCAGGTCGCCGCTGATGTCGGCAATGGCGGGATAGTCCTCGGAATCGGCAAAGACGATCCCCACTCCAGCCGCTCGGGCCATTGCGACGAACTCCGGGGTTCGGAAGCTGTCATGTCTCGGCTCAACGACGTGGCGAAGCGGAACCCCGCTCTGGCTCCTGGGAAGGAGGTTGAGGAAGGCCTGGAAATCCTCGGGATCGAACTGCTTCGTCCCCATGAACTGCCACAGGATCGGCCCCAATTTGTCGCCCAGCTCCACGAAACCCTGGGAACAGAATTTCTCCACCCCCTCGCCGCCTTCGCCCAGCAGCTTGCGGTTGGTGCAGAAGCGCGAGGCTTTCACGGCAAACTTGAAGCCCGGCGGAACGGTCTTGGCCCACTTCTCGAACAGAGCCGGGCTCTGCAGCTTGTAATAGGTCGCGTTGATCTCGGTGGCGGTCAGCTCGCTCGCCGCAAATTCGAGCTGCTTCGCCTTCGCCAGCCCGGGCGGGTAGAAGGTCCCCCGCCACGCATCGAAGTCCCACCCCCCGACCCCCACATAAATGCGCTGAGAAGACATCTCGCGCCTTGTACTGGTG
>DASYWC010000244.1:0-10880 GCA_035936615.1 Allosphingosinicella sp. | reverse complement strand
GGGGGGGGGGAGTCATGGTCAACAGCGCCGCTCTCCCCCCCCTCCCCCACCCCTTGATCCCCTCCCCTGAAGGGGAGGGGCTTACGCTCCGCGCCACCGCCCTCGCCGCGATCGACGACACGCGCTGGATCCCCGAGAAATCCCGCAACCGAATCCGCGCCATGGTGGAGGGGCGCCCGGACTGGGTGATCAGCCGCCAGCGTGCATGGGGCGTTCCGATCCCCCTCTACGTCAACCGCAAGACCGGCGATTACCTCCGCGACGAGGCGGTGAACGCCCGTATCGTCGAGGCCTTCGAGGGCGCAGGCGCCGACGCCTGGTTCTCGGCGGACCACCAGGCTCTGCTCGGCAACGAATATGCGCTGGCCGACTACGAGCCGGTCAGCGACATCCTCGACGTCTGGTTCGACAGCGGCTCGACCCACGCTTTCGTCATCGAAGCGCGCTACGGCGAGGGCGTCCGAGCCGACCTCTACTGCGAAGGCTCCGACCAGCACCGTGGCTGGTTCCAGTCCTCGCTCCTGGAAAGCTGCGGCACCCGCGGCCGCGCTCCGTTCGAGGCGGTTCTGACCCACGGCTTCACGCTCGACCAGAACGGCCGAAAGATGTCGAAGAGCATCGGCAACGTCGTCGATCCAATGAAGATCATCGAGGAGTCCGGGGCTGACATCCTGCGCCTCTGGGTCGCTTCGACCGACTATTTCGAGGACGTTCGGATCGGGAAGGAGGTGCTTGCAGGCATCGGCGATTCCTACCGGAAGCTGCGCAACACCTTCCGCTACCTTCTTGGCGCTCTGGCCGAATTCACTGCGGAGGAAGCGGTGCCGCATTCCCAGATGCCGGAACTCGAGCGCTGGGTGCTCCACCGGCTGGCGCAGATCGACGCAGAGCTGAAGGAGGCGGCGGAAGCCTTCGACTTCAATCGCTACACGCGCCTCATCACCGGCTTCGCAAACGACGATCTCAGCGCCTTCTTCTTCGATATCCGCAAGGACAGCCTCTATTGCGACGCGCCCACGGAGCTGAAGCGGCGCTCCTACCGGACCGTGCTCGACCAGCTGTTCCACGCACTCGTGCGCTGGATCTCCCCGATCCTCTGCTTCACTGCGGAGGAGGTCTGGGCGAGCCGCTATCCTGAGGCGGATTCCGTGCACCTTGCCACCTGGCCCGACATCGATCCCACCTGGCTCGACCACGCCCTTGCGGCGAAGTGGGACTCGATCCGGCGGGCGCGCGAGCGGGTGACCGAAGGCATCGAGCCCCTTCGGCGGGACAAGGTGATCCGCTCCAGCAACGAGGCAAAGGTCTCACTCCCCGGCACCCACGCCGGGCTGGCGGACATCCCCGCCGCAGAACTGGCGGAGACCTTCATCGTCAGCGAGGTCGAGATCCAGCCGGACCGCGGCGAGATCGCGGTCGCGCGGAGCGAATATGAGAAATGCGGCCGCTGCTGGCGCCTACTGCCGGAAGTGGCCGAAGACGGCGCCCTCTGCGCCCGCTGCGAGGACGTCGTGAATGGCTGATCCTACTGAAACCCCGTTCGTCCCGAGCGAAGTCGAGGGGCGTCAGCGCGAGCGCGCCTCGACTTCGCTCGGCACGAGCGATGATGGCATGGTGCGCCGCAATCGCACCCTCGCCTTCGGAGTCGCGGCCGCGATCTTCTTTGTCGATCAGCTGACCAAGTGGATCGTGATCAACCCGCTGAACCTGCGCGAGCAGCGCATGATCGAGTATCTGCCCTTCTTCAATCTCACCTGGGTCGAGAACCGGGGCGTGTCGATGGGCTTCCTCACCGCCGCTTCGGACACTCAGCGCTGGCTGCTCGTCGCGATGACCGCCGCGATCGCGATCGGAGTGCTGTTCTGGCTGTGGCGAGAGAAGAGCCGCTCCGATTCGCTGGCCCTTGCACTGGTGCTCGGCGGAGCCCTCGGAAACATCGTCGACCGGGTCCGCTACGGCTATGTGGCGGACTTTCTGGACCTCCATTTCGGCGAGTGGCGGCCATTTTTGATCTTCAATGTCGCGGACGCTGCCATTACCATCGGCGTTCTGCTATTGCTCGCAAGAGCGCTGTTTACGCGCGATAAGAAGTCTCCCCGGAAGGAAGTTTGAAAATGCGTATCGTAACACTCGGTCTCGCCGCGACGGCGGCAACGGCGCTTCTGGCCGGCTGCGGGAACAAGAGCCTTGCAAGCCGCGAGAGGCCGGACGAGTTCGCCGTCGCTCGCAACCAGCCGCTCATCATCCCTCCCGACTTCAGCCTCACTCCGCCTCGGCCCGGAACTGCTCAGCCGGTAGGCGCGGACAGCCGAACCCAGGCCCTCCAGGCACTGTTCGGCGGCCCCGCACCCCGGAGCCAGTCCGAGTCGCAGCTGCTCGACCAGGCCGGTAGCGGCGGAACCACGATCGGGGCTCGCTCGACCGCAGGCGATCCAAACACCAACGTGGTCGACAAGGGCCAGGTCACCCAGACGATCCTGGCCGTGCCGGAAGGCGACGGGCAGACCGCTCGGGTCTCTACCCCGCAATAAGCCGGCGCTTGTGCGAGGCGATCCCCGTTAGGGGTTCCTTAGCGTTCGGCCGCTAAAAAGCGTCTCGTGACGCAGCACAATCATGTCTTCCTGGAAGTCGCCGGCGGCGATGCCGGCCGCCATTACGCCCGCCTCGGAAGCGTGCTCGATCTGGTGCACCAGATTGCCGGAAGCCGCCCCAGGGCGAGGGGCCGGGCGCTGGACGAAACCGCCCGGCTGATCGGCGCCTACGAGGCCGCGCCTCCGATCGCGAGGCGCCGCTTCGACACGCTCGCCTCCGAAGCGTCCGTCTGGGCCGCGGCCGGGGTGGACGCTCTCGCCAGTGCGGCCGATCCTGCCAGGCAGCCTAAGCCTGCGGCAGGCAGGCTTGCCGATGAGCTCGACGAAGCCATGGCGGAGATGCGAAGGCTCCTCGGCGCCTAGCGCTCGGGCGGCGCCGGCCATTCCTTCACGTGCAGGTCGCGCTGAGGGAAAGGGATCTCGATCCCGTTTTCCTTGAACAGCACCCACAGCCGGTTGAGGATGTCCGACTGGACGTTCCCCACCCCGGCCTCGGGATCGGCGATCCAGACGAGGATGTCGTGGTCGACGGAGCTATCGCCGAACTCGCGAAGCCAGACGGTCGGCTCCGGCGCCTTGAGCACCCGCTTCGCCTCTCTTGCAGCCTGGATCATCAGTTTCTGGGCAAGCGGCAGGTCGCAACTGTACGACACCCCCACCGGGATGTGCATCCGCACGTTGGTGGTGGAATAAGACCAGTTCTCCACCTCCTCGGTCATCAAATTCTCGTTCGGGATCAGATGCTCCTTGCCGTCGCGAGTGACGATCGAGACGGCCCGAACTCCGATCTTGGTGACATGGCCGAAGCTGTCGCCGACGGCGATCACGTCGCCTGGCTTGATCGACCTGTCCCAAAGCAGGATGATGCCGGCGATGAGGTTCCCGAACGTCTTTTGAAGCCCGAAGCCGATCGCCAGGCCAAAGGCGCCTGAAAACACTGCAAGCGCGGTGAGGTCGATCCCGATCAGGTCGATGGCGATGAAGAAGGCGGCGACGAGAAGCGCTACTCCTATCAGCTTCTGGGTCAGCAGCTTCTGGGTGGGGTCCAGGCTCGTCGTCCGGGCCACCGTGTGGTTGACGATTCGGCCGATCAGCCGAACCGCGGCGAAGAGGACCAGCAAGGCGACCGCGGCATGGAGGAGCGTGAGCAGCGACAGGCGGGTGTCGCCGACGTTGAAGCCCACCTGGTCCAGTACCCGGGTGACCGGCTGAAGTCCGTCGATTACATCCGAGAGCACCGCGACGAACGTCGCTGCTGCGAGCAGCAGGGCGGCCCAGCGCGGCATGTGGAGCCCCCGGACCACAGCTCTCACCAGCAGCGCGACCCAGAGCGCGAAGGCGACCCCGAGTAGGAACTCGGCCAACTCCGGCCATGGGTAAGCAGCGATCGAGATGGCGAGGATCAGAGCGCCCGCGACGTAGCGGACAAGGTCCTCCATCCGGTCCGCTATGCCCTCGACCCGACCGCCCGCCAGCCGCGCCCACAACGCGGCGAGCTTCGGGCCAAGCGTGCGAGCCGCGAGCAAGGCGGCGCCCCAGGCGAGCACGCAAAGCAGGAGCGCGATCCCCGCCGCGACGAGATCCGGGTTTTCGGGAATGTCGATCCCCATCCGTGCTGCAATCTGATGCATCAATGGCTCCCGTAAGCGGTGAGGCCGGCGGCAAGGTCGGCGATCAGGTCGGCGGGATCCTCAAGTCCGATATGGAGACGGACCATCGGACCTTCCTGCTGCCGCCGGGTCGCCGTTCGGCTGCGCCTCGGGTCCACCGGGATCGCCAGGCTCTCATAGCCGCCCCAGCTATAGCCGATCCCGAACAGGTTCAGGCTCTCGATGAAGCGGGTCCGCTCCGCATCGGAGCCGCCGTTCAGCTCGAACGAGAAGAGCCCCGAAGAGCCTTTGAAGTCCCGCACCCAATGTTCGTGGCCGGGGCAGTCCGGAAAGGCCGGGTGCAGCACCCGCGCCACTTGCGGCTGCTCGCCAAGCCAGCGGGCGACCTTCAGAGCGCTCTGCTCATGCTGCCTTAGGCGCACGCCCATCGTTCGAAGTCCGCGCGAGCCGAGCCATGCATCGTCCGGACTGACCGCATGGCCCAGGTCGAACACCGTCCGCTGGAGCCGCTCATACCACTCCGCGTTGGCGGTGACGGACCCCAGCATCACGTCCGAATGGCCGCCGACGTATTTAGTGCAGGCGAGTATGGAGAGGTCCACGCCCGCCGCCATCGCTGGAAAGAGGAGCGGAGTCGCCCAGGTATTATCGAGCAACGTCACCAGGCCTCTGGACTTGGTCACCCCGCAGATGCCCGGCACGTCCTGCACTTCGAAGGTGAGCGAACCGGGGCTTTCCATGAAGATCGCCCGAGTCCTCTCGCCGATCAGCTCCCCGATGCCCTCCCCCACGAGCGGATCGTAGTAGCGCGTCTCCACTCCGTAGCGCCTGAGGACGCCGTCGCAGAAGCGTCGGGTCGGGCCATAGACGCTGTCGACCATCAGCAGCTCGTCGCCGGCGGAAAGAGCCGTCATCAGCGCCGCCGTCACCGCGGCCCGCCCGGACGGCAGCAATGCCGTCCCGGCCGCGCCCTCCTCCAGCTCCGTCAGGGCCTCGCTCAGCGCCCATTGGGTGGGCGTGCCATGGAGGCCGTAATAATGCGCGCCCTGCTTGGGCGCTGCCCCGTTCAGTTCGGCAACGTCATCGAACAATATCGTGGAACCGCGATGGACCGGCGGATTGACGAGCCTCCCCCGCCACTCCTTCCGGCGCCCCCCCGTGACCAGTCTCGTGTCGCTTCTCACTGCCGCCCCACCGCCTTGGGAGTTGCCGGATCCGCGCCCCATTCGGACCAGCTTCCGTCGTAGAGCTTCACGTCCTCCTTGCCGAGCAGATGCGCCCCGAACAGCAGAACGGCGGCAGTCACTCCCGATCCGCAGGTAGTCACCATCGGCTTGTCGAGATCAACCCCGGCTTGCTCGAACGCCGCTCGAAGCGCATCGCCCTGCTTCCAGGTGCCGTCCGGATTGAACAGCTCCGTCTGCGGCAGGTTTCTGGAGCCGGGGATATGCCCGGGCATTACCCCCTGGCGCGGCTCCGGCTCCTCGCCCGCAAAGCGCCCGGCGGGGCGGGCGTCGACGATCTCGTGGCCGTCGGAATGAACGATGCCGCTGACATAGCCGAGGTCGACCACCGCGTCCCCTTGCAGCGTCGCAGCGAAGCGGCCCTGCCCCACCTTCGGCTCCCCTCTCTCCACCGGCCGTCCTTCAATGGCCCACTTGGCAAGGCCGCCGTCCAGAACCGCGACATCGCGGGCGCCGAACGCCTTCAGCATCCACCAGGCGCGGGCGGCGCTGTGCAAGGGCGAATTGTCGTACACCACGAGGCGATCCCCCGCGCTCACTCCAAGCCTCTCCATGAAGCTCGCAAACTTCTCCTCGGGCGGAAGCATGTGCGGAGCCGGATTGTCGCTGTCGACGATCTCGTCCAGGTCCATGAACACGGCACCGGCGATGTGCTCTGCCTCGAACTCGGATCGAGCATCGCGGCCGGAACCCGGCAGAAAAATCGTCGCGTCGATCACCTTGAGGCGGGGAGCGCCGAGTTCTGCAGCCAGCCAGCCCGTGGTCACAAGCGAGTCCATCCTATCTCCTTCGAATGAAATCGCGCACGTCCCGGCTGAGCTTCGCCCGGTCCTCTTCCCGCACGTACATCATGTGGCCCGAGCCGTAATATTCGTAGTGGATCCGGTCCTGCGGGATTCCGGTCCTCGTCAGCGCATATTCGGCGGCGAAGAAGGGCGTTGCGAAATCGTAATAGCCTTGGCCCACGAAGACCCTGAGGCCGCTATTCTCCCTCAGCGCCCTGCCGATATAGGGCGTGACGTTGAGGTAGGCGTCCCGATCGCGGCCGAGCCCCAGCCGCCAGTCCCACGGCCCGACACTGCCGATGGTGACGTAGGAGCGGTCGGTCCGGTACTTCAGAGTGTCGCGCAAATGCTGGTTGATCGCGGCCGTGTAGCCCGCGTCGATCCCGTAGAAGCTGGGGTCGTTGTCGTACGTCTCTCCCGCATTGTCGTAATCGCGCCCGGTGTAGCGGCTGTCCAGGCGGCCCACCGTCAGCCCGCGGTCCCGAAGCAGCTCCTTGTAGAAACGGGCAGGCTCCACCCTCAGGTCAGCCTGCTCCAGGTAGCGTTCCGAAAGCCCGGTGAACCTGGCGAGCTCACGCCGCACGCTTGCCCGCTCCGCAGCTCCGAGGCGCTGACCCTTCAGGAGCGCTGCAGCGTAGGGGCCGATGGCGAAACGCCGCGCTTCCTCGACGAAGGCTTCCGTCGAGCTTGCCTGCGCCTTGCCGTGGTAAAGAGCGGTGGCGGCCATGGAGGGAAGATTGAGAATGGGCGAAAGCTCGTTCCCCGGCACGTCCGCTCCCGCTCCGAAATCCAGCACCGTGGAAATGAGGAGGAGGCCGTTCAGGGACACGTCGTTGTACGTGCCCTCGAGCTGGTTGACGACCGCCGCGGTGCGCGTCGTTCCGTAGCTTTCGCCGCCCAGATATTTGGGCGAATTCCAGCGGCCGTTGTCGTTCAGCCAGAGGCGGATGAACTGCGCGACCGACTCCGCGTCCTTCGTAACTCCCCAAAAGTCCTTCGGATCGGTCTTTCCCAGAGCGTGGCTGAAGCCTGTTCCGACAGGATCGATGAAGACAAGATCGGTCACGTCCAGCAGGCTGTCGGGATTATGGACGATGGGGTATGGCGGCGCTCCGTCGTCGCTGCCGTCCGAAGGGATCGCCACCTTCTTCGGCCCGAACGCGCCCATGTGAAGCCACACCGATCCCGATCCCGGCCCCCCGTTGAACAGGAAGGTGACGGGTCGCGAGGGATCGCGCGGCTCCTTCACATAGCTGGTCGAAAAGATCGCCGCTCTGGGAGTGCCGTCGTCGGCCCGGAGATAGGTCTCGCCCGCGGTTGCGACGTACGAGATGCGCTGGCCGCCGAAGGTGCCGCTGTGCCGGGTGACGGAGACCGTCGGCTCCTTGATCGGCTTCGCCGCTTCCTTGGCCTCTTCAGGCTTGGGAGGGGGCGGGGTCTGAGCGGTGGCGGCGCCGGCCAGCAGTACAAGGCCAAGGGCGGTCGAAAGGCTGAGACGCATCGGCAAGCTTCTCCAGGTTTGCGAGCCAAGCTATTGCACGGCCCGGCTCCAGGTCAAAGCGGCGGGAATGACAGCGCTCCACGGAGCCATTAGAGAGACGCCATGAACCCGACCCATCTTGGCCAGGCGAGCACCCTTCCCTCCTCCCCGGAGGAGGCACGGCTGGATTATGTGCCGAACCCCCGCCCCGGAAAGCCCTACCTGGTCCGCTTCACTGCTCCTGAGTTCACATCGCTCTGCCCAGTCACGGGTCAGCCGGATTTTGCCCACATCGTGATCGACTACGCGCCCGGCGAGACGATCGTCGAATCCAAGTCTCTCAAGCTTTTCCTCGGGTCGTTCCGCAGCCATTGCGGGTTCCATGAGGATGTGACGGTCGGGATTGCTGAGCGCCTTGCGGCCGAGATGAAGCCGCTCTGGCTTCGAATCGGAGGCTACTGGTATCCGCGCGGAGGGATGCCGATCGACGTGTTCTGGCAAACGGGGGAGCCGCCCACGGGGCTCTGGGTACCGGAGCAGGGCGTCCCCTCCTATCGAGGCCGGGGCTAGCCCTTGGCGGACTCGCCGCAGATCGTCGTGCTGGGCGCAGGCTCTGTCGGCTGCTTCGTCGGCGGGGCATGGGCATCGGCGGGGCTGGACGTATCCTTCGTCGGCAGGGACGAGGTCGCTTCCGAAGTGGCGAAGCAGGGCATCACGCTTAGCGACCAAGAGGGCTGGAAGACCCACATTCCGCCCGGAACCCTGCGCTTCTCCACGAAGCCCGCCGCCTTGGCCAAGGCCGATATCGTCCTCCTCACGGTCAAGAGCACCGGGACCGCGGCCGCGGCCAGGCAGATCGCGCTCCACGCCAAGCGCAAGCCGGTGGTGATCAGCTTCCAGAACGGGGTCAGCAACGTCGATGGGCTGAAGGCGGCGCTACCCAAGCTTCAAGTGCTGCAAGGAATGGTGCCCTACAACGTTATCCGGCCCGGGCCAGGGCGCTGGCACCGGGCCACCTGGGGCGAGTTGACGGCTGAGCGGCACACTGTGACCGAACGACTGTCGCGGGAGATCGGCGAGCGGCCAGGGCGGCTGCTACTGTCGGACGACATGCGCGGCGTCGCCTGGGGCAAGCTGCTGTTCAACCTCAACAACGCGATCAACGCTCTGTCGGGAATGACGATTCTCGAAGAACTTTCCCATCGGGACTATCGCCGGGTCCTGGCGGCGGCGATCGTCGAGGCGCTTGAGCTCCTGGACGCGGTGGGGATCAAGCCTGCCCAGATCGGCCAGGTGCCGCCGAAGCTGCTGCCCCACGCCATCGGCGCGCCCGACCTCATTTTCAAGAACCTGTTCCTCCGGATCCAGAAGATCGATCCCAGTGCCCGCGGCTCGATGGCGGACGACTTCGCGGCAGGGCGCCCGACGGAGATCGACTATCTTAACGGCGAAGTAGTGAAGCTGGCGGAAAAACTGGGCAAGGACGCCCCAGTCAATCGAGCGATCGTGGAGCTCGTGAAACAACGCGAAGCCGGGGTCGAACACCTCTGGAGCGCCGAGAACCTGCGCAAATACGTGCTCGAAGGCCACCGGGGAGTCGCAATTTTCGGCTACTAAGCCTATTATAGAGCTATGGCCTCAACCGCTTACCGCCACCCGATCGGGATCGATGAAGCCGACATCGACTTCATGGGGCACGTCAACAACGCGGCGTATCTCAAGTGGGTGCAGGAAGCGGTGGTGAGCCATTGGCTGAAGCTCGCCCCGGCGGAGGCGGTGGCCCAGCACCTGTGGGTCGCCCTTCGGCACGAGATCGTCTACCGCAAGCCGGCCTTCCTTGACGACGAAGTAATCGCCTCCGTGGTGCTCGAGAAAATCCACGGCGCGCGCGCCTTCTACGCGACCCTCATCAAGCGGGGCGAAGAGATATTGGCCGAGGTGAAGTCGAGCTGGTGCTGCCTCGACGCCGAGACTCTAAAGCCTTCGCGCATCGAACAGGATATCGCCGACCGGTTTCTTCCCACAGGCTAGCGGGAGGGCCGCGCCTGCCGATTGGCAGGCACGCCCTCCTCATCAGCGCCCGGTGAGCTCAACACCCAGATAGATCGGCGGAGCGTTGCCGCGCCTCACCAGCAGAAGCACCGACTTGCGCCCCGCCGCGCGTGCGGCCTGGACCGCCGCTGCGGCCTCTTCGGGGGTGGAGGTCGCCCTCTGGTTGATCGAGAGGATGATGTCCCCGGTCTGAAGTCCCTTGGCGGCCGCGTCGCTCGACGGATTGACCGATGCCACGACCACTCCGCGTACGTTCGTGTCCCGGAGCCTCAACGTACGCGCGATTTCCGGAGTCAGCGTCTGGACCGTAAGGCCCAGGCTTTCGCGAGCGGCACGCTGGCTGGTGGTCTGATCCGCCTCGGCGGGTGCCGTGACAGCTTCCTCGCGTTCGACGCCGCTGAGTCGCGCAACCTCCTCCTCGGTCGGCCGCTCGGCGATCGAGGCAGTGACGGTCCTGCGCTGTCCGTTGCGGATGAGCTCGATGGGCACTCGCGATCCGACCGGCAGGTTGGACACGATGTAGGCCAGCGTTTCCTCGGGAGTAACCGGGCGGTTGGCAACCGTGACCACCACGTCGCCCTGCTGAATCCCGGCACGGTCGGCAGGTCCCCCCGGAGTGACGCTTCGGATGAGTTCGCCGCGGTTCTTGGGAAGGCCAAGCGCTTCAGCCACGCCCTCGTCCAGCCCCTGGAGACTCACTCCGAGATAGCCGCGCTGCACCCGCTGCCCGCGGCGCAGGGACTCGACGATCGGCCGCGCCTGCTCGGCCGGAATGGCGAAGCCGATTCCGACATTGCCGCCGGTGGGGGAGATGAGAGCGGTGTTGATCCCGATCACGTTGCCGTTGATGTCGAACATCGGGCCGCCGCTATTGCCGCTGTTGATCGACGCATCCGTCTGGATGTAGCGGTCGTACTGGCCCGCCTGAAGATTGCGGTGAAGCGCTGAAACGATGCCGGCCGTCACGGTCCCGCCAAGCCCGAACGGGTTGCCGATCGCCACCACCCAGTCGCCGACCCGGGTTCGGGTGGAGTCGCCGAAGCGGACGAACGGCAGATTGTTCGCGTTGATCTTCAGGACCGCAAGGTCGGACGCGGTGTCGCGGCCGACGAGTGTCG
>DASYWC010000243.1:0-3769 GCA_035936615.1 Allosphingosinicella sp. | reverse complement strand
CGCTGGACGCGGAGCAGGTCGGGAGCGCCCTCGCGGAGGCCCTTAGCCGCCGCCACGAGTTGCTCGCGAATACCGGCTTCGCAATCGAGCTTGGCCGCTGGCTGGTCGGAGAGGCGGGGGTCTACCTCACCCGGATCGTCGACCGGAAGGTCAGCCACGGGAAGACCTTTCTCGTCACGGACGGCGGAATGCACCACCAGCTCGCCGCCTCCGGCAATTTCGGCCAGGTGGTGCGCCGCAACTATCCGGTGGCGGTCGCCAGCCGCTTCGGGGCCCCTCCCGAGGAGGAGGTAAGCATCGTCGGCTGCCTCTGCACCCCGCTCGACCGCCTCGCCGACGACGTCATGCTGCCCCGAGCTGAGGTGGGCGACCTAGTCGCGGTGTTTCTGGCCGGCGCCTACGGCCTGTCGGCGAGCCCTCAGGCCTTCCTCGCCCACCCTCAGGCGCGCCAGATGGTCGTCGGCGGCTCGTACAGCGCCTCGACGAAATAAAGCCCGTCCGGAGGCGCGTTGAAGCCCAGAGCGGCCCGGTCCCTCGCCTCCAGCGCTCGCTTCATGTCCTTGGGTGTCCACTTGCCCCGGCCGACCAGTTCCAGGCACCCCACCATCGAGCGGACCTGGTGGTGGAGGAAGGACCGCGCCTCCGCCTCCACCTCGATCACCTCGCCGAGCCTCCTCACCGCCAGCCGGTCCAGGGTCCGAACCGGACTGTCCGCCTGGCAATGGGCGGAGCGGAAGGTGGTGAAGTCGTGCCTCCCGACCAGCGCCTGCGCAGCCTTGTGCATGACGTCCGCGTGCAGGACGACCGGCACCCGCCACGCGCGGCCCGCCTCAAGCGCGAGCGGGGCCCTCCGATTGACGATCCGGTAGACGTAGCGCCTTCCGACGCAGCTGAAGCGGGCGTGCCAGTCCTCGGCCACCTCCTCGGCGTACAGCACCGCCACAGGCTGAGGCCGAAGCTTGGCGTTGATCGCGTCGGCGAGGCGGAAGGCGCTGATCGGCCGCTCGATGTCCACATGCGCCGCCATCGCCAGCGCATGGACCCCGGCGTCCGTGCGCCCTGCGGCGTGCACGGTCGTCTCCTCGCCGGTGATGGCGTGGATCGCCTCCTCCACCGCCTGCTGGACGGAGGGGCCGTGCCCCTGCCGCTGCCAGCCCATGTACGGCCGGCCGTCATATTCGATGGTCAGCCGGAAACGGGTCACCTCAACTCGGCCCCGGCGGGGATGGGAAAGCCGCGAAGCAGCTCTGCCGGCGTCATGGCGCCTCGCCCGGCGCGCTGAACGAGGGTGGGAAGGATTGAGCCTTGGCCGCAGGCGACCCTGAGCCCTCCATCCAGGACCATGCCCGGCTCTCCGCCGCCTTCATCCACTCGCGCCGCCAGCACCTTGATCCGCTCGCCTCCATGTTCGAAGAACGCGCCAGGGAAGGGGTTGAACGCCCGTATCTGCCGCTCCACGGCTTCGGCGGAGAGGCTGAACTCCAGCCGCGCCTCCTGCTTCTCGATCTTGGCGGCGTAGGTGACTCCGTCCTCCGGCTGCGGCAGGGGGTGGTAGGCGCCAAGGTCCCCGAGCACCTTCGACATCAGCGCCGCACCCATGGCCGCAAGCTCCTGCGTCAACTCGCCGGCCGTCTTGCCGTCGATCTCCGTCTCCTGCACGAGGTACATCGGCCCGGTGTCGAGGCCTCGCTCCATTCCCATGATGGTGACGCCGGTCTTTTGGTCCCCCGCGAGGATCGCGCGCTGGATTGGCGCCGCCCCCCGCCAGCGAGGAAGAAGCGAGGCATGGACGTTGAGGCAGCCGTGCCTCGGTGCCTCCAGGATCGGCTGCGGAAGGATGAGCCCGTAAGCGGCCACCACCGCCGCATCGAGGCGGAGGTCCGCGAAGGCCTGCTGCTCGGCCTCGCCCCTGAGGCTGAGCGGCGTTCGCACCTCGATCCCAAGGCTCTCCGCCTGTTCCTGCACCGGCGAGGGTCGGAGCCCCTTACCCCGTCCCGCGCGCCTCGGGGGCTGGCTGTACACCGCCGCCACCTCGTGCCCAGCGGCATGCAAGGCATTGAGGGTGGGCACGGCAAAATCCGGAGTTCCCATAAAGGCGACGCGCATGAAAGGTGCCTAGGCGCATTTCGGGCCGGTTTGAACCACTCCGTTCGCCCTGAGCCTGTCGAAGCCTGTCCTGAGCGGCTGCCGCAGGCAGGCAGCCGAAGGGGGCTGTCCTTCCTTTCTTCGGACGTCCTGCAGAAGAACAGGGCTTCGACAGGCTCAGCCCGAACGGCTTGTTTTTGCTTTTTGAAACCCCCTATGCGTGTCCCATGGCTTCTCCCGAGATCGACGCCTTGACTCAGGCACTGGCGCGGCTTCCGGGCCTTGGGCCGCGCTCCGCCCGCCGGGCGGTGCTCCACCTGCTCAAAAGGCGCGAGGCGGCGATGGCGCCGTTGCTCCGAGCTTTGGAGAAGGTGAACGAGAACCTCGCCATCTGCTCCAACTGCGGCAATGTCGACACGATCGATCCCTGCAGCATCTGCGCCGACACCCGCCGGGACTCGCGCCTGCTCTGCGTGGTCGAGGAAGTCTCGGACCTGTGGGCGCTCGACCGCTCGCGGCTGTTCCCCGGCCGCTTCCATGTGCTGGGCGGCCGCCTCTCCGCGATGGAAGGGGTTCGGCCCGAGGATCTGACCATCGACCGGCTCATCCACCGAGTGGCCCAAGGCGGCATAGACGAAGTGGTCCTGGCGATGAACGCAACGCTCGAGGGCCAGACGACCGCTCACTATCTGGCCGAGCGCCTCGAAACCTTTCCGGTCCGCATAACCCAGCTCGCTCACGGCCTCCCGGTCGGAGGGGAGCTCGACTATCTCGACGAAGGCACGCTCGCCCAGGCGCTCCGAGCGCGACGGCCAGTGGCATAGGTGTCCGTTCTAGATCGCCCCCTCAGACTGGTCCTGAAGAGCCTCCACGGGCTCCTCAAGCTGAAGTGGTTCCTCGGACGGCCTCGAACCTTCGGAGCTCATGCCGTGGCCCTCACTCCCGCAGGGAAGATCGTCCTGGTGAAACTGCGATACGCCGACGGGTGGCGAGTTCCCGGCGGCGGCAGGAAGAAGGACGAGACGCCGGAAGAGGCCGTCGTGCGCGAGCTGCGCAAAGAGATCGGCATGACCAGCTACGGCGCCGTTCAACCAGCTCTGGAGCTTGAGGAAAGAACCCACTTCAAGCGGGACCTCGCCTCCGTCTTCATCCTTCGGGATGTGGAGTACAGCCGCCCAGGCTGGTCATGGGAGGTGGAGGATCTCCTGGAGGCCGACCTGGATCGGCTCCCGGGCGATTTGTCTCCACGAACAGCCAGGTGGATAAGGGCGGTGCTTCCGAACCTGTAGCTCGGGGGACGACGGGTGCCGGACAAAAAAAGAGCGCCCGCATCGAGGCGGGCGCTCCCTTGTCAGCAGCTCGGATGAGCAGCTTTTCCGCGATAACGGCGGCAGATTACATCCCGTTGGCGAGATTGGTGTCCGGCGCGTTGGTGTTCATATCCTGCATCATCATGTTGTGGGTCTCGGCATCCATGGTCATGTTGCCGTCCATCATTGCCCCGTTCTGGTCCATCATCATGTTCTGGTCCATCATCATGTTGTCGGCGGCCATCATGTTCGCATCCATGGTGGTCGTGTTCACGACGGTCGTTTCGGTCTCCTCGCCGCCGCCGCAAGCGGTGAGAGTCAGAGCCGCGCCGGCGGCCAAAAGCAGAAGTCGCATGAATTTCCCTCCGTTTCGT
>DASYWC010000242.1:0-3092 GCA_035936615.1 Allosphingosinicella sp. | reverse complement strand
GGATCGAAGGAACGATGCAGAACCTGCAGCGGTCGTCGCAGCCTCAGCATCGCCGACGGCTTTTCGCACGAAAGCAGGTGCTGGTGCTGAATGTCCGCAATGGGTGGAAAGCGGACATTGACTGGCCCTGATCTTCAGCCGCTGGTGCAATCCATTCTTATGTGTTCATTTTTTATCGTGACCTTGCCCTTTGCGGGGTTCAGCCCCCCCGAAGTGTAATAGCAGCCGGGAGCTTTGATGCGCTTGCCCTGATATGAGAACGAGAGATCGAGGCCACCTTCCCCTTCAATGCTGGCGGAAAATCGCTTCATTTCACCGGCTGGTATGTCACCAAGCTCCCACCGGTCGCCCCTGTCGGTTGACACCACCACACCTTTAGCTGTGACGCTTCCCCCGTTCTGGATCACCAGTGTGCTGGGGTTCAGCCAGTCGCATCCAATGGTTAGCCCGCACAGGACAAGCCCGAGGTAGGCCCGCACCAGTCTTATTTCGCCGTTGCCCATTAAGCAGGTATCGCAGCGGGCACCAACGTCCGCAATGGGTCGGAAGCGGACGCTACCTTTTGCGCCCATACATGACGCGTCTTACGAGTGAAGCCGCTACCCACGTGATAACAGCACTAAGAACAAAGGAGCAGATGATTGCGCCCACGAAGCGCGTCTGGAACGTGGGGCTACAGTTTTCTGACAAACAGTCCCACGCCAGCAATGACGACAATGGCTCAACCAACATGAAGCCGGTGAGGAGCCACACGGCGAAACATGTGAGGCGATCCACCGGGCTGGGAGGGTCCGAAAAAGCCACGCCTCATAGTTACTAGGCAGCCCGAATGTCCGCAATGGGTCGAAAGCGGACATTCGGCTGAATGTCTGGAATGGGTGGAAAGCGGACGTTCGCCGTTGTAGGGTCGTCTGCCCACGGCGGAGCCCAAATGTGTCAAGCTTTCTTCTGATTATGGCAACTCTAAGCCGCTGTGCCGCCGTGGACCCGTGTCCGTCGCACGAGGAAATGCTTGCGGCCATTCGTGCGCGTGATGTGGCGATCGCAAGCGACCCCGAGAGCCGAAGGGTCGCCAAAGAGCAAGGCATTCTTCTCCCCGCAGACCCGCCTTTGGGCCTAGAAGACGTCCACTGCTCCCCTGCGCCCGCGCCCGGCCGTCGAGTAGTGAATTGCGCCTGTACCGTCATTTATCCTGATCTAACGAGCTACGAAGGCGTGATATTCGAGTGGGCTGGTGAGCAGTGGGTGATACCCAATGCCGTTGCCGAATTCAGGAACGTTCAAACCATCCGCTGGGGACCGAACCAACCTTAGCTTCTCTGAGCTCGGCGTGACGCTCTAGCGGTAATCGCCGGGCCGCTCGCCCTTGCGACGGAATGTCCGCAATGGGTCGGAAGCGGACGTTCCCATCGAGAGGCCAAGCGCTAAGCCGGAACACCGAACAGATCGTGCTCGTCCGCGTCTTCGATGAGGACGGGGACGATGTCGCCCTGGCTGGCGGTGCCGGCGTCGCGCAGGTGGACTTCGCCGTCGATCTCCGGGGCGTCGGCGTAGGAGCGGCCGGTGGCTCCGCCCCCCTCTGAGTCATTGGCGCCGTCGGCTACGTCAATGATGACGTCCAGAGTGCGGCCGATCTTGGCCTGGAGCTTGGCGGCCGAGATTGCGGCGGTGCGCTCCATCAGGCGGGCGTAGCGTTCTTCCTTCACTTCCTCACGGACCGCGCCCGGAAGGTCGTTGGCGGCCGCGCCCATGACCGGCTCGAAGCGGAAGGCTCCGACGCGGTCGAGCTTCGCCTCCTCCAGCCACTGCAGCAGATATTCGAAGTCGGCCTCCGTCTCGCCGGGGAAGCCGACCACGAAGGTCGAGCGGATGGCGATGTCGGGACAGATTTCCCGCCAGCCGTGGATCCGCTCAAGGACCTTGGCTTCGTTGGCCGGGCGCTTCATCGCCTTCAGAACCGACGGCGCTGCGTGCTGGAACGGGATGTCGAGATAGGGGAGGACCAGACCCTCCGCCATCAGCGGGATGACCTTGTCCACGTGCGGATAGGGGTAGACGTAGTGGAGGCGGACCCAGGCGCCGAGCTTGCCGAGCTCGCGGGCAAGGTCGGTCATGTGGGCGCGCACTTCTCCGCCCTTCCAGGGCTTGGCGGCGTGCTTCACGTCGATGCCGTAGGCCGACGTGTCCTGGCTGATGACCAGCAATTCCTTCGTTCCGGCAGCGACCAGCTTCTCGGCCTCGCGCAGGATCGCGTCGGGGCGGCGGCTGACCAGGTCGCCCCGGATCGAAGGGATGATGCAGAAGCTGCAGCGGTGGTTGCAGCCCTCGGAGATCTTCAAGTAGCTGTAGTGGCGCGGAGTGAGCTTGAGGCCGCTGTCCGGCACCAGGTTGAGATAGGCCGAGGGGGGCATCGGCGCCGCCTGGTGCACCGCGCCCACCACGTCCTCATATTGGGCGGCTCCGGTAATCGCGAGCACTTGCGGGAAGCGGGCTCGAATGACGTCGGCTTCGCGGCCCATGCAGCCTGTGACGATGACCCGACCGTTCTCGGCGATCGCCTCGCCGATGGCAGCCAGGCTCTCCTCCTTGGCGCTGTCGAGGAACCCGCAGGTGTTGACCAGAACCACGTCCGCCTGATCGTAGTCGGGCGAGAGCTGGTAGCCGTCGGAGCGCAGCTTGGTCAGGATCCGCTCGGAATCGACCAGCGCCTTCGGGCAGCCGAGCGAGACCATGCCGACCTTGGGCGGGGAGGGGAGTGTGGTTGCCATGAGAGGCGCCCACATAGGGGCAAATTGCTGATTTTGCTAGAGAGGCACTGATCTGGCCCACGGACCGGATACATCGGCGCAAAGTGTAGAAGAAGACCCTCACCCCACCCTCTCCCGCGAAGGCGGGAGAGGGCTTATTCTTGCGTCCCCGCGGTTCCCCTCTAGGGTTCCGTATCGGCTGAAGGGCAAGACATGAACGGCGAACTTGGCATATCGATCGGGAGCGGTGGAGGAGGGGAGCAGCGTCTGCTGCTGAGCCGCGCGAACCGGCACGGGCTGATTGCTGGGGCGACTGGAACCGGCAAGACTGTGACTCTGCAGGGG
>DASYWC010000241.1:0-2211 GCA_035936615.1 Allosphingosinicella sp. | reverse complement strand
GAGCGGATGCGGGCGGAGGCGGCGCTGCGGCAGGCGCAGAAAATGGAGGCTGTGGGCCAGCTCACCGGCGGAATCGCGCACGACTTCAACAACCTGCTCACTCCGATCTTGGGCGGACTGGAGATCATCGCCTCGCGGGTGGAGGATTCGCGCCTCAAGCGGATCGCCGAGGGGGCGCTGGAATCCACCCGCCGCGGAGCGAAGCTGACGGGTCAGCTGCTCGCCTTTTCACGGATCCAGAGGATCAGCATGGCGCCGGTCGACGTGAACCGGGTGATCGAGCGCATGGACGACCTGCTCCGCCACACGATCGGAGGTGCCGTCTCCATCACGACTGCGCTCAACCCTGACGTGGACTGCGGCATTTGCGACGCCAACCAGCTCGAGAACGCGGTGCTAAACCTCGCCATCAACGCGAGGGACGCTATGCCTGAGGGCGGCACCCTCACCATCTCCACCGACCGGACGGTGCTTAAGGATGGTCCCGACGTGGCGGCCGGGAACTACATCTGCGTGTCGGTCAGCGATACCGGCGTCGGAATGAGCGAGGAGGTGCTTGCCCGGGCAACCGAGCCCTTCTTTTCGACCAAGCCTGTGGGCAAGGGTACCGGCTTGGGCCTCGCCCAGTTGTACGGGATCGCGCGGCAGTCGGGGGGCACCCTCCAGATAGAGAGCGAGTTAGGCAAAGGCACGACCATCCACCTGCTGTTGCCTGAGGCCGCCGAGGCGACCTGCGAGCCGGTGGAGACCGAGCCGGACAGCAAGGCCCCCGATCGGAAGCCTGCGGTCAGCGGCGCGACCATCCTGCTGGTCGACGACGATTCCGATGTCAGGGATTTCATCGCCGACTGCCTGCACGGCCTCGGCCATTCGGTCGTCTCGGCAGAAGATGGCGAAGAGGGCCTGAAGGCGCTGGAGACGACGGAGCCGGATCTCGTTCTGCTCGACTACGCAATGCCGGCCATGCACGGAGCCGACGTCGCCCGCGCCATCCGCAAGACGCATCCCGATCTGCCGATCGTGTTCGTTACCGGCTATGCGGAAAGCGAGCAGATCGACTCCGCGGTTGGCGCCGAAGTGGCGGTGTTGAGAAAGCCGTTCAGCATGGCCGAGCTGGCCGCAGTGCTGGAAGACAAGCTGCCTCGCCGGCGCCGCTGAGGGGCCGCCCACGCTCCTCTTGAAGCCCGAAAAAACCCTTCCTAGATTATCCTCGCCGGGAGACTTTTTTGCGGTTTCCGGTGAGTTTCCAGGGGCTTTCGCGCTTGGAATGCCCCTCATTCGATATGTTGCTTCATGAGGAGGACATTCACCATGAGAAGCTTTGATTTTTCACCCTATCGCCGAAGCACCGTCGGCTTCGACCGCCTGTTCGACTTCCTCGAGCACGGCACCGGCGCCGAGCAGGCCGACAACTATCCGCCGTTCGACATTGAAAAGCTCGGCGACGACAGCTACCGGATCACTCTGGCCGTAGCCGGATTCAAGCAGAACGAGATCGATATCACGGCTCGGCAGAACATGCTGGTGGTGACCGGCCGCAAGGAAGAGGGCCGCAACAAGGACGGCAACTTCCTGCACATGGGCATTGCGACCCGAGCCTTCGAACGGCGCTTCGAGCTTGCCGACTTCGTCCGGGTGGAGGACGCGGAGCTGCGCGACGGCCTCCTGTCGATCAACCTGGTTCGCGAGATCCCCGAGACGATGAAGCCGCGCAAGATCGAGATCAACGGCGGTTCTTCCCCTACCATTGAGGGATCGAACGAGAATCGCGAGCAGGACCAGCGCCAGAAGCAGGCCGAGACTCAAGACGCCTAGTTTGAAAATCTCCCAATCCGGCGCCTTGCCGAGGGCGCCGGATTTTCTTTGCCTGGCCGTAACCGCGTTGTAACAAATCGCCATGGGCGGCGGCGCGATCGATCATTTCACCTGGACCGAGCTTCTCCTTCGGCTCGGGCTTGCCTCAGGGCTAGGGCTGATGCTGGGCTTCGACCGGGAGATGAGGGGCCACGACGCGGGAATCCGGACCCATGCCCTTGTGGCGCTGAGCAGCGCGATGATCATGGTCTCGTCGCTGATCGTCTACCAACAGCTTCGAACCGAACAATATGCCCCGGATCCCCTGCGCTCGATCCAGGGCCTCGCCCAGGCGATCGGCTTCATCGCGGCAGGGCTGATATTCGTTCGCCGCGGGACGGTGATAAACATGACGAC
>DASYWC010000240.1:0-30522 GCA_035936615.1 Allosphingosinicella sp. | reverse complement strand
GTGCATCCTGGCGGCTCCCGAACACCACGAACGAAGGCGGCCGGGTGTTCACCTGGGTGATGTAGCGAAGCTTGATCCTCTTGCCGCCGGGCGCCGGCGGCGGGTTGCGTTCAACCGCATCCTCGAACCAGCGGTTCAGCTGCCCGGTCGACACGCGCTTCGACCAGGTCTCGCGGATCTCGAAGGCGGCGTTCAGCATCTGATCGATGCCCTTGCCGGTGATCGCTGAGACCGCGAGCAAGGGCACGCCCCGCGCCTGGGCAAGGCCTTCCTCGAGCGCTGCTCGGATCCCCTGGAACAGCGAGCTCTGGTTCTCGGCGATGTCCCACTTGTTGATCGCGATGATCAGCGCCCGCCCCTCCTCGAGGGCATGGCTGGCGATCTTCAGGTCCTGCACTTCCAGCCCGCGAGTGGCGTCGAGCAGAAGCACCACCACTTCGGCGAAGTCGACGGCACGCCGCGCATCGGCGACCGACAGCTTCTCCAGCTTGTCGTCGATCTTGGCGCGCTTGCGCATGCCCGCGGTATCGATCAGCCGGACCGGCCGCTCCTCGCCATTGGTTCGCCAGACCCAGTCGATCGCGATGGAATCCCGCGTAATCCCAGCCTCCGGGCCCGTGATCAGCCGCTCCTGCTCCAGGATCCGGTTGATGAGAGTGGACTTGCCCGCATTGGGCCTGCCGACGATTGCAAGCTTCAGCGGGCCTTCGCCCTCTTCTTCCTCCTCCTCGCCCTCCTCGCGCTCCACGTAAGGGCGCAGGTGCTCGAACAGGTCGACGACGCCTTCGCCATGTTCGGCGCTCATCGCGATCGGCTCCCCGAAACCCAGGGAATACGCCTCCAGGATGCCGCTCTCGCCGGCCTTGCCCTCGGCCTTGTTGGCTGCGAGTACGACAGGCGTGGTCTCGCTCCTCAGCCAGCGGCCGATCTCCTCGTCGAGGGGGGTGAGGCCGGCGCGCGCGTCCATCAGGAACAGTGCGACGTCCGCCTCCTTGACGGCGGCGATGGTCTGAGCCCGCATCCGTCCGGGCAGAGTGTTGGGATCCTCGTCCTCGTAGCCGGCGGTGTCGATGACCCGGAAGTCGAGACCGAGCAGGGTGGCGTCGCCCTCGCGCCGGTCCCGCGTCACTCCCGGCCGGTCGTCGACGAGCGCGAGCTTCTTACCCACCAGACGGTTGAACAGGGTCGACTTCCCGACATTGGGGCGGCCGACAATCGCGACAGTGGGGAGCTTGGGCATACCCACCCCTGCAGCCTCAGCCGCACTCGGTCAACCGCGGCCGCCGCCCCCCGGCGGTGGGCGGGTTCTTACCTGTAGGCCGTCAGGCGCGCCCGATCGTCCAGGACGAAGAGCGTCCCTCCGGCGACCACCGGCTGAAGGGTGATCGGCACGTTGGTGTTCAGAGCCGAAAGCACGGCGCCGTTGAGCGGCGACACGTTGACGATCTGCCCCGCGGAATTGGCGAGGATCAGGCGATTGCCCGCAACCACCGGCCCGACCCAACTTACCGGCCCATCCCGGTCCTTCGGATCGCGGTATCGGCGAAGCTGGGTCATCCACCGCACCTTTCCGGTCGCCCGGGCGATGGCGAGAAGCTGCGCTTCGTCGGTCACGACGAAAATCCAGTCTCCCACTACGGCCGGCGTGGAGATCCCGGCGACGTTGATTTCCCAGATCCGCTGGCCGCTCGCGAGTTCAAGCGCCACCATTCGCCCGCCCTGGCCGATCGCGTAGACCCGGCCTTCGTGGATCACCGGCTCCGCATCGATATCGGAAAGCGAGGAGACGGCGGTCGAAATGCTGGTTCGGGCAAGCTGGTCTTGCCAGACGACGCGGCCGTTCTCGTAACGGAAGGCGGTCAGCTCGCCGGAGGAGAAACCGGCGACGACCGTGCCCTGGCCGACGGCCGGGGCCGCGGAGCCGAAGACCCCCGCCTGCTCCAAAGTGCCGATTCCGTTCCATCGCAGGGAGCCGTCGGCCGGGTTGAGAGCGTAAAGCTGGTTGTCCTGGCTGACGACGTACACGGCGTCGTTGGCGATGGTCGGAGCACCGCGAAGCGGGCCGCCTGGACGAACCCGCCAGATTTGGCGGCCGGTCGCGGCGTCGAACGCGGCCGCGTCGCCCAGCCCGTTCGTGGCGTAGACGCGCCCATTGTCGTAGCTTGCTCCGCCGCCGAACAAAGTGCCGCTATTGCCGAGCGCTTCGCCGTTCCAGAAGCTTCGGCCGCCGACCAGATCCTTCGGATCGCCGATGCGCGTGGACCAGACCTGGCGACCCGTGGCAGCGTCGAAGGCTCGGAGCGTAGCCGAGGTGTCGACCGTGTAGACCCGGCCCGCCGCGACCGCCGGAGACGCAGCCAGGCGCGCCCTGGTCGTGCTGCCCTGGCCGATGCTCGCCGACCAGGCCGGACCGAGTGTCGGCCCGAGCGCCAGATGGCCCACCGACTTGGAGGCGTTGCCGCCCGGCTGCGCCCAGGCATCGTTCTGGACCATCGGCGGCAGGGTCACCTGCACCCCGGTAAGTGTCGGATCGACCTGGATCGCGGATTCGGCGCCGAGCACGGCGATCCTCTGTCCGACCGTGGGAGTGACCGTCTTTTTCCTGTCGAGGCCCAGAGCGGCGCAACCGCTGAGAAGGCTCATCGCGGCGGCAGCAAACACTAGTCGCTTCATTGGGTATTTTCCTTCGCTGCGCCGGCTGCGGGCGCTTCAACTACTGCATCCACGCCCAGCGCGCCTGCCATCTGGACGGCGCGCGAACGGATTGATTCGGGCAAGTTCGGGTCCTTCGCCATCGCGGCGAAAATGGGTGCCGCCTGCTGCGGCTTGCCAAGCTTCAGATAAGCGACCGCGGTCATCTCGCCGGCGCTTCCGAACCAGGGGTTTCCAGCCTGGGCCAGCGGTCGAAGCCGCTCGATGATCGCAGCGGGCGGAAGCTTGTCATATTCCACCGCCGTCTGCCGAATGAGCGCCAGGTTTCGATAGGGATCTGGCAGATCCTCATCCTCCGCGACCGACTTGAACCCCGCGATCGCGGCAGCTTCGTTGTTGGCCTGGAGAGCGATGTCGGCCTTGGTCAGCAAGGCGGAGGCGCGATAGCCGTCGGAACCGTCCTCGGCGATCTCGTTGAGCCGCGCATCGACTCCCTGGGTGCGGCCTGCCTGCACATCTTCGTAAACCTTCAGAAGCGCCTCGGCATGTTCGCCGGCGCGCCGCTCCTTCTCGTTCTGCCACCAGATGAAGCCGGCGATCGCCGCCAGCAGCAGGGCGACAGCCGCGATCGCGGCCCAGCCGTAGCGCTTCCACCAGCTAGTCAGCTGTTCCTTTCGAAGCTCCTCGTCCACCTCTCGGTAGAAGGTTTCATTTCCAACCGGCTTGATCGCCACAAATCTCTCCAAATGCCGGCCACGCTCCGGCTCCACCCCCATGGCTCCGCGCTTTCAACAGCACCGAACATGAACAGGAGATTTGCGCCTGAAGGGGCAGAGCCGATCCTCTACCGGGAGAACGCCGCAAACGAAAGACTCTTCACTTGGCGGCGCGGTAAATCTGCTCTTCGGTCGGGAAGTTTCGGGCCCGGACCTCCGAAGCGTAGCTGGCCGCCGCTTCTCCGATACGGCCGGCAAGGTCGTCGAACCGCTTCACGAAGCGGGGCGTCCGCTCGAACAGGCCGAGCATGTCTTCGGTGACCAGCACCTGCCCATCGCACTGCGCCGAAGCCCCGATGCCGATCGTGGGACACCCCACAGAGCGGGTAGCCTCGACCGCGATCTCCTCCATCACCCCTTCGAGAACCAGCGCGAAGCAGCCGGCTTCCGCCACCGCCTTTGCATCCTCGAGTATTTTTTGGGCCTCCGCCTCGCTCTTGCCCCGGGCGGCATAGCCGCCGAGCGCATTCACCGCCTGCGGCGTCAACCCGACATGCCCGATCACGGGAATTCCCCGCCCGGCGAGGAAGGCCACCGTCTCTGCCATGGCGACCCCGCCCTCCAGCTTCACCGCCGCCGCTCCGGTTTCCTTCAGGATCCGGGACGCGCTCTCGAACGCCTGGGCTGGGCTCGCCTCGTATGAGCCGAACGGCATGTCGACCGCCACCACAGCGTGGTAGGAGCCACGAACGACCGCGGCCCCGTGGGCGCACATCATGTCAAGCGTTACCGGAACGGTGGACGGAAGGCCGTATATCACCTGGCCGAGGCTGTCCCCGACCAGCAGAAGGTCGCAATGCGGATCGAGAAGCTGCGCCATCCGCGCGGTGTAGGCCGTCAGCATCACGATGGGCTCACCGCCCTTCATGCCCATGATCTTCGGCACGGTCAGCCGCCGCATCGGCGCCGGCACCGGATGGGCTCGGCTGGTGGAGGTGTCGAGCGAGTGGGTGATGGACATGGCGCGGGTCTAGCCCCTCGGAAGGCTCAAAGCAAAACGCCCCATTAGGCTCCGCTCACTCCCACTCGATCGTGCCCGGGGGCTTCGAGGTATAGTCGTAGACGACGCGGTTTATTCCGCGCACCTCGTTGATGATCCTGGTGGCCGTTCGGCTGAGGAAGGCGGAATCGAACGGGTAGATGTCGGCGGTCATTCCGTCGCTCGAAGTCACCGCCCGAAGAGCGCAGACATTGTCGTAGGTGCGGCCGTCGCCCATCACTCCCACCGTCTTCACCGGCAGAAGCACCGCGAACGCCTGCCAGATCGCGTCGTAGAGGCCGGCGCGGCGGATCTCGTCCAGGTAGATTAGGTCGGCCTTGCGCAGGATGTCGCAACGCTCCTTGGTGACCTCGCCCGGGATGCGGATGGCGAGACCCGGCCCAGGGAACGGATGGCGGCCGACGAACGCGTCGGGAAGCCCGAGCTCCCGCCCGAGCTCTCTAACCTCGTCCTTGAACAGCTCGCGCAACGGTTCGACCAGCTTCATGTTCATGCGCTCGGGAAGGCCGCCGACATTGTGATGGCTCTTGATGGTCACCGAAGGCCCGCCGGTGAAGCTGACGCTTTCGATCACGTCCGGGTAGAGCGTGCCCTGGGCCAGGAAATCGGCGCCGCCGATCTTCTTCGCTTCCTCCTCGAACACCTCGATGAAGGTCTTGCCGATGAACTTGCGCTTCGCCTCCGGGTCCGTGACCCCGGCGAGGCCGTCCAGGAACAGCGCTTGCGCGTCCACATGGACCAGCGGGATATTGTAGTGGTTGCGGAAGAGGCTCACCACCTGCTCCGCTTCGTTCGCGCGCATGAGGCCATGGTCGACGAACACGCAGGTCAGTTGATGGCCGATCGCCTCGTGGATCAGGACCGCCGCCACGGCGGAATCGACGCCGCCGGAAAGGCCGCAAATCACCCTTCCCTCGCCCACCTGCTCGCGTATCTCGGCGATCTTGGTGGCCCGGAACTCGGCCATGGTCCAGTCGCCCGCCATCCCGCAGACGTGGCGGACAAAGTTGGCGATCAGCCGCGCACCGTCCGGAGTATGGACCACCTCGGGATGGAACTGGACTCCGTAGAATTGCCGCTCGTCATGGACGGTGGCGGCGAAGGGCGCTCCGTCGGACTGGGCCACGATCCGAAAGCCGGGTGGAAGGGTCTCGACCTTGTCGCCGTGGCTCATCCAGACCTGGTGCTTCTCGCCCGGCGCCCAGAGGCCGTCGAACAAGGGGCACTCGTCCTTGATGTCGATGAAGGCGCGGCCGAATTCGGCATGGTCGCCGTTGACGACCTTTCCGCCCAATTGCTCGGCCATCAGCTGCTGCCCGTAGCAGATGCCGAGCATCGGCAAGCCTGCTTCGAACAGTTGGTGCGGTGCTCGGGGGCTGTCGGCGGTGGTGACCGACGCCGGTCCGCCGGAAAGGATCACGCCCTTGGGCCGGATCCGCTCGAAACCTTCCAGGGCGCTGCTGAACGGCACGATCTCGCTATAGACTCCCGCCTCGCGCACACGCCGCGCGATCAGCTGGGTCACCTGGCTCCCAAAATCGACGATCAGGATGGAATCGGAAGGCTGGACGGTCATCGGGTCTCGCGGACAAAAAATATGCGCGCGAGCCGTAAAGGATCGCGCGCATATCTGTCCAGCGAGGGGTGCTGGTGTTTAGTAGCGGACGCGGCCGGTGTCGAAGTTCGTGATCCGGCCGTCGCTGCGGAAGCTGCAGTCGAACGTACGGCGCTCAATTCCGCCGCCGTAGCTGCCGTAGCCGCCGTAGCCGCCCGCATTCGCCTCGATCATTCCGCGCACTCGAACCGTGCTTCGGCTCCGAAGCTCGACATTGTCGATGCTGACCCGGCCGTAGCGCTGGGCCTGGGATCCGCAGGCGTCGACCGCGGCGCGCTCGAAATTCTGGCTGCCGTAGCCGTAGCCGGCGCCCTGGCTCGGATAGCCGTATCCGCCGTTGCCGTAGGTGCCGTTGCCGTACACGCCGCGGTTACCGTAACCGCCGCCGTAGGTTCCACCACGAGTGGCGTTGGTGATTGCTCCGACAACCGCAGCGACCGCACCGGCGGTTGCAACGCCTCGAGCGATTGCTCCGAGGTCAACGCCCTGGCGCTGGTCGGGATAGGGATAATATTGGGCCTGGGCCGGAGCCGCGGCGGTAAGGGTCGCGAGAGCGGCTGCGCCGGCTCCGAGAAGAGATTTGGTAAGAGCGTTCACGGCAATCCTCCTGTTGAATGTCGGCTTTTTTCCGACCTGTTGCCAAGAACTTACCCGATTCGCGGTGACCCCATCCTGACCGGCTTGTCGTGTCACGTTAAGCTTCGCGAAGCGCCTCCCTTCAACCGATGTGGTGCCAGTGATTGGGCGCGATCCGGTGCAAGCCCCAGCGGAAGCCGCCGGCGGACGCCTGAGCCTCGTCGGCGAAGATTCGAACCGCCATCAGGCTTCCATAGCCGCCCGACTGGCGCGGATTGACCCAGCAGCCCGCGCTCCCGTCCCAAAGCTTCACCTCGTCGCCTCCGGCGAGCAGGGCATTGCCTTCGTGGTAGATGAACTCGTCGTCCAGCCAGTGATCGGACGCCTCGCCCTCCACCCATTTGGTGCGCCACTGGCCGATCGCCTCGGGGCTGTAGCTCTGAACGAACTGCGCCCTAAAAGCCGTCACCCCGCGCGCTTCGAAGGCCTCGTGGGCAAGCGCCGCGTGGGCGCCGCAGTCGATAACCTTTTCGTTCACAGCCTCGCACCAGTGCAGCGGCCAGACCGACGGCCCCCACTCGTAGCGCTGCCTCAGCCAGCGCGGCCCGCTCAGCAGGTCGCCTCCGTTCAGCTGCGCATAGTCCATCGCTTTCACCCATTCGCGGGCGATGTCGCAGCATGCCTCGCCATGGTGCGAGAGGACGGAAAAAGGAAACTCCTCCCATCGTGCGCTGCAGGGCGCGCCATCGGTTTCCTTCTCGAGAAGGTCGAGGCGCTGTTCAGCCGCGGCCAAATACATAGGACATGCTCCTGTCATAACCGCCGGCGTCGCAGAAGATCAGAAGGTCGCCGGCGCGGGTCCCTTCGGGAAGTTGAACGTTTGCGGCGACGACATCGTGCTCCATGCACAGCCGCCCCATCAAATGGGTCTTGCCCCGGCCGAGCGGGGTCAGCTCGCCCGTCTTGCCGCATTTCCTCAGCATCCGGTGCGGATAGAAGAAGTACATCGGAAGCTCGGCGATCGACGCGTCGACCACGGCTTCCACATAATCCTCCTCATGCTCCTGGATCTCGAGGATGCGCATCGCGAGCGCCATCGAGGGCTGAGCCATCGCTTTGCCCGGCTCGGACACAATCTGGCGCACCTCCGGAAGCATCGCCTTCACCGTCTCCACCGCATGAGCGAACTTGCTGTCGTCGTCGGCGTGCCAGTCGTCCGGGAACCAGCCGCCGCCCATGTCGAGTATCGCGATGGTGCGGCCGGTCAGAGCTTGGATCGAGCGGCACCACTTCAGCATCGATTCGAACAGGTGCCACCATTGCGCGACACCCACGCGGTCGCTGGCCATGTGGAAGTGGATCCCGAACTTGGTGTCGGTCGGAAGCCGCTTCACCGCGTCGACCAGCTTCCTGAAGGTCTCCGGGCTGTCGAGGGGAATGCCGAAGCGCGAGACGATGTTCGGAGTGCGAAGGCGAATTCCGACATGCCTGGAGCTGACCTCGCCAGCCTCCAGCGCCGCGACGGTGCGGTTGAGGTCGGCGATGCTGTCGCAGAAGAGCGCGTGGATCCGCCCCTTGGGCATCATCCCTTCCGGCCACCATTTGCCGGGGCCGTTCAGGATCACCTGGTCCGCCCGGAAGCCGACCTCGATCGCCTTTTGCGCCTCGGCAAGGCTGATGCACTCGGCCAGGAACCCATTGTCGAGCGCGAGCTTGATCAGCCGCTCGTCCGGATTGGTCTTGATCGAATAGCCGCTCACCACCTGCACCTCGTTGGTGCTGAGGCGATGCGCCCGGTCCGACGCCCGCTTGAACAGGCCGGCAGCGGTCGAATCCATGAACAGGAATTGCGGGGTCTGGACCTCGGCGAAGTCGTAGCTGTCGATGTCCGCGACGAAGGAGTCGGGGATCCTGGGCAATCCGTCAGGAGCATCCGGATCGGGCACCGCCTCGAGCATCTCCGGGTTCGTCTTGTGCAGCTTCTTGGCAAGCGAGGTGAGGCCCGAGGGGTGCTTCATCGAATGGCCGATCGCGCCCGCATAGGGCTCGGGGAGCGGCGGCAGCGGATACTCGTCGCGCACCGGCACTTCCAGAACCACGCGCGTGAACTCTTCCGAAAGCGCCGGAGCGGGCTTCGACTTGGTGCCCGTCGCCCCCTGCACCAGCAGGGCCGGCAGGTTGTGCCCGGCGATCGTGGCGCCGTGCACCCAGGCCGGGAAGCGGGGGTTCATCTCCAGAAGCCAGAGTTGACCGCCGGCGTCTCGGACCATCTCAAGCTCGCCGCCGCCGGTCCAATTGAGCTCCTTCACCATCCGGCGAAGCGGGATCATAAACTCGTTCGGAACCTCGGAGATGTCCCCGGCCCAGGTCTTGCCCTCGGGAGTGATGTCGCGCTTGCGCATGCTGACCGCGCCGAGCAGCTCGCCCTTATAGGCGCTCAGCATCACCGATTCCTCATAGCCGCTGACATGACCCTGCAGGAACAGGCGCTGGGTCGACCAGACCTTGGTGAGCGCTGCCCGAGCCGCTTCGAACGAGTCCCAGCTCGGGGTCCGGGCAGCGTCGTAATAGGGGCCTTTCAGCCAGACCCGCCAGTTCTGGGCGCGGCAGAATGCGTGCAGCTCCCAGTCGCTGTTCTCGGTAGAGATATAGGTCGGGATCTTGACCGGAAGCTCCCTGGCGGCCTCGACGGCAGGCTTGGTGATCCGCTTGAGAGCGCCCATCGGCGGAGCGAGCAGGTTGGGGTGTCCGTCCGGGAACAGGTCGGCGAGCCACATGGCCTCAAGGTCGCTGCCCGAGATCCACATGCCGCCGGCGTCGAGCGCCTCCTTCACCTGCTCACCGTGGGAATCGAGGTCGAGCTCGTCCCACGGCCTCTGGATCCAGAGGTCGTCAATGCCTTCCCAATGGATTCCCGAGATACGGTTGGAATATTCCACGCCCACGAGCGTGGCGTCGGGATAGCCCTGTCCAAGGGAGCGAATGATGCCTACGCCCGGCTGTGGGTTTCCGCCGCAGTAAAGGCCGCTTACAAATATCTTCATGTTTCTCCAGACAGCAGTTCCCCCCGCCGACCAGACGTATATTCAAGCAGAATCAGTTATGTAGGTGAGCAGCTTGAGAGCGCTGCCATTATAAGAAAAATTTTAATTACTCAATCAGCAAGGATCAGTCGGTGCAAATATTTTTTAAAAGGTGGGTCCTGAACGGCGGAACGTGGCTGCGGTTCCGGAACCCTCCCGCCAGCCCGCGCGTAAGCTGATCGCCCATGAGAACAGCCTCCTACCCCTGCTACAAGGACCTCGATCCCTTCATAGACGTGGAGCGGCTGAAGTCGCTCGACGGCTTCCTCACCGAGCGGATCGAGGCTCGGCTGGCGAAGGCGCGCGACATCAAGTTCTACACCGGTCCATTCCTCCTCGACGCATCGGCTCCCAACGTGCCGGGGTCGCGGATGGTGTACCTGTCGAAGTCGCGCGAGCCCGACGACTATTACGACCTCGACCGAACCGAGCTTTGGGAGCCGAGCGAGGAGGCGGCGGAGTTCGAGCCGCTGATGGACTTCATCGCCACGCTGCCCTTCGAGGCTACGGGCCGGATGCTGATCATGTACGACGACAGCGGCCGCGCGGTCTCCGCTCACAAGGACCATGACAGCCACGACCTGTGCCACGAATTCATCTGGTTCAGGACCAACTTCGCAAAGCCATTCTACATGCTGAACCCCGAAACGGGGGAGAAGCTCTACGTCTCCTCCCACTCGGCCTGGTTCGACACGGTCAACCAGTTCCACGGCGCCGACGCCAATGGCGGCCTTTCGATCAGCATCCGGGTGGATGGTGTGTTCACCGACGAGTTCCGGCGGCAAATCCCCTTTCCCGAAACGGGGCGAGCCGCCGCTCCTGCCCTGTGGGCGCTCGCCGGCTGAGAACCCTCAAGCGCGAAGCGAGCACTTCCAGCTCAGCCTCAGGCTGCTCCTGAGGAATTCCTCGATCTCCGCCGCGGTCGCTTTCACGCGGTTTCGGCGAAAGCCGAATACCGGCTCGCCCGTTTGAGCATCGGCCAGGCCGTAGCGCCCGAAGTCGGGCTTGTCGGGATTGCGCCTGCGCGACTTCACCAATCTGCAGCCGCGGTTTGCGGCCATCGACCGCAGCTTCCTGTCCCGAGCCCTCTCCGCTTCGCTCGGCATGGCTTCTCCCGGGTTTGGCGATCAGAAGATGATGATCAGCACTATGATGATGACGACGATCGTGCCGAGGCTGAGTCCCATTCTCATTGTCTCTCTCCTTCCCTGAGGAAACCCGCCGCAAGCACCGGTCGTTCCACCTCCGCCGTGTCGCGCCGAAGGAGCCAACCGCCGCCGCGCCGGGTTTGGGCGGCACAAGAGAGGATGCGCCATGCAGAAAAGATTGTGTCTGGTCTCGATCGCGGCGGCGGCGCTTGCCGTCAGCTGCGCCTCGCCGGGGCCGGTAGTGGTAGACGCCCGGCCGGCCGCTTCAGTTTTGAGGGCGCCTTCCGGTTCCGGCTGGAGCGGCCCGATCCAGGACCGCAACGACATGGAGGCGCGGCTGCTTGCGGCACACAATCGCGAACGCGTCGCAGCGGGGGTGCCGCCCCTGACTTGGGATCCGGCGCTTGCAGCCTCGGCAGCCGCCTACGGACCTATGCTGGCGAGCAGCGGAGGGCTCGATCACGCGCCGCCGCACATGAGGGTGGGGCAAGGCGAGAACCTCTGGATGGGAACCCGCGGCGCCTTTACCCTCGAGCGGATGGTGGCGGACTGGGCGAGCGAGAAATCTATGTTCCGCCCAGGCATCTTCCCCGACGTCAGCCAGACCGGCAGGTGGCCCGACGTGGGTCACTACACGCAAATCATCTGGCCGGGCACGACGCGCGTGGGCTGCGCCATCCAGACGAGCAGCGCCTCCGACTACCTCATCTGCCGCTACTCGCCGCCCGGCAACGTCAACGGGCAGCGGGTTCCCTGAGCGCCGAGCCTAGCCGAGCCTGGCCGCTACTCCCGCCAGCGTCTCCCGAAGCGCGGCCACTCGCTTGTTCGTCGCCGGATCGCTGCCGCTGGTTTGCAAGCCGGCTGCGAGGGACCTCAGCCTTGCCGCCAGCGCCCGATCCCCCTTGCGGGTGTCCATGCGCACCTTGGCCTGGGCCAGCGCAGCGGTGAGCTGCGACGTCGCCGCAGGGGTGAGAGCCCCCGAGCGGGCGAGCTGATCGACATAGGCCCGGGCCACCACCGGATGGTCGGGCCAGGTGACCGGAAACTGCTGCTGCGGATTGAAGGTGCGCCCCTGGTCGGCGAGAGCCGCCGCGGCGATCTCGCTCTCCGTCAGATATTCGCTGGGCTTCAGCGCGAGGACGTCGAGACCCCTGACGATCTCCGTTCCGTAGATCCGGCCGTTGTACCAGTAGGCGGACCAGAAGCCGCCCGTCACCAGATGCTTTTCGTCGATCGGCCCCCGGTCGAAGTAGGCGATCTCGATCGGCCTTGCCGAGTCGGTGAAGTCGATGACCGAGATGCCGCCCTGGTACCAGGCCTGGACGAAGATGTCGCGCCCGGGAACCGGCACGACCGAGCCGTTATGAGCGACGCAGTTTTCCTGCTCGGTCTGGGTTGCCGGAAGCTTGTAATAGCTTCGGAACTGAAGCTTCCCATCGACGATGTCGTAGATCGCGTTCGCGCCCCAGTTGCGCTGGTCCTGCGCCCGGCAGCGGGGCCGTGAACCCCCGCCCCATTCGTCCGTGAACAGCACCTTGGTCCCGTCATTGTTGAACGTTGCCGAGTGCCAGTAGGCAAAGCTCTTGTCGGCGACCGCGTCGATTCGCCGCGGCTTGCGCGGGTCGCTGATGTCCAAAATGAGCCCGTTGCCCGAACAGGCTCCGGCGGCGAGATTGCGCGCCGGGAACACCGTGATGTCGTGGCACTGGTCGGTCCGTCTCGTCTCCTGCGTGCCCGGCCCATGGTTTCCGCCCTGCCACAGGCCCGCAAGGCGACCGGTAGCGGGGTCGGCGAACACCCCAGGGCTGTCGATGATTCGCGACCGCGAGGGATCGGCGAGCGGTATCTCGATGACGTCGATCCGGAACAGGGCGGTTCGCTCGTCGCCGGGCGCATCGCCGACGCAGCCCTTGAGCTCTTCGTCCTTCCGAATGGAGGAGGTGCCGGAATTGTAGACGATGAGCGACGCCGGAGTGGACGACACGATCGAGTGCGTGTGCGACCCGCGGCAGGTTTGCACCTGGCCCACCTGGAGCGGCCGGGCGGGATCGCTGATGTTGAAGATGCGCAGGCCGCGGAAGCGCTCCTTGCTCACATCCTCGGCGACGCCCTGAAGCCCGCAGTCGACCCGTCCCCGGGTCTGCTCGACGGACATGATCAGGAGATCGCCGGCGATCGAGACGTCACCCTGCCCGCCCGGGCAGACGACCGAACTCAACAGGCGCGGAACGCCGTTGGCGCCGAGCCGGTAGAGGTTAAACCCGTGGTAGTTGCCGACCGCCATCAGGTCGCCCGAAAATGCCATGTCGGTATTGGCGAAGCTCAGGAGCGGCGAGCGTGTTCCGAAATCGGGGTCGCTTCTCGCTTGCGGGCTTGCTGCGGGCGCTTGTCCGGCAGGCTGCGCTTCCGGCGCCTTGGCCGGCTTCACCGGCGGAAGCCCGGCGGGGTTCTCGCGGTCGAAGAAGCCGGTCGGCTTGGGAAGGGTAGCGAGGAGCGCGATATTGCTCGCGGCCTGTCCCGCATTTCGGAAACCGGGGGAGAGGCTGGACCGCGGATCCTCGGAAAGCTCGGCCAGAAGGGCGGCCATCCGCTTGATCTCGGCTTCCTGCTCGTTCTTCACGTCGGTCGTGAAATCGAGGAGAACCGGGTCGTAGGCGGAACCCGGCTGGTCCAGCAGCCTCTTCACCATGGCGAGGGCGCCCTCATGGTGGCCGATCATCAGCTTCAGGAACTGCCGGTCGAATGCGACCCCCTTGGCTGCCGCAAGCGCCGCCATCTCGGCGGGGGTGGCCATTCCGGGCATCCCCATGTGGTCGTGGTGCGCGTGAGCCGAGGCGGGATCGGGCACAGCCTGGCCTCGCTCGCGAAGCCATCCCTGCATGAAAGCGATCTCGTCAGCCTGGGAAGCGCTGATCCGCTTCGCCACCTCGACGATCGCGGGCTTGGTGGTCCGCCCTTCCACCAGCGCCGCCATCTGCACGGCCTGGTGATGGTGGGCGATCATGTCCTGGATGAAGCGCACGTCGTCCGGCGAGTAGCGCGTGCTCGCCACCTGGACAGCTTGCTCCGGGGTAAGCTCCTTGGGCGCTTGGCCCGGAGCACCCGGCTGAAGGATCGGGGCTCTTTGCGCTATTCCGGCGCTTGCCGCCGCTGCGAGACCCAGGATGACGGAGCAACGTGCAACAGACCCAGCGGATGATCCAAACTTACCGAACACTCGTCGCTCCTCTTCAAACCGGACGCGGAGCGGTAGCACGCCAAGTGGCCGACATTAAAGATCAAATCTGGCGAAAGACGGCCCGGCCCGAACGGAGTCCGCTGTCTCCTTGTCAGCCCTGCTTCCCTGCCCCGCCGAGGAAAGCTTGCGGCGCTGGACGTTCACCCATTGCTTGCCTTCCTCGCCGCCCCACAGGAGCCAGGCGACGAAGCCGGGCGACGGGTCCTCGATCGAGCCCAGCGGTACCTGGTCGTGTTCTTGTTCACTTCGTGGCGGGCGAAATAGCTGTACATGGACTTGATGTCGGAGGGCTCCAGCTCGCGCCGCTCGGCAAGCTGCTGGGCACGCCGAACCCCCACCTCGGTGCCTCCGCGCCCGAACTGTTCGCGAAGACGGAGCCCGATCCTGGCGTTAGAAGCCATCTTCAACGTGGGCCTGAACCTGCCGAAGGTCCCGCTCATTGCCTGGTAAGCACCGATTCCTTGTGAGCCGCGCGCGGCCCTTCACTGGGTTCCGGGGTGAACCGGGGCTTGTCCTTGGCGGCCCTTCGGCGGCGTTCGCTTTCCTCGACCCGCTCCGCCATGGCGATCCACGCCTGCGCCGAACGAAGGCATTTGGCCCGGACGTGCTCAAGGCTCGTCTGGCTGGCCTCAAGCTTCGCTTCTTCAGCGCGCGCTCGATAAAAGGCTGCGTCGGACATAGGGCGCTCGGCCACGCGCGGTTTGGGGCTCAGGGAACTGGAGCCGGTTGGACTCGGGCTATTCAAGCTAATGGGGGCGGTGTTTCCACCAGCCCCCACCTTCCTGGGATCCGGTCCGATTGCCGGTGAGGGCAATCTTCTCTTGTCCCGGGCGGATCAGGATCCGGCTCATGATCTTGCGATCTGTGAAACCGGTTCCCTCTCGGGTTTCCAGCGGAGGCATTGCTGCCTCGCCGGTCCCCAGCGAGCCTTCGAACGGAACATCTCTGTTTCGCCGAAGCCTCTTTCGCGGTTCCTTCGCCCGAGGGCTCCGGTTCCGCTGGACGGCTTGGAAAGTGGGAGCGGCATTGGCTTTCGCCTTTGCCTCACGCTTCTTCCTCGCTCGCCCTGCCGGTTCCTTCTGGCCACCTTCATCCTTTCGGATGTCCGCTGGCTTTCAGTCTCCGGCAGCAGCTTCGAGCTTTCTTCCGTTTCCGGTCGGCCGCTCTTGCTGCCCTTCGAAACTGCTCTTCCCAAGCGGCAGGCACAAGGGGATTCGGCCTGTGGAAAACTAGGATATTGGGGATAAGTATCGGCGCGCCGGAAACCAGTGACTCGCCGGTGTTTGGCGCCGCTAGCTTAGCTCGCCGGCAGGCAGGTCCACGTGAAAGGAGGTTCCCTCTCCAAGCGCGGTGTCGAAGCTCACCGCGCCGCCCATTTGAGTGACGATCTCCTTCACGATCGCGAGACCCAGCCCAGTTCCCCCCTTCTCCCGTTCGTCCGAGGCGTCGGCCTGAGCGAAGCGGCTGAATATCCGGGACTTGAATTCCTCGGGTATCCCCCTCCCTTTGTCCGCGACGGTGATACGCACTCTGCCCTCCTCGCTCTCCCGGGCGCTTAGCGTCACCGTGCCGTCTTTGGGGGAGAACTTCACAGCGTTGGACAACAGGTTCGTCAGCACTTGTAAAAGCCGGCGATGGTCGGCGAGCACCTTCAGTCCCGAGGGCACCGGATCGCTGACCAGCCGGACGCAGTGATCCGCCGCGAACCCTCCATTGGCCTCTACCGTTTCCCCCAGCACCTGAGCCACATCGACCGGATCGGAATCCAGGTGCATCTTGCCCGACGCGAGCTTGTCCATGTCGAGGATGTCATTGACCAGGCCGACGAGGCGCTTGCTGTTCGAGTGCGCGATCCCGACAAGCCGCCTCGCCCGCTCGGGCAGGTCTCCAGCCGCTCCGGCAAGCAACAGCCCCAACGAGCCTGCAATGGATGTTAGCGGAGTGCGCAATTCGTGGCTGGTCGCAGCGACGAACTCGTCCTTCATCCGGGCGAGCGCGTGCTGGCGCTCTTCCGCAACTATGCTCTCAAGCCTCATTTCGATGATCACGACGACCAGCTTCGCCAGACGCGTAAGGTCTTCCTCCTCCTCGCGGCTGAAAGAGCGGGGCTTGCGATCGATCAGGCAGAGCGTGCCCGGTATGGTCCCGTCGCCCAAGAGCAAGGGAGCTCCGGCATAGAAGCGTATGTGAGGGTCCCCTGTAACCAGTGGATTGTCGAAGAACCGCTCGTCCTTCAGGGCGTCTTCGACAACCAGCACGTCTGTTCGGTGCAGCGCATGCCCGCAAAAGGAAACATCCCTGGAAGTGCATGGCGCAGCCAGCCCTGTAGCACCTTTGAAGCGCTGCTCCTCCGCTCCGACGATGGAGACGAGGCTTATCGGCACTTCGAAAAGATGCGCGGCAAGGTCGGTCGCATGATCGAACGCGGCTTCGCGCCCCACCCCCTCGATTTGGTAGCGCTTCAGGGCCGCTAACCTGGCCTCCTCCTGGTTCGGGATTGGGGGCGGGATCATTGCGGCTCCTGGGCAGGGAAAGGCCTCAACTCACCTATGTCGTTTCCAGACACAACATGGCGGGGGCCTGTCCAGCTGCTCACGACTTGGCCCCGTGGTATTGGATGACAGCCTCCACAGCCTTCTGCATAAGCGCCATCCGCTCCGCCAGGGGCCGATCTGTCCGTCCGATCAGGACGGAGACAGAGTAGGTGCGCCCATCCGGGGAGGTGATCAGGCCGACGTCGTTGTAGCCCGCCTGAGTGCCCCCCAGGATTTGGCCGGTGCCGGTCTTGTGAGCGATCGACCACCCGCTCCTGAGCCCCCCTTTGAGGCGCCTCGGCCCGCTTCGGGTGCGGCTCATGATCGACAGCAACAATTCCGTCGATGCGGGCGAAAGGAGCTGCCCCTTCTCAAGCTCCCCGAGCGCGTTGGCGATCCCGATGGGGGTCGCTCCGTCCATCGGATCCTCCAGATAGCTTTCGAACGCGGCTTTCCGCTTCTCGGGCGGCACCTGTTCCCGGGCTTCGAAGAAAGCCCGGCTCAGCGAATATTCGGGCTTCCACTGCAGCCCGGCGATGCGGCTCTGGAGTTCTCGCTCGCCAGCCCCGAACCGAACGCCCGCTATGCCCTTCGTCGCCAGAACCCGTCGAACGGCATCCGGTCCGCCGGCCCGCCACATCAGATAATCGTTAGCGGTGTTGTCGCTGCTGGTTATCGCGCGCTCCAGCAGGTCGCCGAGAGTCGTGGTATAGCCTTCCGGCCTGAGGATGAGAGGCCGGATCGGCTGGTAGAAGAGCGTGAGGTCGTCACGGCGCAGGGTCACTTCCTCCGCAAGGTCTAGTTCCCCCCGGTCCACCCGGTCGAGCAGCGCGACCGCCACCCAGAGCTTGCTTACGCTTTGCTGCGGGAAATACTCCTCTCCGTTGAAATGGGCGGTCCAGCCGCTCTCGAGGTCTCTGGCGGCGATCCCGACATCCCCCTGGAACTCCTCGCCCAGCCGGCGGATGCGGTCGTGGAGCTGGTTTTCCGCGCTGGTTTCGGGCGCTCGAGGCGGAGGAGGCGGCTTCACAGGCTTAGCCGGAGCTTTCTTGGAAGCGGACTGCGAAGGAGCCCCTTTCGTTCGCTCCGGCGCGGGCTGTTTCGGCTGTTCCGCCTGGGAGCAGCCGCCGATCACGATCAGCAGGGCGGCCATCGATCCGGAAGCACGGCGCCTCCGGGGCCGAAGCTGCTTGCCAGGTGCAAATGGGCTACTCAAGGAAATTGCATCGTCCGTTTCGTCAAAATTTTAAGCGTTCCGAGCCAGTTGGGTCAGATAAAACCAACAGACCGGCTACCCGGTGGTTCCAGCGGACCGGCGTCCCACTGGAGCCTCAGTGGGCCACGTTCCATAGCAGCGTCAGACCGGCTGCGTAGACGACGAGCACGGCCAGCGAGTCGTATCCGAGCCGGGCCGCCTGCTCGGGCCGCCGACGCAACATGCCGATGAGGTAAATCGCCGTGAGCAGGATACCGAGCAAGGCAGCCAGGCTTGAAAGGGTGCTGATCGAATTCAGCACCGGTGGGCCATCGTAGACCGCGTCGATCAGGGCGATCAAAGCGACGTCCGAGATATTGCCGCCGAACACGTCGCCGATCGCCATTCCTGGTTGCCTGAGCCGCACCGCTCCGATGGCGCTGCTGAGCTCCGGCAGCGAAGTCGCGAAGGCGAGCAGGACGAGGCCGATCATGCCCGAACCAATTCCGGTCTCTTCGGCGATCGAGTCCGCCAGCAGAGTTAGGATCGAGCCTGCCGCGAGGATGACCAGCGCCGCGGCAAAGGTGAGCAAGCCGAGGACGAGGTTGGAGCGGTCCTTCGCCGCTCCGCCTTCCTCGGGCCTCTCCCGTCTCTTGGGAACCTTCCCTCGCGGCGCAACCCAGCTTTCGTCCCCGCCCGCCCGCTGAAGCAGCGCCATTGCGCCGACGTAGATCAGCACCAGCGCGCCCGACCACAGCCCAAGTCCGAACGCTGGGACATCGCCGACGATCGTTCCGGCGAGCGCGACTGCAAGAATGACAATCGCCAGGACCGCCTGAAGCATCACCGCCGGATTGGGCAGGCTCGCCGTGATTGCGCGGCGCCGAAGCGCCAGGTCGGCAGCTGCGATCACCACCACCTGGAAAGCGACCCCGCCGAGCAGGTTGTTAACTCCAAGCTCGGCGTTGCCCCGGAGCGCCGAGGTCGCGCCGGTGGCGACTTCCGGCAGCGAGGTGATGAGCCCGAGCAGCATCACTCCGATGAAGGCGCCGCTGATTCCGGTGCGTTCAGCGATGACGACAGCATATCCGGCAAGCCGGGTGCCCGCGCCCCAGACAACCGCCGCGCCGACCGCGAAGGCGGCCAGGAGCGCCCAGAGCGGCAGTGACGCGATCACAGGCGCGACATCTCTACCGGAGGCGCCATGGCCGCCCGCGCAACGCTCTGAGCGCTACGCGATCAACGGCCATTCCATTCACGCCTCGTGCGACGCAGTGGCTAGCCTTGCAGTTCATGCACCTCGGTAGAATAGCAAGACGCGCTTACGGTAGTCGGCGTCGAACTCGGGCGTGTCGCTCGGTTCGAAGCGCGGCGCGTCTTTCATCTCTTCCTTGGTGATGCCGAGCTTGTAGCCGCCCTTGCTCTCGTCATACTCCAGCAGGGGCCAGGGCAGCGGGAAGAGGCTCGTGCCTAATCCCATCATTCCGCCGAAGCTCATGACGGCGTAGGCGACTCGGCCCGTATATTTGTCGACCATGAAGTTCTCGATCTTCCCGATCTTCGCGCCGTCGCGGTCGAGGACCGGCGTTCCCTCGACCTTCGTCGAGGAAATGAGGCGCACGTTCTCGTCAGTTTCCAGGCGGAATTCGAAGTCGTCTTCATTGCCGCCCTTGCGGCTGAGAAGAGCGGCCCCGGCAGCAGCGCCCAGCACTGCCACTCCAACTCCGATCTTGTTCCAGTTCCAGTGAGCCTTCCGTTCGGGAGCGGGTGCTGGAGGAACGTGCGCGACGGGCTCCGGCACCCGGGGGCGGACCCGGATCAGCTTGGCGCTGCTCTTCGGCGCGTCGCTCTCCCGCTTCTCCTCGGCTGTCGCTGTCTCTCCGAGGAGCACCACAACGTCGTCCTTGCGCAGCAGTGGCTCGACGGGGAACGTTCGACCGTCGGCGAGCCGGACGGCGGCGACCCTCTCATGCTCGCGGTCCACAAGCAGCTTGTCGATCCTGCCGATGGAATCCCCTGTCGCAGAGACGAGCATCCGGCCGCGAATGTCCTGATCATCGTCCTGAAGCTGCCATTTATCGAGATCTTCGAGCGCTTCGAAATTCCGGTCGCTGTCGTAGGTGTTTCTTTCCATGATGACTCTCCTCGATCTCGAGATCGCGTCCAGGCGACGCGCGCAGTAGCCGATCCGCTACGGGCTGATCTCCTGATAAAGCCAATGAACGAGCGGTGAGGCGAGTTCCCAGCTCCCGCCGGCTGACCGGCGTTGGCGCTCGGCGCCCGTCGAAGGTGCGGCTGAAGTGCTCCCAGCGATATGTTGCGGGTCCGCGTGCATATCGTTACGGTATCACTCTCCAGGGGGGAGCAGGCTTGCATGACAGGAAGACACCTTCTTCTTCGCACGGTCAGTCTATCTGTGCTCGTCGCGGCGCTCAGCGCATGTGGAGGCGGAGGAGGCGGAGGAGATAGAGTCCAATCCATACCGCCGTCCCCACCTCCCGCGCCGCCGCCTCCGCCTCCGCCTCCGCCTCCGCCTCCTCCGCCGCCACCTCCACCCCCTCCGCCCCCTGCCGGTTTCGACACGCAGGAGTATAAGAATTCGCTCGGAGCAGCTCGCTCCTTCGCGATCCACGCTTATGAAAAAGGCGCGACCGGAAAGGGCATAACCGCCGCTATAATCGACAGCGGTTTTGCGCCGGACAGTCCCCAGTTCGCCGGTCGAATCCACGCTGCGTCGACGGATGTGGCGGCATCGCGCGGCCTGTACGGCGAGAGCGGCCACGGCGCACTGGTGTCTTCCGTGTTAGGAGCGGCGAAAGACGATTCAGGAATGCACGGTGTGGCGTTCAATGCAACGCTGCTGATGCTGAGAACGGACCGCCCCGACACCTGCGCTACCAAATGTGAGTTCGACGGCATCGTCCTGGCCAAGGCGTTCGATCTGGCCATTCAAAACGCCGTGCGCGTCATCAACATGTCCCTGGGGGGCCCCGACAGCAGTCCTCTGGTTGCTCAGGCAATCGATCGGGCAACAGCCGCCGGTATCGTCGTCGTCCTGCCGGCGGGAAACAACGGCGCCGCGGAGCCGGTCGCATCTTCGATGATAGCTACCAAACCTGAAGCGCGCGGCACCGTGATCATCGCCGGCGCCCTCAATAGTGCCGGCACGGACATGGCTTCCTTCAGCGACCGCGCGGGTAGCGGCGCCGAATTCTACCTTGTGGCGGCAGGGGAAGGGATGCTGGCCTATAACAGGGATGGAGCGCTTGTAACCGTAAAGGGAACATCCTTCGCCACGCCGACCATAGCGGGCGCGGTCGCTCTGCTCGCGCAGGCGTTCCCCAATCTCACCGGGCAGCAGATCGTCAAGCTGCTCCTCACCACCGCCACGGATATGGGCGCTCCGGGAACGGACAACATCTTCGGCCGAGGAATGCTGAACCTGGCCAACGCCTTCTCACCGCAAGGCACATTGTCGCTGGCCGGTTCGATGGCTCCATTGTCCCTGACCAGCAACGGGGTCCTCTCGCCTGCCATGGGCGATTCGAAGGGAGATCTCAAAGGAGCGGTGTTCCTCGACGGCTACGCCCGCGCGTATGAGACGGATCCGGGCCGAACTCTTTCCCGCACCGCCCAGGATGCACCTTTGCATGCCGCTCTGGACGCCAGCTACAGCACGAACTCGGCGCAGCTGGGCCCTGTGGCAGCGTCCATCGCCACGAGGCGGAACTTGAGCAGCCCTCCCGAAGCGGAACTCCAGCGGATGGGGCTTTCGGAGGATCAGGCACGCGCGGCAAAAGCCATAGCGGCGACTGTTCTGGCACGGCTCTCGCCCAGAACGGCGGTGGCGCTCGGCCTGTCGGAAAGCGGCAGAGCGCTTCAGCAGCGTCTCTCGCAGCAGCAAGGCAATGCCTTCCTGGTGGCGCGCGACCCGTTGGCCGGCAACGGCTTCCAGGTGCGCGGCGGCTCGAGCATCGGCATCCGGCACGACTTGGGACCGCTGGCTTTCACCGTGACGTCGGAAGCCGGCGAGGTTTACGGCACCTATCCGGCTCAGCGTTCAGGGAATTCCGCCTACCGAACGACTGCGCTCATTGCGGACCGGAAGCTTGGCCGGATGCGGTTCAGCCTGGGCGGCTCGCTGCTCGATGAAGAGACAAGCATCCTTGGCGGCCGCTTCTCCTCCGCTTTTTCGAGCGCCGGCTCGACCAGCTGGTTCACCGACGGTTCGGCTTCGCTCGACCTGGGCGGCGGATGGGGCGCCTATGCCAGCTACCGGCACGGCTGGACCTCGGTTCGAAGCGGCGATGCACTGGTCCGTGGCGGCCGGCTCTCAAGCAACGCCTTTGCCTTCGACCTGACGAAAGCCGGCGCTTTGACGACGAGCGACAAGGTCGGCGTTCGGATCATGCAGCCGCTCCGGGTCCGAAGCGGAGGCTTCGATATCCACCTTCCGGTTAGCTACGACTATGCGTCCGGGCAGGTCGGCTATCAGCAGCGTTTCTTCAACCTCGCTCCGACAGGCCGCGAGCTGGATTACGAGCTGTCATACGCGACGCCCCTTCTTGGTGGGAACATGGCCGCAAACGCCTTCCTGAGGACCGATCCCGGCCACATCCAATCGATGAAGAAGGACATCGGAGCCGCCCTCCGCTTCACCCTCGGCTTCTGATCCGTTCGGGAAGCCGCCGCTGTCTGCCTTCGGTGGAAAGCAGACGTTCGCGAGGCCTCGCCCCGCTACCACGGTGCGCGTGAGGCCGCTAAAGCAGCAGTAACCGATCGCCTTCATTGCTCAAGCGAAGCAGACGTTTAACCTGCGCAGCACCTGTGATATATCAGGATTGGCGACTCCTCCTGGAGAGAGGGGTGTACGTAGGCGGCGCCAAGCTGCAGCGAATTGACTGAGCTCAGGGCTCGGACGATTCAACGCGTAAAGGACAATGTCCAGTGGCGCAGCCATGTGACCTCTCAGGACGGGTTGCCGACTGAGGAGACGAGCCATGCACCGTCGACCAAGCGAAGCGATGCCTACCGAAGACAATGAATATCACAGCCGGCTGGAGTTCGATGACTCCACAGGATGGCACATCTACATCGTGCCTGGACTCCTGTTGGTCTTACTGATCGGCGCGATCCTGTCGGTTGTATTGATGCAATAGCCAGCAGGCCGTTCCGCCGCCGAATGTCTGCTAACGCCCATGAGGATATCAACCAAGCGGGCGTGACATTCCTTCGCAGCCTCGGCAATGTCTTTGGGGCTGACAGGGGTCTGAGTTTTCAAAGCGGGATTACCTCGCCTCTTGCGCTCGCTTCTCGATAGGTGAAACTGGCAGGATAGATGGCGCGGACGCGCTTCTCGCGGCTCGCGGCCTCGCCGGACGAGAAGGAGAGGTTTATGCCGGAAAAGTCAGCAGGCACGAGGATGGTGGCTCTGGTCGGGCCGGGGGGCGCGGGCAAGACCAGCCTTGCCGAGGCCTTGCTCTTCGCCTCTGGAGCGCTCGACAGGCAGGGCTCCGTCGACTCGGGCACCAGCGTTGGCGACTCCAGCCCGGAAGCCCGAGCCCGCCATGGATCGACGGAGCTTAACCTGGCGCATTTCGAGTTCCTGGGAGACTGCTTCGCCGTGGCGGATTGCCCCGGATCACCCAGCTTCTCGGCCGACGGCACCCTCGCCATCGTCGCTGCGGACCTTGCAGTGGTGGTGGTCGACCCAGCCGCCGAGCGGGCGATGCTGGCAGAGCCGGCACTGCGCCAGCTGGAGGTGCTCGGCGTTCCGCACGTCATCTTCGTCAACAAGATTGATCAGGCGAGAGGAAGCATCCGGGAGCTATTGGAAGCCTTGCAGCCAATGAGCGCTTCGCCGCTGATCGGGCGCCAGATCCCGATCCGGGAAGGCGAGAAGATCACAGGCTTCGTCGACCTCGCCCTCGAACGCGCTTTCCACTATCGACCGGGCAAGCCTTCGGAGCAGACGGAAATTCCCGCCTCGCTTGCCGAGCGTGAGGCCAGCGAGCGTTCGCACATGCTGGAGCAACTTGCCGACCATGACGACGCGCTCCTCGAGCAATTGCTGATGGACGAACAGCCGGACCTCCCGACCGTCCTTACCGACTTGGCGAAGGAGACCGGAAAGAATTTGAGCGTGCCTGTCTTCTTCGGCTCCGCGTCCAACGGCTTCGGCATCCGGCGGCTGCTGAAGGCGCTCCGTCATGAAACGCCTTCGCCTGCCGACGCCGCCGAGCGGCTGGGGTCGGAAGGGGCCACCGCATTCGTGTTCAAGATCTCGCACGGCGGGTCGCTCGGCCGGCTGGCACTGGCCCGCGTGTTCGGCACGGGCTTGGTCGAGGGCGCCGAACTCAAGCGAAGCGACGGCTCCCACCTGCGCGCTGGAACGTTGTTCGCTCCGCAAGGTGAGAAGACGGCGAAGTTCACTAAGGCTGGAATGGGCGACGTGGTCGCCATAGCAAAGGCGGAAACGGCGCGTGCCGGCGAATGGCTGAGCGCGGATGGCAAGCCGCCCGAGCCCGTGGAGGTCGATCTGCCGCCCAGCAACTACGCGCTCGCGATCACCACTCGGGACAGGAAAGACGACGTGCGCCTCTCGACGGCACTCCACAAGCTGGTCGAGGAGGACCCGTCGCTCGCCTGGGAGCAGGACGAGGCGCATCACGAGACCCGGCTAAAGGGCGTCAGCGACGAGCATCTCAAAGTAACGCTCGCACGGCTGAAGCGGCGGTACGGAGTAGCTGTCGACTCGACGCAGCCCACGGTGGGATACAAGGAGTCGATCCGAAGCTCGGTGACCCAGCGCGGGCGCCACAAGAAGCAGTCCGGCGGCCACGGCCAGTTCGGCGACGTAGTCATTGAAGTGCGGCCGTTGGAACGCGGTGCGGGTTTCCAGTTCAGCGAGCGAATTCACGGCGGCGCCGTCCCGAAACAATATATCCCGGCAATTGAGCAAGGCGTTCGAGACGCCATGGCGAAGGGCCCGCTAGGTTTCCCCGTCGTGGACGTGGCGGTGGCGCTGGTTGACGGCAGCTATCACAGTGTCGACAGCTCCGAGCTTGCCTTCAGGACGGCGGGGAGGATCGCGATGGGGGAAGCGCTCGCTGCCGCTTCGCCTCACCTCCTGGAGCCGGTCCACCGGGTGACGGTGGTCGCTCCCGGCAGCGCGACGTCGAAAGTGACTTCTGCGATCGCCAGCAGGCGCGGCCAGATGCTTGGCGTGGACACCCGCCGGGGCTGGTCACGCTGGGACGAGGTGGTGGCGCTGTTGCCGGAATCGGAGCTGCGAGGCCTGGATGCGGAGCTGCGCTCATTGAGCCAGGGCCTGGCCAGCTACACTGCCGAGTTCGACCATCTGGCCGAGCTCAACGGGAAGCTTGCCGACGAAGTAGTACGGAAGGTCATGGAGCCGGCTTGATCCCCTCGTGGCGAGCGTCGTCTGGGCCCGAAAGCGCACATGCGGCAGCGCTCTCTTGGAGAAGGAGCGAGAAGGGGAGCCTTGAAGCGCAGACAGCGTTTTTCCTTCTGGAACCGGAGATCGCACATGAGCCGATCAGAACACGTACTCGAGCTGCCGAAAGAGGAGATCGAAGATCGTCATCACGAGCTGATCTCCTCCCGGCGAGTGGAAGGAACATCGGTCTATGACCCAAGCGGCGAGAAGCTAGGATCCATTCATTCGGTCATGCTGAACAAGCGGAGCGGTCAAGCTGCCTACGCGGTGATGTCGTTTGGAGGCTTCCTTGGCATGGGCGGATTTGCCCACCCGGTCCCTTGGAGCATGCTCACTTATGACGAAGAGCTGGATGGATACGTCGTAGACCTGACGCGAGAGCAGCTGGAGCGGGCGCCTACCTTCCGTCTCGATGAATCGGATCGCCCCCGCGAACGCTCGCAGGAGGAACTCGTCTATGCGTATTATGGGCAGCTTCCCTGGTGGGGAGGGGTGCCGCCGTACGTTTGACTGCGGACCCCGACTGGCCGCGCCCCGTCATGCCGTTCCCCCAGTATCCGCCTTGGATCCACAACGGACGTTAGGCCGCTTCGGGCGAAGAACGTCCGCTTATCGCCGCCCTCGGTCCATAAAGCAGACCGTCTGCTAGCGGCCACGAGCAGTCGCTGTGGCTGCGGCATGAGACAGCCGCCCCCAAATACGGGCTACCGCACCCTCAGCCCCGTATGATGGGCGATGAAGGCGTACATGTCGGTATATTCCTCGATCTGCTTGTCCGTCGGCTTGCCCGAGCCGTGGCCGGCTCGGGTCTCGATCCGGATGAGGTGCGGGTCGCCATTGGGGTTCGCGTGCTGGAGGGCCGCGATATATTTGAAGCTGTGACCCGGAACCACGCGATCGTCCGTATCCGCCGTCGTCACCAGGATCGGGGGATAGTCCACGCCCGCCTTGATATTGTGATAGGGCGAGTAGGCGTAGAGGGTCCGGAAGTCCGCTTCCTTGTTCGGGTAGCCGTAATCGTCGACCCAGTAGCGCCCGGCCGTGAAGCGGTCGAAGCGGAGCATGTCCATCACTCCCACCGTCGGGAGCGCTGCGGCGAACAGGTCCGGCCGCTGGTTCAGGACCGCGCCCACGAGCAGGCCGCCATTGGAGCGGCCCTCGATCGCAAGCTTCTGCTTGGAGGTGACCCCTTGCGCGATCAGATATTCGCCCGCGGCGATGAAGTCGTCGAACACGTTCTGCTTGTTGGCGAGGCGCCCCGCATCGTGCCAGGCCTTGCCGTACTCGCCGCCGCCGCGGATGTTGGCGACCGCGAGCACTCCGCCCATGTCGACCCAGCTCATCCACTTGGGCTGGAAGCGCGGAAGCTCCGGCGCGTTGAAGCCGCCATAGCCGTAGAGCAAGGTCGGCACGTTGCTGGGCCTCACGTCCTTGCGGTGGACCATGAACAGCGGGATCCGCGTTCCGTCCTTGGACGTGTAGAAGCGCTGGCTGACTTCGTAGTTCGCCGGATCGAAGCTGAGCTTGGGCTGCGCGAAGACCGACGTGTCGCCTCTCGCGCTGTCGTAGCGGTAGATCGCGCCCGGGCTGTTGAAGCTGGCAAAGGAATAAAAGGTTTCGGTGTCGCTTGAATCGCCGGAGAAGCCCACCGCGGTTCCGATCCCGGGCAGGGTGACCGTCCCGGTCTTGCGCCCGTCCAGGGTGAAGGTGCGAACCTCCGTCTTGGCATCGGACAGATAGGAGGCGATCAGCTGCTTTCCGACCACCGACGCGCTTCCGAGCGTCGCCTGGTCCTCAGGCACGATCTCCTTCAGCTGTGTGAAGGGCCGGGTGATGTCCGTGGCGACGATCCGAAGCCTCGGCGCGCCCCGGTTGGTTACCCAGTAGAAGGTGTTGCCGCTATTGCCGATGTATCGCCAGTCATGCTCGAGGCCCGTTATGAAGCGGCGCGGCGCCGCATTGGGCCTGGTGAGGTCGATCAGAGTGATTTCGTTGCGCGCTTCGGTGCCTTCGTCGCTCGTGACGATCAGCCAGCGCCCATCCTCCGAGACTTCGGCGGTGTTGCTGAGCTTGGGCCGGTCGGGCTGCGCGTAGACCAGCCGGTCCTGCGATTGCGGGCTTCCGATCCTGTGGAAATAGACTGCCTGGCCCTCGTTCAGGGACTGGAACTGCTGGCCTGGCTTGGGCTCGGCGAAACGCGAATAGTAGAAGCCCGAGCCGTCCTTGGCCCAATCGAGGTCGGAGAACTTCACCCACTTCACCTCGTCGTTGAGGACGCGGCCGCTGTCGACGTCGAGCACCTTGACGGTGCGCCAGTCGGTTCCGCCTTCCTGGATCGCGTAGAGCAGCTTCTTGCCGTCCTTCGACACGTCCCATTCCGCGAGCGCGGTCGCCTGGTCCGCCGACCACTGGTTGGGGTCGATCAGCATTCGCGGCTGACCGGTGAGCCCGTCGCGCACGTACAGCACCGACTGGTTCTGGAGGCCGTTGTTGAGGGTGTAGAAGTAGCGGTTGCCGGCCTTCCTCGGGATCCCGTAGCGCTCGTAATTGTAGAGCTGGGTCAGCCGCTGCTTGAACGCGGCCCGCTCCGGAAGCTTCGCCAGATAGGCATTCGTCACGGCGTTCTGAGCGGTCACCCAGGAGCGCACCTCCGGATCCTCGCGAACGTCGTTCTCGAGCCAGCGATACGGATCCGCGACCTGAACGCCGAACTGGGTCTCGACCAGATCCTGCCGCTTGGTTTGTGGATAGACGATCCTTGGCTCGGCCGGCGCGGCGGCGACGGCGACAGGGGCAGGGGCAAGGGCAGTCTGGACCGGCGGCGCTTCCACGACGGCGGTCGCGCAGGAGGCGGTGGAAAGGAGGAGGAGGCTGGCGGCAAGGCGCATGTGCGGTACCTTCGGGCAAGGACGTGGCGGGAGGATGAGCCCCATCCTTGCCAAAAGCGCGCTGTACGCAAGCTTAAAGGCCCGCGCGCGCCCGACGCCGCTTGCGGCTATTCGTCCAGGCCCTCCTCGTCGCCGGGGCGGCTCTTGCCGGTCGGCGCATTGGCGTTTGGGCCGGTCTCCTGCTCGCCGAGCTGGCCGGTGCCGTGATATTCCATCTCGCTCTGCCCGCCCGAGTCCATGAAGCCGCCCTTCCTCGGCTTCTTGCCGGTGTGCGGATTGGGATAGGCGCCGCCGCCTGAGTCCCCGCCGCCCGAGCGTCCGTTGATCTTCTCGTCAGCCATGGTCTTGTTCCTTCAAGGGGTCAGGGCACCAATGCTCCGGCGCTCCGATCGCTCCCTAGTCCTCGTGCTCCTCCAGCCGCCGCGGCTTGCCGTCGGCGTCGACGGCTACGAAGGTGAAGATGCCTTCCGTCACCTTCTCCGCGCACTTGCCCCCGCGCGAGCGCGTCCAGGTCTCGATCCTCACCTTGACGGAGGCCGTCCGCTCCTCCTCGGCTGAGCAGAAGCAGCTCACTTCGTCGCCCACCGCGATCGGGTGGAGGAACTTCATCGCCTCAACCGCCACGGTCGCGACCCGCCCCCCGGCAAGCTCGGCGGCGAAGGCGGCTCCGGCCAAGTCCATCTGCGACAAGGTCCAGCCGCCGAAGATGTCGCCTGCCGGGTTGGCGTCGCGAGGCATTGCAATGGTTCGAAGCTGCGCCCCTCGGGGCGGCTTGGGGATCTGGCCGGTCATGCGCCCTAAACGGCCCCCAACGAAAAAGGGCCCCGCGAGGAGGCCCTTTGTTCAGATCGAGACGCAGCTCTTACGCAGCTTCGTCGAAATCCTCGTCGGTCATGACCGGACCCAAATCCTGCCCCTTGGCTGAAACGTCGCGGTCGACCAGCTCGATGATCGCGATCGGAGCGGCGTCGGAAGCCCGGATTCCAGCCTTGACGATCCGGCAATATCCCCCTGCCCGCTCGGCATAGCGGGGCGCAAGCACGTCGAACAATTTCACGAGCATCGCATCGTCGAGCAGCCGGGCATGCGCCAGCCGGCGGTTGGAAAGCCCGCCCTTCTTGGCCAGAGTGATCAGCTTCTCGACATAGGGGCGAAGCTCCTTCGCCTTGGCGGTGGTGGTGGTGATCTGCTCATGCTTGATGAGAGCGGCCGCCATGTTGCGGAACAGTGCCGCCCGGTGGCTGGATGTACGCTGCAGCTTACGGCCGGCGACGCGATGACGCATGGTATCTTCCTTCGTTCGTCCCGGGACCGTGTGAGGTATCCCGGACCAGGCAGTCGTAATGAGGGACCGCCCAAACCTCGACGCGGCTAGAGCGGATCGCCCCCGCAAAGTCAAGTTCACAGCGCAATCACGCGCGGCTCCCGCCTCAGCCCCAGCATCAAATCCGTCATAGCCCAAACCATTGCGTCCGCGCGATCGGGACTCCTCCCCGGCCCCCGATACCCCCCGTCCCAGCACAGCCCCGCAAGCTCGTCCTCCAGCGCCCCGAACCGCCCCGCAAGCCTTGCCCGTCCGCTCTCGAACGCCGAAGCGACCCTTTCTCTAAGCGGAATGTGCTCTTGGGCTCAGCCCATAAGCTCTTGTTCTAATTTCTTCGCCATCTCTTCGATGTTTTCCGGCGGCCAGCCGGGGATGTCCATTCCGAGGCGGAGGCCCATAGAGCTCAGGACTTCCTTGATCTCGTTGAGGCTCTTTCGGCCGAAGTTCGGGGTGCGAAGCATCTCGGCTTCGGTCTTTCCGACCAGGTCGCCGATATAGATGATGTTGTCGTTCTTCAGGCAATTGGCGCTGCGCACCGAAAGCTCCAGCTCGTCCACCTTCTTCAAGAGGTAGCGGTTGAGCTGGTTGGCGTCGCTCTCGGTGTCCTGCGTCGAGGGCACCGCGATCCCGGCCATGGTCGGAACGTGGCTGACCATGGAGTCGTCGAAGTGGACGAACAGCTGAAGCTGGTCCTGGAGGATTCGGGCGGCATAAGCGAGCGCGTCGTCCGGAGTGATCGTTCCGTCCGTCTCGACAGTCAAAGTGAGCTTGTCGTAGTCCAGCTCCTGGCCGACGCGCGTGTTCTCGACCTTGTAGCTGACCTGGCGAACCGGCGAGTACAGCGCATCGACCGGCACCAGGCCGATCGGAGCGTCCACCGGACGGTTGTTGGCCGCGGGCACATAGCCTTTGCCGACTTCGGCGGTGAGCTCCATGTTGAGAGTGGCGCCCTCGTCGAGGTGGCAGATGACCAGGTCGCGGTTCATCACCTCGATGTCGCCGGTGGTCGCGATCTGGCCGGCGGTGACTTCGCC
>DASYWC010000239.1:0-6491 GCA_035936615.1 Allosphingosinicella sp. | reverse complement strand
TCGTCGAGCAGCTTCTCGAGCGCGCCTTCCATCCAGTATTCGGCCATCGTCTCCCCGGGGTGCTGGCGGGCGTAGAGCCAAACCTGGAGCGGCCCGTCCCCGATCCGGAAATAGTCCATCTCCTGCCCGTCCAGAGTCTGGCCGAGCGAGCGGTATTCGGCTCCGGGATCGTTCGCCACCTGGGCGACGAGGTCGTGGTGCCGCTCCATGGTGTAGGGCGCGAAATAGGCGAACCAGACGCTGTTGGCGGTGGGCGTCACTCGAATGGTGAGGACCCCGTCCTCGTAGGAGGTCTCAACGCGCTGCCAATATTCCCGGTCGTCCGACATGCAGGCGCGGTAGCCGGGCCAGCCGTTCGGGTAGGCGGAGTCCCCGCAGTTGACGATCCGAAGCTCGACCTCGCGCCCTGCGGCGCCAGTCAGCCGGAAATAGAACCATTGGTAGAAATCGGAACTGTGGTCCTTGACGATTTCTAGGTTGATACGGCTGCCCTCGACGGCGACCAGGCGGATGTTGCCGCCATCGAAGGCGCTCGAAACGGATAAGGTCATGGCAGCCTGATAGTGCGGCCGGATTCTCCAGGGAAGTCCCGAAACAGGGCTTGGGCGAGTCTTTCCACCGCCGCCACCCGATTGGCTCCCGGGCTTCCGGCGCGTGCTTCCATGTCTGCCCGCCCCTCCCAGAACACGGTCGCGTCGGAGCGGCGGCGGATGCTTACCTCAAGGAGAGTGGTGACGAGGTCGGAAGCGCCGCTTCCTGCGCCGATCCGGGCGCCGCCGCCGATGGTGGAGCGCTGCGCCAGTGCGGCGCGGCTGCCCTGCTCGACGTCTATGAGCGCAATCTGCTCGGATTGCGCTCCGCTGGTTACGATCGTCCATCCGAGCCGGGCGAGCTGGCGCTCGACCGAGGCGCGATAGGCTGGAAAGTCCGGGCTGTTGCGGTCGGCCGCATGGGCAGCGTCCACCGCTATGGCCGCCCTCGCGAAGGGCTGGCTGAGATGGAAGCGGGTGACGTCGATCCCTGGCGCCGGACCGGGGGCTGAGCGCGGAGCGGTAGCACAAGACGCCAGCGTCACGGCCAGGCCCAAGATGCAGGTGCGCAGAAAAACAGCTTTCATTCCGGAACCTCGTTGCTAAGCGGCTGCTTTGTGTAGCGGGTGAAACGACCTTCGGGCCGTTTTTGCTGCATGTCGAGCGAGCGAGGAACAATCCGGATGGAGAATGGGGGTTCGAAGCCTGCGGTGCTGGTGACAGGCGGCGCGGGCTATATCGGCAGCCACGCGGTGCTGGCCCTGCTCGACGCCGGCTGGCCGGTGGTGGTGATCGACAATCTCGTCACCGGCTTCGAATGGGCGGTGCCCAGGGCGGCGGTTTTCGCCAAAGGCGATATCGCGGACCAGGCGCTGGTGGAACGGCTGATCGCCGAGCACGGAATCAAGGCCATCATCCATTTCGCAGGCTCCATCGTCGTGCCGGAATCCGTCGAGAACCCGCTCAAATATTACGAGAACAATACGGTTAAGAGCCGCTCGCTCATCGAAAGCGCGGTGAGGGGTGGAGTCAGGCACTTCATCTTTTCATCCACCGCCGCCACGTACGGAATCCCCGAGCAAGTGCCGATCCTGGAAACGGCTCGGACGCAGCCGATCAATCCCTATGGCTGGTCGAAGCTGATGACGGAGCGCATGCTGGCCGACGTCGCTGCCGCCCATCCGCTGAACTTCTGCGCGCTTCGCTACTTCAACGTGGCCGGCGCCGACCCGGAAGGCCGTTCAGGCCAGTCCACCGCCGGAGCGACCCACCTCATCAAGGTAGCGGTCGAAGCGGCGATCGGGAAACGCAGCCACGTGTCGGTCTACGGCACCGACTACGATACCCCCGACGGCACCGGCATCCGCGACTACATCCATGTCAGCGACCTTGCGGCGGCCCATGTGGATGCGCTGAAAAAGCTGATCGAAGAGCCCGGAGCGAGCCACATCATGAACTGCGGCTACAGCCGCGGCTTTTCGGTGCTCGAAGTGCTGGACAGCGTCGACCGGGTAACGAACATGAAAATCGAGCGCCGACTGGAGGAGCGCCGTCCGGGCGATCCCGACGCGCTGGTGGCGGATAACTCGAAGATACTCGCCACGCTGCCCTGGCGCCCCAAGCGGGACGATCTCGACATCATCGTGGCTGACGCGCTCGCCTGGGAGCGCAAGCTGGCGGAGCGAGCCTGAACCCTCAGGCGTCGTAGCAGGGGGGGAAACGGCGCCCCCGCTGGAGGCGCCGTCTCCTTCACCGGTTAGTCGAGGAGGAAAATCGCAGCGGCGACCACCCCGAGGCCGAAGAAGATTCCGGCGGTCCGGCCGGCCATGCCGAGCATCGGCCGGCTGTGGCGAGCCATCATTTCCGGGCTGCAGTTGGCAGCATACCAGGCGCGGCCGGCCTCGTCAGTGCGACCGGCGGTCTCCGCACAATATCGCTGCATCTGCGACATGGTGTCCATGGTGCCCGTCCTGTTCATAGACCTCGTCTGGGCTGCCGCAGGGGCCGCCGCCACGAGCGAAAGGGCTAGTGCTGCTGAGAGAGACTTCGCAAAGGTCATATACATCCTCCTGTTATACCAGCGCTGTTTCGCCACCGCCGACCGGTTTGTTCCGAGTACGGAACATCGAGTATTTTGGCAGCTATTACAAGTGCGCTCGCCCCCTATTGTTGGCGTGCCTTGGGGCATAGGACCGGCCGCATCCGAAAATCAACACCCGGTGGTAAAACGCGCATCGCTGATCTCAACCGTCCCCCCGCCGCTAGCTTGACTTCGACCACCTCTCCTCCTAGGTGAGCCCCTTCATTTTCCCACCAGAACATTTTTCCGAAAGAACAGGCAGGCATACCGGCCATGAAGATCCGCAACTCATTGAAGTCCTTGAAGTCGCGCCACCGCGACTGCCGCGTGATCCGCCGCCGGGGCCGCACCTACGTCATCAACAAGACGAATCGCCGCTTCAAGGCGCGCCAGGGCTGACGGCCTGCGCGTCTATCGCGCAGGTCGTCACCTCGGACTTGATCCGGGGTCCATCTTCCTCCTGCAAAGACCAGAAAAAAGGTGGATGCCGGATCAAGTCCGGCATGACGGTTAAGCTATGGCGCAACGCCCAAACGCCGTCGTCTTCGACGTGGGCAATGTCCTTTACGGCTGGGATCCCGACAGCTTTCTCGTTCGGCAGATCGCCGACGACGAGGCGCGCCTTCGCTTCATCGAGGACGTCGACCTTTACGGCTGGCATGAGACTCTGGACGGCGGTCGCGGCTTCGAGGAAGCGGCGGCCGAGCTCTCGGAGAAGTTTCCCGCCTACGCCCATCTGATCTCCGCCTGGGGAGAGCGCTTCGGCGAGACGATCACCGAGCCGGTGCCGGGCACCCATGCGATCGTTGAGGAGCTCGACGGACGTGGAGTACCGCTCTTCGCGATCACCAATTTCTCGGCCGACTTCTGGCGGCCCTTCCATGAGCGGGAAAGGACCTTCTTCAGCCGCTTTCGGGACATCGTCGTCTCGGGGGAGGAGAAATTGCTGAAGCCCGATCCGGGCATCTACTATCTCGCTCTGGACCGCTTCGGGCTGAAGCCGCAGCAGGCCTTGTTCATCGACGACCGCCAGGTGAACGTCGAGGGTGCGCGTGCCGTAGGAATGCAGGCGCATCTGTTCACCACCGCCGAAGAGTTGCGTGAGAGGCTTCGGGCGGAAGGCCTGCTCTGAACTTTCCGCGGCTCCAGGCTTTGTTTCGGCGATGAGACAAAGATGGCCCGAAAAGCTCTGGATAGTCCGCCACGGGCAGAGCGCCGGCAATGTAGCGCGCGACATCGCGCACGAGGCGGGACACGCGATGATCGACCTCGCCATACGCGACGTCGACGTCCCGCTGAGCCCGCTCGGCGAGCGCCAGGCAAAGGCCCTCGGGCGCTGGTTCGCCTCGCTCCCCGAAGAGGAAAGGCCCGAAGTCGTCCTGTCCTCACCCTATGTCCGCGCCCGGCAGACCGCTCGCGCCATCTGCGAGGAAGGGGGGGGTGCCGGAGAGGCGAGGCCGCCGATCGTGGACGAACGGCTGCGAGAGCGCGAGTTCGGGATTTTCGACCGCCTCACGAGCAAGGGCATCAAGGAACGATATCCCGACATCGCCGAGCACCGCGCCCTTCTCGGGAAATTCTACCACCGCGCGCCTGGAGGAGAGAGCTGGGCCGACGTGATCCAGCGGCTTCGCGGGGCGCTCGACACGATCAGCCTCCACCATGCCGACCGCCGGGTGCTGATCGTCTGCCACCAGGTCGTGGTGCTGTGCATCCGCTACATCCTGGAGGAGATGGACGAGGCGCAGATCCTTGCGATCGACCGGGAGGCTGACGTCATCAATTGCGGCGTATGCGAATATGATTTCCAGCCCGACGACGCAGCCTCCTGCGTGCCGAGGCTGGTGCGCTACAATTTCGGAGCGCCCATGCTTGAGGAAGACGCGCCCGTGACCGCCGAGCCCGACCAGATCACGGGCGCTCGGTGAGCGATCCGGCTGTACCTGTCCCGAGCGAAGTCGAGACTCTCGACGCTTCGCTACTCCGCCGCTTTCCCCTCCCGGACCACCCGGACGATGGGGACAAGGAGGACCGCGGGCGCCTGCTGGTCATCGCCGGCAGCCGCGAACTGGCCGGCGCGGCGCTTCTGGCGGGCGTGGCGGGGCTTCGAGCAGGTGCGGGCAAGCTTCAGATCGCCACGTCCGAGAGCATCTCGATTCCGCTCGCGGTCGCGGTTCCGGAGGCGCGGGTGATCCCCCTCAGGGAGACGGAAGAGGGCTGTATCGCCGAGGCCGAGATCGAGGCGCTGCTGAAATATGTGGAAGGCGCGAAGGCGGTGGTGATCGGCTGCGGGCTGCAGCACGGCGCTCCCCTCGACGAGTTGCTGGACGCGCTGCTCGGCTGCGGCGCGGACCTTCCGCTGGTTCTCGACGCGGCGGTCCTTGGAAGCCTCTCCGAGCGCGCCGGCCTGCTGAAGGCGTGGAAAGGCGGGGCGATCGTGCTTCCGCACTCGGGTGAAATGGCAAGGCTGCTCGACTGCGACGCCGAGGAAGTCGCCGCCGATCCCCTCGGCGCCGCCCGGCGCGCCGCGGATACTCTGGGAGTCACCGCAGTCATCAAGGGCCAATACAGCCACATCGTCTCGCCTGACGGCCGGGCCTTCCGTTTCAAGGGGGGCGGAGTGGGGCTGGCCACCTCCGGCTCCGGCGACACACTGGCGGGCATCGTCGGGGGATTGTGCGCTCGGGGCGCCCAGCCTCTGACCGCAGCGCTCTGGGGCGTCTATCTGCATGGGGAGGCCGGGCGGCGCCTCAGCGCCAGCGTCGGCCGCGTCGGTTTCCTGGCCCGGGAACTGCTCGACCTGGTCCCGCCGCTGATGGAAGGGCGCGGCTAAGCCTTCTTGTGCCGGTCGAGCTCGTCGCCGACCAGTCGGGCGACGTGGACGACGTTGGTCGATCCTGGGGTTCCGAACGGAACGCCCGCTGTGATGATGATCCGCTGTCCGCCCTCGGCCACCGAGTGCCGCAAGGCCATTCGCTTGGCCTTTGCGATCATCTCCTCGAAGGTGAACACGTCGCGCGTCCTGACCGCATGGGCGCCCCAGAGCAGGCCCAGCCTCCGAGCGGTCTTGAGCGAAGGAGTGAGCACGAGAAGCGGAACTCCGGGCCGCTCACGCGCTACCCGCCGGGCGGTAGAGCCCGAAGTGGTGAAGCAGACGATCGCCGCCGCATCGACGGTCCGAACCATGTTGCCCGCCGCGGCCGCGATGGCGTCGTTGGTTGTGGGATCAGGAAGCGTCTCGGTGAAATGGACCCGAGCGCCGTAGCTCGGATCGGCCTCCACGCTCGTCGCGATCTTGTTCATCATCGACACGGATTCGCAAGGATACTCGCCCGAGGCGCTTTCAGCGGAGAGCATGATCGCGTCCGCGCCGTCATAGACCGCGGTGGCGACGTCGGACACTTCGGCCCGCGTCGGCGAAGGAGAGGTGATCATCGATTCCAGCATCTGTGTCGCGACCACGACAGGCCGGCCCAGCCGCCGCGCCGACTCGACGATCATCTTCTGGAGCGGCGGCACCTGTTCGGGCGGAAGCTCCACGCCCAGATCGCCTCGGGCGACCATCACCGCGTCGGCGAGCTCCAATATCCCGTCGAGCCGCTGGATGGCGGCGGGCTTCTCGATCTTGGCGAGAAGCGCGGCGCGCCCCGCGATCAGCCGCCGAGCCTCCGCCACGTCCTCCGGCCGCTGAACGAAGCTGATGGCGATCCAGTCGACATGGTGCTCGAGCGCGAAGGCGAGGTCGGAACGGTCCTTTTCGGTCAGAGCGGCAAGCGGCAAGACCACGTCGGGGACGTTCAGGCACTTGTTGTTTGAGATGGTCCCGCCAACCTCTATCTTGCTCTCGATCCGGTCGTCGCTGACCTTCGTGACCCGAAAGA
>DASYWC010000238.1:0-3893 GCA_035936615.1 Allosphingosinicella sp. | reverse complement strand
CGCCTGAATCGCGCGCGACCGTCTCCTCCATGCCGGTGCCGACGAACGGGGCTTCGGCCCGGACCAGCGGCACAGCCTGGCGCTGCATGTTCGAGCCCATCAGTGCGCGGTTGGCGTCATCGTTCTCGAGGAACGGAATGAGCGAAGCGGCGACCGAGACGAGCTGCTTGGGGCTAACGTCCATCAGAGTGATCTGGTCGCGCGGAGCCATCAGGAACTCGCCGGCCTGACGCGAGGAGACGATGTCCTCGGCAAAGGTGCCGTCCTCGTTGAGTTCCGCGTTCGCCTGAGCGATCGTGTGCTTGGCCTCTTCCATCGCGGAGAGGTAGACCACGTCGTCGGTCACCTTGTTGTCCACGACCTTGCGGTACGGGGTCTCGATGAAGCCGTACTTGTTCACCCGGCTGAACGACGCGAGCGAGTTGATCAGGCCGATGTTCGGCCCTTCCGGAGTCTCGATCGGGCAGATCCGGCCGTAATGGGTCGGGTGGACGTCGCGGACCTCGAAGCCGGCGCGCTCGCGGGTGAGGCCGCCCGGCCCGAGCGCCGAGACCCGGCGCTTGTGGGTGACCTCGGACAGCGGGTTGGTCTGATCCATGAACTGCGAGAGCTGCGAGGAGCCGAAGAACTCGCGGACCGCGGCAACGGCCGGCTTCGCGTTGATGAGGTCGTTCGGCATCACCGTCGAGACGTCGACGGACGACATCCGCTCCTTCACGGCGCGCTCCATCCGGAGCAGGCCGACCCGGTACTGGTTTTCCAGAAGCTCGCCGACCGAGCGCACGCGCCGGTTGCCGAGATTGTCGATGTCGTCGATCTCGCCCTTGCCGTCCTTCAGGTCGACCAGGGTCTTCACGACCGCGATGATGTCTTCCTTGCGAAGGGTCGTCACGGTGTCCTCGACGTCGAGGTCGAGGCGCATGTTGAGCTTCACTCGCCCGACGGCCGAGAGATCGTAGCGCTCCGGATCGAAGAACAGGCCGGCGAACAGAGCATCGGCGGTCTCGCGCGTCGGCGGCTCGCCCGGGCGCATCACCCGGTAGATGTCGGAGAGGGCCTGGTCGCGATCCTCGGCCTTGTCGGCCTTCAGCGTGTTGCGCATCCAGGCGCCGGTGGTGGTGTGGTCGATGTCGAGCAGCTCGAGCCGGTCGATCCCGGCCTTGTCGAGCTTCTCGAGGTTCTCAGGGGAAACCTCGTCGCCGGCTTCGATGTAGATCTCGCCAGTCGACTCGTTGATGAGGTCGTAGGCCGAATAGCGGCCGAAGATTTCCTCGGTCGGGATGATGAGCTGGGTGAGCCCGTCCTTGGCGGCCTTGTTGGCGGCGCGGGGAGTGATCTTCTGGCCCGCGGCGAAGACCACTTCGCCCGACTCCGCGTTGGCGAGGTCGAAGCTCGGCTTCTGGCCGCGCCATTGCTCGGCCACGAACGGGATCTGCCAGCCCGTCTTGGCGCGGACGAAGGTCACCCGGTCGTAGAAGGTGTTGAGGATCTCCTCGCTCGACATGTCGAGCGCGTGGAGGAGCGCCGTCACCGGAAGCTTGCGCTTGCGGTCGATTCGGACGTTGACGATGTCCTTGGCGTCGAACTCGAAATCGAGCCAGGAGCCGCGATAGGGGATGACCCGGGCGGCGAAGAGGTACTTGCCGGACGCGTGGGTCTTGCCGCGGTCATGGTCGAACAGAACGCCCGGGGAGCGGTGCATCTGGCTGACGATCACGCGCTCGGTGCCGTTGACGATGAACGTGCCGTTCTTCGTCATCAGCGGCATGTCGCCCATATAGACGTCCTGCTCCTTGATATCGAGCACAGAGCGGGTCTCGGTGTCGGGATCGACCTCGAACACGATCAGGCGCAAGGTCACCCGCATCGGAGCGGCGTAGGTCATTCCGCGCTGGCGGCACTCGTCGGTGTCGTACTTGGGGTCTTCAAGCTCGTAATTGACGAAATCCAGCTCGGCGGTACCGGCGAAATCGCGGATCGGGAAGACGGAGCGAAGGGTCTTTTCAAGGCCGGAGACATAGCCGTCCTGCGGGCGCGAGCGCAGGAAATGCTCGTAGCTCTCGCGCTGAACCTCGATGAGGTTCGGCATTTCGGAGACTTCGTGGATGTTTCCGAAGATCTTGCGGATGCGCTTGGACGCGGTGGAGCGCGTGTCGCTCGCCGGAGCTGCCTTGGTCGCCATGAAGATTTTTCTCGCCCTCGTCCCGGAGAAATCCGGAATCTCTGTCAATTTGCGGCGCAAAAAACGCAAAAAGCCGCGCGTTCCGGTGGAACGGCAGCTTCAGCGTCCTGTGAGACCCCAGCCGATCAATGCTTTGAACGCGCTGCGCGACGGCGCGTCCTGTTCCGAAAGGCTGTGGTGAGGTGCGCTATTTAGTCCCTTGGGGGCAGAATGTAAAGGGCGCGCTTTCTTTTGCCGCGATAGAAAACGGGCGCTAGGCTCGGGCAATTCAACGGGAAGCCACACCATGAGAGACATCATCCCTCCCCCCGCCGAAGCGGTCCGAAACAGCCATTGCAGCGCGGAGGAGTATGACGCCCTCTACCGCCGCTCGATCGAGGATCCGGAACGCTTCTGGCTCGAACAGGCAGGGCGCATCTCCTGGATTCGCGAGCCGCTGAAGGCCGCCGACTGGTCCTTCGATCCGGTCGCCATCAAGTGGTTCGAGGACGGGGTACTCAACCTCTGCTTCAACTGCGTCGACCGGCACCTCGCCACTCGGGCAGACGACACCGCCCTGATTTGGGAAGGCGACGAGCCGGGAGTTACCAAGAGCTGGAGCTACGGCGAGCTCTATTCCGAGGTCGTCAGGATGGCGAACTGCCTCAAGGCCCTTGGAGTAGCAAAGGGCGACCGGGTGACCCTCTACATGCCGATGATCCTGGAAGCCGCGGTTGCGATGCTCGCCTGCGCCCGAGTTGGCGCGGTTCACAGCGTCGTGTTCGGCGGCTTTTCGCCGGAGGCTCTGCGGGGACGGATCGAGGATTGCGCAAGCCGCTTCGTCGTCACAGCCGACGGCGGAACGCGCGGCGGCAAGCTGGTTCCGCTCAAGGCCAATGTCGACGCCGCGCTCGAAGGAGCGGACGTGGACGCGGTTCTGGTGGTTCGGCACGCGGGGAACGACATCGGCTTCGTCGAGGGGCGGGATCATTGGTATCATGAGCTCGGCGAGCTCGTTCCGGACGATTGCCCCTGTGAGCCGGTGGCGGCCGAGGACCCGCTGTTCATCCTCTACACGTCGGGCTCCACTGGAAAACCCAAAGGCGTTCTCCACACCACCGGCGGCTACGCCGTCTGGGCCACCCTCACCTTCCACTACGTGTTCGACTACAAGCCGGGCGAGATCTACTGGTGCACGGCCGACGTGGGCTGGGTGACCGGCCACAGCTACATCGTCTACGGACCGCTCTCCAACGGCGCCACCAGCCTGATGTTCGAAGGCGTTCCCAACTATCCCGACACAAGCCGCTTCTGGGACGTGGTCGAGCGGCACCGGGTTAACATCTTCTACACCGCCCCGACCGCGATCCGCGCGCTGATGCGCGACGGCGAAACGCCGGTGAAGAAGCACGACCGCTCCTCGCTTCGCCTGCTCGGAACGGTCGGTGAGCCGATCAACCCCGAAGCCTGGCGCTGGTACCACGAGACCGTTGGAGACGAGCGGACCCCGATCGTCGACACCTGGTGGCAGACCGAGACTGGCGGCATCATGATCACCACGCTCCCGGGCGCTCACGCGATGAAGCCCGGCTCGGCGGGGCGGCCGCTGTTCGGAGTGGAGCCGCAGCTGGTCGATTCGGACGGCTCGGTGCTGGAGGGCGCCGCGTCGGGCAATTTGTGCATCGCCCGCTCCTGGCCCGGGCAGATGCGGACCGTCTACGGCGACCACGAG
>DASYWC010000237.1:0-12562 GCA_035936615.1 Allosphingosinicella sp. | reverse complement strand
CCTAAACCCCGCCCGTTCGTGTCGAGCGAAGTCGAGACACCAATTCGAGCGCAGTCGAGAAAAGAAGCCTCGGCTCGCTCGGCAGCGCCCCTCGACTTCGCTCGGGACGAGCGGAATAGAGGACGCGCAAAAGGATCGAATCACGATGAGAAAGAGCCCGTGGCCAGCCTCGGTATATATCCTATTTGGTTATCTTTGTCAATAGAAAACTCACCTCAGGAACAGCCCGATGAAAACCATCTCCCTCCTCAACTACGCGAAAGACGGCTGGTACCAGGCCTCCGGCGGCCTCGCCGAAGTCCAAAGCGCGGTCACCGGCGAGACCGTCGCAACCACCGGAAGCCAGGGCCTCGACTTCAAGGCGATGCTCGATCACGCCCGCGGCGTCGGCGGGCCTGCCCTCCGCCAGATGACCTTCCACGAGCGCGCCTGGATGCTGAAGGACCTCGCTAACGCGATCATGGCCCGCAAGGAGGAGCTGTACGAACTCAACTACATGACCGGCGCCACCCGCACCGACGGCTGGATCGACATCGAAGGCGGCGCCGGAACCCTCTTCTCCTTTTCCTCCAAAGGCCGGCGCGAACTTCCCAACCAGCGGGTCCTGATCGACGGCCAGATGGAGCAGCTCTCCAAGGGCGGCACCTTCGTCGGCCAGCATGTCTGGACCTCGCTCCAGGGAGTCGCGGTCCACATCAACGCCTTCAACTTCCCGGTCTGGGGAATGCTCGAGAAGCTCGCACCAACCTTCCTCGCCGGGGTCCCAGCGATCGTGAAGCCCGCCTCGGCCACCGGCTACCTTGCCGAGCATTGCGTCCGGATCATGATCGAGGCCGACATCCTCCCCAAGGGCGCCCTTCAGCTGATCATGGGCGGGGTCGGCGACCTGCTCGACCACCTGACGCTCCAGGACGTGGTCTCCTTTACCGGCTCGGCCCAGACCGCGATGAAGCTCCAGACCCACCGGGTCTTCGCCCGCGAGTCGGTGCGGTTCATCGCCGAGCGGGACAGCCTCAACGCCTCGATCCTAGGCCCAGACGCAGCCCCGGGCACTCCCGAGTTCGACCTGTTCGTGAAAGAGATCGCCCGCGAGATGACGGTCAAGGCGGGCCAGAAATGCACTGCCATCCGCCGGGCCATCGCTCCCCGCCAGCATATCGACGCAGTCCAGGAGGCGCTCTCCGCCCGCCTCTCCAAAGCCGTGATCGGCGATCCGCGCCAGGAGGGCGTCACGATGGGCGCGCTCGCCAGCCGGTCGCAGCTCCACGCAGTGCGGGATGCCGTCGGCGAGCTCGCCAAGCACGCCCGGATCGTCTCCGGCGATCCGGACAAGCCGCCGGTGGAAGGCGGCGGAGCCTTCATGTCCCCGATCCTTCTGCGCTCCGACGATCCCTGGGGCGCTGCGGCGGTCCACGACGTCGAGGCCTTCGGCCCGGTGTCCACCCTGATGCCCTACGAAGACATCACCGACGCCGTCGCGCTCGCCAACCGAGGCCTCGGCTCCCTCGTCCTCTCCCTCTTCACCAACGATCCCACGGCGGCGGAGACGTTCGTGCTCGGCTCCGGCGCCTATCACGGCCGGATGATGATCGTGGGCCGAACCAGCGCAAAGGAGTCCACCGGCCACGGCTCTCCACTCCCCGTCCTCGTCCACGGCGGCCCCGGCCGAGCCGGCGGCGGCGAGGAGATGGGCGGAGTGCGCGGAGTCACCCACTACATGCAGCGCACCGCTCTTCAGGGTTCGCCGGAGCTCTTGTCGAAGATCGTCAAGCAATGGCTCCCGGGCGCCGAAAAGCCGACGGGCGACGTCCACCCGTTCCGAAAGCGCATCTCGGAGCTGGAGGTCGGCTACACGCTCAGGACCGCAAGCCGCACCGTCACCCTCAAGGACATCGAGCATTTCGCCCACTTCACCGGCGACACCTTCTACGCCCACATGGACGAGGAAGCGGCCAAGGCGAGCCCGATCTTCGAAGGCCGCGTCGCCCACGGCTACCTGATCCTCAGCTTCGCCGCCGGCCTGTTCGTCGAGCCCGCCCCCGGGCCCGTCTTCGCGAACACCGGCCTCGAAAACCTGCGTTTCCTCACCCCGCTCTACCCGGGCGATTCCATGCGCGTCGAGCTGACCGTAAAATCGAAGAGCATCCGCGACGAGGAGAAGGGCGAGGTCCGCTGGGCGGTCTACGTCTTCAACCAGAAGGACGAAGTCGTCGCCACCTACGACCTGCTCACCATGAACCAGCCGTAACGACTGGAACAGGGGCGGCGGGAGTCCGTTGGCGGTTCTCAACGATATCGAGGAGAGCCGCCATGAAGGTTTCCGAATGCATGACTCCCAATGTCGAGACCGTCTCGTCCGAGCAGCCGATCCGGGAAGCCGCCCAGTTCATGCTCCGCGCCGACACCGGAGCGCTTCCAGTCCTTGACGGAGAGAGGCTTAGCGGAATGGTGACCGACCGCGACATCGCGGTGCGCGCAGTCGCGGAGGGCCGGGGCCCCGACACTCCGGTTCGCGACGTGATGACCGACGACATCCTGTTCATCTACGACGATCAGGACGTGGAGGACGCCGCAATGCTGATGAGCGACCGCCAGGTCCGCCGCCTCCCCGTCAAGAGCCGCGAAGACGACCAGCTCGTCGGAATCGTCTCCCTCGCCGACGTAAGCCGCTCCACAAAGGGCGAAGCCGCAGCAGTCGCGCTAGGCGGAATCACCGACCCCGGCGGCGAGCACAACCAGAGCCAGGAAGGCTAACCTTCTTCCCCTCCCTTTCAAGGGAGGGGATCGAGGGGTGGGTGAGTCGTAGCCACCCGCGCCAGCCCCGAAAAACACCACCCACCCCAACCCCTCCCTTGAAAGGGAGGGGCTTTCACTCCGCCGACCACCCCTCGATCACCTCGACGAACCTGCTGAGCCAGGCATTGGTCTGGTGCCCGTCCACCACCCGATGGTCGATCGTCAGCGACACGTAAGCCATCGGCCGGATCTGGATCGTGTCCACTCCCCCCACCTCGCGCACCACCACCCGCTTCTCCAGCTTCCCCACCCCCAGGATCGCCGATTGCGGCTGGTTGATGATGATCGGAGTCGCGAACAGGGATCCCGAAACCCCGTGGTTGGAGATGGTGAACGTGCCGCCCTTCACGTCCGCGCTAGTCAGCTTCTCAGCCCGCGCCTTCTCGATGAGCTCGTCCAGCCCCGCTGCCACGCCCTTCAGCGACAAAGTCTGCACCCGCCGGAGCACCGGCACGATCAGCCCCTTCTCGCCAAGCGCCGTCCCCACTCCGATGTTGATATCGTCGAAGATCTCCAGCCGGTCTTCATGCCAGCGGCTGTTGATCGCGGGCGCGACCTTCATCGCTTCGGCGCAGGCGGCGACGATGTAAGCGGTGTAGGTGAGCTTCACCCCCTTCTTCGCCCACGCATCCTTGTGCCGCGCCCGATGCGCCATGATCGCGCTGAAATCGCATTCGAACATCGCGGTGACGTGCGGAGCGGTGGTCACGGAGTTCAGCATGTTCTCCGCGATCCGAAGCCGCATCCGATCGTGCGGCACATCGTGGGAGGCTATTCCGGAGTCGGACCGGGCAATCACCCCCTCCACCGGCCGAGCAGCCCCTTCCGCCACCGCCCGATCCACATCGGCACGAGTGATCCGCCCGCCGCGCCCGGTGCCCTGGATCGCGGCTGGATCGACGGAATGCTGCAAAATCGCCCGCTTCACCGAAGGGGACAGACGAAGCTCCCGCACATCGCTCGTCCCGAGCGAAGTCGAGGGGCGTTTCTCCTCGTCCGGTGCAGGCGCCCCTCGACTTAGTTTATCCTGAGCGACGCCGGAGGCGGCGTCGAAGGGCTCGGGACGAGCGGGGGCTTCCGTTTCCCGCGTCATCTCAGCAACCGGCGCAATCCGCCCAAGCACCGCACCCGGAACCGCCTCGGCATCGCTGTGCAGCAAGATCTCGCGAAGCACTCCGGCCGCCGGCGCAGGCACCTCGACCGCCACCTTGTCGGTCTCCAGCTCCACCAGCGGGTCGTTGACCTCAACCCGGTCCCCAACCGCCTTCAGCCAGGAGCGGACCACAGCCTGAGTGCCCTCCTGCTCAACGGGAACGATGATATCGATCACGCTCAGAACCCCACCAGCTCTTCGATGCGCGCGCGGATCCGGTCCACGTTCGGAACCGCCCAGTCGAGCAGCACCGGATTATGGGGGCTCGGAATGTCCGGCATGGTCAGCCGGGACACCGGAGCGTCCAGATCCAGGAACGCCTCGTCCGCAACCACCGCCGCGATCTCCGCTCCGAAGCCGCCGGTCCTCAGATCCTCGTGAACGATCAGGCAGCGCCGCGTCCGGCGCACCGAATCGAGCACCATCTCGCTGTCCCACGGCATCAGCGTTCGAAGGTCGATCACGTCGACGGAGAAATCCTTCGCCGCTTCCTCGCAGCGAGGCACCATCGCGCCCCACGTCACGATCGTGATGTCGTCGCCTTCGCTCACCTTCTTCGCCCGCCCGAACGGGAGCACATAATCGTCGCCCGGATAGGGCCGCCGCGCCCAGACGTCGTCCAGCATCGCGCGATGCTCGAAGAAGATCACAGGGTCGTTCCCGCGAAGGCCGGAACGCAGAAGCCCCACCGCATCCTCCGCATTGGACGGCACCGCCACCAGCCAGCCGGGATTATGGACGAACTGCACCTCGTTGGTCTGGCTGTGCCAGGGATCGCCGCACTTGAAGAATCCGCCCGGAATCCGAAGCACCATCGGAGCCGCGAAGCGGTTGTTGGTGCGCCAGCGCATCGTCCCGCAATCATTGATCTGCTCGAGCGCCGGCTCGGCATATTTGCGGAACTGGATCTCCGGCACCGGCATCAGCCCTGCCATCGCCATTCCCACCGCGCGGCCGACGATGCCCTCTTCGGACAAGCTGGTGTCGAACACCCGCTCGATCCCGTATTTGTCCTGAAGACCCAGAGTCACCGCATGGACTCCGCCCTTGGGCCCGATGTCCTCGCCGAACAGAAGCACCCGCGGGTTGATCTCCAGCTCATGGTCCAGAGTGCGTCGGATGGCAGTCACCATGTTGATCCGCTGCCCTTCCGGCTTCGGAGTCTCGCTGGACTTGGGCGCCTCATAGCCGTGGGTCCACTGCCCCCCGATCTTCTGCATCTCGCCTTCGTAGAAGACGTTGTTCAGCACCGTCTCCGGGGTTGAGATGCCGCGCGCTTCCGCAATCTCCCGAGCCCGCTCGACCGCGGCCGCTGCCTCCTGTTCGATCTTCGCCCATTCCTCCTCGGACAGCAGCGACCCCACCAGGTACGACTTCAGCTTCGGCAACGGATCGCGCGCCCATTCCGAAGCGACGAATTCCTCCGACTTGTATGCCTGAGTGTCCTGGAAGCTGTGCCCCTGAAGCCGGGGAACGGCCAGCCGAAGCAGCACCGGCCCCTTGCGCCCCCGCACATGCTCGACCGCCTCGCCGAGCAGCCGCGCAGCCTCCGCAGGTTCGGTCCCGTCTCCCGACAGCACGTGAAGGCCGCTGAAGCTCCCTAAATTCTTGGCAATGTCGCCGCCCGGAGTCTGGTAGGTCGACGGGACCGAGATCCCGTACTGATTGTCCTCGACGTAGAAGAGCATCGGCAGCTTCTGGGTCGTAGCGATCGTCAGCGCCGCCCAGAAGCCGTTGGTCGCCACCGAAGCATCGCCGCCGAGCACCACCGCCATCGCATTCTCGTGAGCGCCGCTCTTCAGCACAGTGCGGTAATATTCGATCGCCTGCGCCCAGCCCGCAGTCGGCGTATATTGCGCGCCGACACCGCCCGACATCGGAAGCGCAGGCGCTCCGTTTGGATTGGGATAGTTGAACACCACTCCGATATCGCGCCCGTCCGAATAGCCGCCCGCCCGGCCCATTGCCGAGCCAAGCGCGTCCTCAAGCGGCACCCCCAGCGACAAGAGCAGCGGCCGGGAACGATAATAGCCGCAGGCCGCGTCCTTCGGCCCATCAAGCTTCGTGCCCAGCATGATCTGAGCCATGTCGTGCCCGCGCGCGGAGAATTGGTAGAGCACCTTCTTTTCCGGAACGAGCCGCTCTTCCTCCAGCCGGTCGAGCGCCCGCGACACGTTCACCAAGTAGGCGATCCTTCGCCAGTCGAACGCCGGGTCGGGCGAGTTCAGCGCCGCCTTCTTCTCCATCACCGCATTTTCAGTCATGGGAGCCTCTTCACCACAGCCGCCGCGAAGCGATCGACATTCTCGTCGGACAGCCCGGCCACATTGAAACGCCCCGAGCTCGCCATGTAGATGCCGTCCTCCTTCATGAGATCCGCGACCGCTTGCGCTGAGATCGGAAGCATCGAGAACATTCCGTTCTGCCCGCCGATATAGGCAAGCCGCGGATCGAAGGCTGCGAGCCGCTCCCGAAGCCCGCGAATGCGCGCGCACATCTCCTTGAGCTCCTGCCGCCAGTCCTGCTCGAGGTCCGGAGTGTCCAGCACCGTCCGAACCACTGCGGCGCCATGGTCCGGAGGCATCGACCAACTGGTCCTCGCCATGACCATCAGATTGCCGAGGATCACCTTCGCCATCTCGGGCGTCCGGCCCTTGACGAACAGCGAGCCGGTGCGTTCGCGGTAAAGCCCGAAATTCTTGTCGTTGCTGTGCGCGACCAACGCCTGCTCGGCGGCTTCCACGACCAACCGCGTTCCCGCCGCGTCCGGCTCCAGTCCATTGCCGAGCCCCTGATAGGCAAGGTCCACGAACGGTACGAGCCCGCGCCGCGACACGATATCCGCCACCGTCTTCCACTCGTCGGGCGACAAATCGGCTCCAGTCGGGTTGTGACAGCAGCCGTGCAGAAGCACGAGATCGCCGGCCTCCGCGCCCTCCAGAGCATCCGCCATGCGGTCGAAGCAGACCCACCGCTCCTCCTTGGCGTAATAAGGATATTCGACGAACGGGATTCCGACGCTTCCGATCAGCGGAAGGTGGTTGGGCCAGGTGGGCGTGCCCACGTAAATGCGCGCATTCGCTCCCGTCGCCTTGATCAATTCCGCTCCGAGGCGGATCGCGCCGCAGCCGCCGGGAGTCTGAAGCCCAGTGATGCGCTCGTCCCGAGCGCCTTCGGGGCCGAACACCATCTCCTTCATCAACGCGACGAAGCGCACATCGCCCTGCGAGCCCAAATAAGCCTTGGTCTCCTGGGTCTCGATCAGGATCCGCTCGGCGGCCTTCACCGCTCGAAGGATCGGAGTCGTCCCCTCCGCATCCCGGTAGACCCCGACTCCAAGGTCGATCTTGTCAGGTCTCGGATCGGCCTTCACCATTCCGATGATCGCGAGGAGAGAATCGGAAGGCTGCGCCTCCAGCCGGTCGAACAGCACGGGCCGGGGCGCCGCGGGTAATCCTTCTGCCATCGAGCCCTGTTCCTCGGTGAAGGTGGATGTGAAGGCTACATCTGCACCACCTCGCCGCGCAATCCGTATCAGAGTCTCGCGCAAAGATGCTGGCGCTGAAACACCCATTTCGCTATTGGGGGTCAAATGAGCGAAACTCCTCACCTCGACCCGGTCGACCGCCGAATCGTCCGCGAACTCCAGCGCGACGCGAGCCTCAGCCACGCCGCCCTGGCCGAACAGGTCGGAGCCTCGGCCGCCTCCGTCTGGAGACGCGTTCGGGCCCTCGAAAAATCCGGAGTGCTCGGAAAAGCGGTGCGGCTTGCCAACGCGGACCGACTGGACCGCTCGGTAAACGTGCTGTGCCAGGTCCGGATGACCCGCCAGACCGTCTCCGCCCGAGCCGAGTTCGAGGAGTTCATCCAGTCTCGCGAAGAGATCGTCGAGTGCTACTCCATGTCCGGCGAGTGGGATTACCTCCTGCGCATCGCGGTGCGCGACGTGGCCGACTACGACCGCTTCATCATGCGCGGAGTCCTCGCCCACCCCACCGTCGCCAACGCCGCCTCCAACTTCGCGCTGCGGCAAGTGAAATATACGACGGAAATTCCGGTTTAGTCATCCGCGGACCTTCACATCTGCGTGACGAGGAAAGAGACAGCTGCTAACGGTTCCGCTGATGAGGAAAGCTATGGTGCTGAAGCAGACCACATTCCTGTTTCTACTAACCTGGGCCGTCGGCGCCGCGGCGCAACCGACTGCCCGGCAGCCGACCGGAAACTGGATCCCCAAGTTCGCCGCCAACCACTGCATCGCCTCGCGGCCTTACGGCGGTGCCGAAGGTCCACTGGATCTGGTGGTGGAAGCACCGCCTCTGGGCGATGCGATGCAATTCTCGGTGATAAAAAAGGCCCGGAGCGTCAGAGCGCAGCAAGTGGATGCAACGATCCGCGTGGATCAGGGTCCCCCAGTCGACACGACGATGCTGATGTTCAGCCCGCCCAACAAAGATGTCCGAATCTACCAGACGATCATGAGCCCCGGCGAATTCGCTCGAATTCGTGCAGCGAAGATCCTGACTGTACGTTCGGACGGGCTCAAGGAAAGCTTCGCCCTGTCAGAGATGGAGCCAATCCTCAGGCAGATGCAAGGATGCGTCGCGGAACTGCGTAGGGTTTGGAATATAACAGCCGACGACGCGTCGCCGCCGTTGGTGGCGCAACGGACCAAAGGGCGGCTCGCCGACGTCTTCGACTCGGAAGACTACCCTGCGGTCTCGCTCAAGGCCGGTCAATCGGGGCAGACGAGCTTCGTCCTGCTGATCGACGAAACCGGCCGGGTTGCCGAGTGCATGATCACGGCAAGCAGCGGAGTCGCAGGACTCGATGCACAGACCTGCATCCTTATCAGGCAGCGAGCGAGCTTCGAACCGGCCGTGGGATTCGACGGCAAGCCTGCCAAGGATTCGTTTTCTCAAAAGGTGCGTTGGCGCGTGCTGTAGCGGCACTCTGCACCCGAGGCGCTCGGCCGGCGAAGGAACTCCCGAACGCGCTGCGGATTTCAATTGGCGACGTATCGATCCGGAGCAACAGAGGATGGCCGCTCGCGCCTATTGGAAGGGACAGATCAGGCTTGCCCTGGTTTCGATCCCGGTGGAGATCTTCTCGGCGACCAAGAGCGGCGCCTCGATCGCTTTCAATCAGATCCACGAGCCCACCGGCAAGCGCATCAAATACGAGAAGGTCGTGCCCGGAGTCGGCCCCGTCGACGCGGACGAGATCGTGAAGGGCTTCCAGTACGAGAAGGGAAGCTACGTCCTTCTGGAGGACGACGAGATCGAGTCCGTGAAGCTTGAGAGCAAGAAGACGCTCGAGCTTACCCAGTTCGTCGACCACGATGAGATCGACGTGCTCTACTACGAGAAGCCCTATTACGTCGTCCCCGCCGACGACCTCGCCGAAGAGGCGTTCATCGTCCTTCGCGAGGCGCTCCGGCGCACCAAGAAGGTGGCGCTCGGGCAGCTGGCGCTTCGCGGCCGCGAATATATCGTCAGCCTGAAGCCCTGCGGGCGCGGGATCGTGCTCGAGACTCTGCGCTACGCCGACGAGGTCAACAAGGCGCAGGGCTATTTCCGCGAAATCTCCGACGCCAAGCCCGACGAGGAGCTGCTGGAGCTGGCGGAGACATTGATCCAGAAGAAGACCGCGCCGTTCAAGCCCGAGGAGTTCCACGACCGCTATATCGACGCTCTGCACGACCTCATCGAGCGAAAGCGCAAGGCCAAGGGCGGCAAGATCAAGACGGAGGAGGAGGATGTTCCCGCAAGCCGCGGCTCCAACGTCGTCGACCTGATGGCGGCGCTGAAGAAGTCGATCGAAAAACCCGGCGCCAAGGACACCGCTGCGAAAAAGGCCCCAGAAAAAAAAGCGCCGCCCAAAAAAGAACCCGCCCGGAAACGCGCGTGACCTACCGCACTCTCCGGACAAAGCCCTCTCCCACAGGGAGAGGGTTGGGTGAGGGGTTACGATTTAAGCGCGTAAATCCTGACGCCCCAACCCCTCACCCCAGCCCTCTCCCCATGGGAGAGGGGGCAAGGCTCTAGGCCATGCCGCGCAAGGCCGATCCGCTCGCCACCTACAACAAGAAGCGCGACTTCTCGAAGACCGCAGAACCCGAGGGCACGTTCGAAACTCTCTCCTGGGGCGACGGCTACGGCTTCATGGTCCAGAAGCACGACGCGACCCGCCTCCACTGGGACTTGCGTCTGGAGCTCGACGGGACTCTGAAGAGCTGGGCGGTCACCCGGGGCCCAAGCCTCGACCCCGCCGACAAGCGCCTCGCAGTCCGCACGGAGGATCACCCACTCAGCTACGCCACGTTCGAAGGCACCATCCCCAAGGGCGAATATGGCGGCGGCACGGTGATGCTGTGGGACCGCGGCATCTGGATCCCTGACCCGCGCAAGGACCCGCGCGCGACTCTGGAGAAAGGCCACCTCCACTTCACTCTCGAAGGCGAACGGATGAAGGGCGAATGGATCATGATCCGTTTGAAGCCCCGGCCCGGCGAGAAGAACGAGAACTGGATCCTTCGCAAAATCGAGGACGAGCACGCCGGAAGCTCCACCGGCCTCGTCGAGAAGCACCTCACCAGCATCAAGACCGGCCGAACGATGATCGAGATCGCGGAAGGCAAAAAGGCGAAGGAGCTGGCCAGCTGGCGTAATCCTCCCCAGTACGGGGAGGGGGACCAGCCAAAGGCTGGTGGAGGGGGGGCTGTGCGAGGCTCCACCCCCCCTCCACCACGCGCCAAGGGCGCGCGGTCCCCCTCCCCGTCCCGGGGAGGATCGAAAGTCCCCAAATTCCGAGAGCCCCAGAAGGCCACCCTCGTCGACTCCGTCCCCTCCGGCTCCGGCTGGATCCACGAGATGAAGTTCGACGGCTATCGCTGCCTGCTGGCGATCGGCGGGGGCGAGGCGAAGGTGTACACCCGCTCCGGCCTCGACTGGTCCGACAAGTTCCCCGAGATCGTCGAAGCCGCTCGGCGGATGGAGGTCGGCTCTGCGCTTCTCGACGGGGAGATCGTCAAGGCCGACGAGCAGGGCCGAACCAATTTCTCCGCCCTCCAGCAGGCGATCAGCGAAGGCGGCCGCGGCCTTACCCTGTTCCTGTTCGATGCTCTGGAGATCGAAGGCGAGGACGTCGCCCGCCTCCCCAATATCGAGCGCAAGGCGCGGCTCGCCTCCCTGCTCGGCGACGTCCAGCCGCCTTTTCTTCTCTACGCGGACCACATTGTCGGCGCGGGCGAAAAGCTGTTCGAGGCGATGTGCGAAGCCGGCCAGGAAGGGATTATCTCGAAAAAGGCGCACTCGCCGTACCGGAGCGCCCGAACCAAGGCCTGGCTGAAGGTCAAGTGCACTCTGCGCCAGGAATTCGTCATCGTCGGCTGGAGCCAAAGCGACAAGAAGGGCCGCCCTCTGCGGGCCTTGCTGCTGGCGGTGAACGAAGGCGGAAAGCTGCGCTACGCCGGCAAGGTCGGCACCGGCTTCTCGATGGCGGTAATGCACGACCTGGTCGAGCGGCTCACGAAGATCGAAGCGGCCAAGGCTCCGGTGGAGGTACCGCGTGCCGAAGCGCGCGGCGCGCATTGGGTGAAGCCGAAGCTCGTCGCCGAGATCGCATTCGCCGAGTTCACCTCGGACGGAGTCGTCCGGCACGCCAGCTTCCTCGGCCTTCGCGGCGACAAGCCCGCCAGGGACGTGGTCGAGGAAAAGCCGCAGCCTCTCCCGAAAGCGGCGGTCGCCACCGACAAGATCAAGATCAGCAACCCCGAGCGCGTCATCGACGAGGAGTCCGGGGTCACCAAGGGCGATCTCGCCGCCTATTACCGTGCAGTCGCCCCCCTCATGCTGCCCTGGGCCGCCAACCGGCCCCTGACGCTGGTCCGCTGCCCCCAGGGCCGCAGCAAGAAATGCTTTTTCCAGAAGCATGACGCAGGAAGCTTCGGCGAACATGTCCTGAAGGTTCCGATCACCGAGAAGAACGGAAGCAAGGAGGATTATCTCTACGTCGAGGATCATGCCGGCATCCTCGCCTGCGTCCAGATGGGGACGATCGAATTCCACGGCTGGGGATCCTCGGTCGATGACGTGGAGAAGCCCGATCGTCTCGTGTTCGACATCGACCCCGACGTCGGCCTCGGCTTCGACGAGGTGAAGCGGACCGCGAAGGATCTCAAATCCTACCTGGCCGACATGGGCCTCCAGACCTTCCCGCTCCTCTCCGGAGGCAAGGGCCTTCATGTCGTCGTGCCCCTCACTCCGCAGGCGGAATGGCCGGAAGTGAAGGACTTCGCCCAGCGTTTTGCGGTCGCACTCGCCCAGGCCGAGCCCGACCGCTTCACCGCCAACATGGCGAAGGCCAAGCGCAAGGGCCGCATCTTCCTCGATTACTTGCGGAACCAGCGCGGAGCGACCGCGATCATGCCCTTTTCCGCCCGAGCCCGCGAAGGAGCTCCGGTCTCGGCCCCGATCACCTGGGACGAGCTGGACGACATGCCCGGCGGCAACCGCTTTACCGTCCGCGACGCCGACCTGCTCCTAGAGCGCGCCTCAAGCCGCGCCCTCCAGGGCTGGGGCGAAGCCGCGCAGGTCCTTCCCGACCTCTAGG
>DASYWC010000236.1:0-5851 GCA_035936615.1 Allosphingosinicella sp. | reverse complement strand
AGGCTAAGTTGGACGGGTTTTGCCACCCCTGGACGCGGTGGCCGCGCGCTGTGTCGTCTCAGCTTAGAACCATCGCGGCTCGTCCCGAACTGACCGCATCCGCTCATTCAAAGGACCAGGGTCCAGATGCAGATTTAGCATATCAAGCACCTGTCCCACTAACCTCGTCGCGGGCGAGCCCCGCTCCACGGCGTTCTCAGCCCAAGTCTGATCGGCGTTTCGCTTAGGTCCACCCGAGAATGGCCCCTCGTGGGTTTCCCAGTACTCTCTAATCGCCCGTATGACCTGCCTCGCGACACGATCTGCCAGGGGCCTTCCTGCGGGCTTCGAAAGCACTGGGAGCCCCCACAATGTCATGACTGCAGCGAGAATGTCCTTCTTCAGGCGTTGGCGCTCAGCGAAGCCTGCGTGCTCCGGCAAGAGCTCATCGATCGTAAGGGAGTAGGCAAACACTGAGTCACCGCCGTCGGCGATTAGCTCATTGGCATCCTTTCGCATCCTTTGGAGGAGCTTCTCAGTCTTTGCACGCTCCCTCGCGTAGTTCTTTTCAAAATTCTGGAGACCAAGTTCCAGGGCGTGGCCACAGTAGCGGTCGAGGAGGGTAGCTAACGCGTCAGCGTCGCGGGGAGGATCCTTTAGCGCGCGAAGTTTGTGGGCGATGCCGACGGTCCAGGCCGGCTGCTCAAAGAAATCAACATCCTCTCCCACTTCTCCAGTGCCTCCCTCTTCTCCGCCAGGTACTCGTGCCGGTTGTAGATGCGATCCACCTTGCCGTCCTCGTGGTTCAGCACCTTCCGCGCCACCTCACGCGGAACGCCGAGCTCCGCCAGCTTGCTCCGCACCGTGCGTCTAATGTCGTGGATGGTCCAGCCGGTGACGCCGGAGAGAGCATCTAGCTGCCGCTTCACCTTACAAAAGTTGCTGCTCGGCGAGGTGCCCCCAGTGGTGCTGAAGACGAACCCATCTTCAGCAAAGCGGGGCAACGACCGCAACGATGCGAGTGTGGCTCTGGCGGTTGCTGACAACGGCACGGTATGCGAGCGGTCCTTCTTCACCTTCTCACGTGGAATGGTCCAGAGGTTTCCAGCCACCTCGCTCCACCGCATGGTTGCAACCTCGCTGCGTCGCTGGCCGGTGAGGAGGAATATCCTGTACATCTCGCCAAACGGCGTCGGCAGCTCAAAGCTCCCCTTCCAGACGGCGGCTATCTCAGCGTCGCTCAGCACCCGGTCGCGCTCGACCGTCCGGGCCGGAGGCTTAACCCCTTGGCAGGGACTACTAACAATCATGTCCCTCCCCGCTGCCCAATTGAACAGCATCTTTAGATAGCGCAGGTGGTTGACGGCGGCCTGCGGGGTTCCAGCCGCCACCATGGCGTCCAGCAGGTCGAATTTCGCGGCGAGTCATGCTTGCCACCGGGCGGTTTATGAAGGGCGCCATGACGCGACCCGTGAGGCCGCGGTGTATGTTGCGCCACGACCGTGCGTTCACCTTCAGGTGCTTCTCGGTGTATGCCTCGACGAGTTCGCCATAAGTGGTCGTGGACGGGGCACGAGCCTTCCTCTCCCGCGCATCGGCTCCTTCTTGCGCAGTTCGCATCATCGCTAACGCCGCTTCCCGCGCGTTGCTGAGCGTGACCCTAGGATATCGCCCGATCGTCTGCCGCATCAGGCGGCCGTTCACCCGGTACATCGCCGAGAACGTGCGAGTGCCGTGTACGGTGACCCTGAGGTGCAGACCGGAACAAAGGCCATCCACGTACTCAGCTCTGCCCTCCTGCGGGGTCAGAGAAGGTGACTGGAGCCAGCGATCTGTGAAGCGTTGCTTTGACATTGTTCCGATGCAGCTTGTGGGTATGAAGCTGCGCCGTACCGCGGTCAGGAAGTCAGTTGCAATAACGCGGAAAGTTGATCCTCCCTAGATTCGCGGTCTAACAAAGTATCATGATGTCGCATGAAGGCTCATGGTATTTCGGGGATTTATTTTCGAACACAACCTCATGATGATGAAGGGTAACATGCGGGGTAACAGAAGCACGAGATTTGGTAATCTGAAGTGACGCCTCAAGAGACTCAACACTATTGTTTTGCAAGTGCGCGAAGACCGCATGAGCGTCTATGAGACTGCTTGAAGGTTAGTTGCCAAGGTTGGGGTCGAGGGTTCGAATCCCTTCGCCCGCTCCAGAATCACGGCCCACCGATCGAGAGTGACCTGCCGCGCAGCCGGCTACTCCAGCTCCAGCAGCTTGAGCAGCTTCTGCTCGACCAGCTCCGCAGAATAGGGCTTGGTCAGCCTCGGGCGGTCCTTGAAATCCTCACGCAGGGTCCAGTCGGCGTAGCCGCTGGCGAGCAGAAACGGGATGTTACGGTCGCGCAGTACCTCGGCCACGGGATAAACCTTGCCGCCGCGGATGTTGAGGTCGATGATCGCCGCGTCCATCGCTTCCGTCTTGGCGAGGTCCACTGCGAAGGCCATGTTGCCGATCGGGCCGACGACCGTGCAGCCGAGATCCTGCAGCATGTCTTCCAGGACGGTGGCGATGAGCGGCGAATCCTCGACCACCAGAACCCGCCGTCCGGCCAGCTTTCCGGTTGCCGCTGTCTCAGTGCCCAAATCCATGCCTCCGCCCGACGCTCCAGGGAGCTGGAAATAAGAGACTCTCCAAATGCGCGCCTGGCGCAGCCGGCGCCGGTGCACTTGCAAGAGAGCCTGGCGGGATAACCGTTATACCGCTGGGCCGTTCCCTGCGCGCGCCCAGCCGAGAAAAGCCGGTAGGCAGCATTTCCCGCTCGGAACGTTTCCGAAGAACCACCGTTGGTTGGCAGGTGACTGCGAGCCACCCCGTCCGCGCGCGGGTAATTTGCGTGCGGGTAAAAACCTTACCCGGTTCGCACACACAGGGAGAAGAAGATGAAGAAATCCGTAATCGCCGTCCTGATGGCCGGCTCGCTGTCGCTCGGCGCCTGCGCCACCCGCTCTTTTGACGATCCGACGCTTCGGAGCGCCGGAACCGGGGCCGCCGTCGGTGCCGCTGCCGGTGCCGGGCTCGGCGCCGTCGTCGGCGGTCTCAGCCCGATCGAAGGCGCTGCAATCGGCGCTGCCGTGGGCGGGCTGGCGGGAGCGGTCTGGGCCGACCGGAACAACGACGGCTTCGCCGACGGCTACGTCCGTGAAGGCCGCTATTACGAGGGCGCCCCGGCGGGCTACAGCGCTGCCGCCGCCAGGTCCTGCCCAACCACCCTTGGCGGGGCCGCCACCGGAGCCGCAGTCGGCGCTGCTGGCGGTGCTGGCGTCGGAGCGGTCGTCGGCGGCATCAACCCCCTACAGGGCGCTGCTATCGGCGCAGTGGTCGGCGGGTTGGCCGGCGCTGTCTGGGCCGACCGCAACAATGACGGCTGTGTGGACGGATATGTCCGCGAAGGCAGGTACTATGAAGGCGCGCCGGTGCAGCCGGTCTATCAAGCTCCTGTTTATCAGCCTCCTGTATATCAGCCGGCGCGTCGCTCGGGCGAACGAGGCTGATCCAAGGAACAAAAGTATATGCGTACTACTGCCAACTTTAGCGCCGGCCGATCCCATCGGCCGGCGCGCCTTTCATTTCTCCGTACCGGCCTCGCTGCGGTCGCGGCGCTCGCGCTGGTGCCTGCGGCCGCCTCTGCTCAGATCACGCCGGCCTCGGTCCAGGCTGCGCTGAAGGATGGCAAGGCCAGCCAGGACATCCGCGCCTTCTACGAATCGCGCTCCTACCGGCCGCTGTGGATTCGCGGCTCCACGCTCAGCCCCGAGGCCGATGAGTTTCTTCGGCTCGTCGATACCGCGACCTACGACGGCCTCAATCCACGAAGCTACCGGACGAAAGCGCTGGCTACAGCTCTGAAGAAGGGGCGCGACGGGTCCCCCAAGGCGCTTGCGAGCGTGGAGATGCTCCTCTCACAGGCGTTCGCCGCCTATGTCCGGGACGTCAGCCGACCGCGGGACGTCGGCATGATCTACGTCGATCGCCAGCTCGCCCCGACGACTCCCTCGGCGAGGGCAATCCTGACTGCCGCGGCGTCCGCTCCCTCGATGGAGCTTTACCTTCGAAATATCGGCTGGATGCACCCGGTCTACGGCGAGCTTCGAAGCACCTTCGCAGCGGCTCATCGCGCTGGGCGCTTAAACGGGGCGCAGGACCAGCTCCTTCGTTTGAACATGGACAGGGCGCGCGCGCTCCCTCCGCGAGTGGCGGGGCGGCACATCCTGGTCGATGCAGCTGCGGCCAAGCTCTATCTGTACGAAAACGGCCAGGTGCGCGACACGATGAAGGTAGTGGTCGGAAAGCCCGACCTTCAGACCCCGATGATGGCCGGCCTCATCCGCTACGCGATGGTGAACCCTTACTGGAACATTCCGCCCGATCTGGTCCGCGATCGTATCGCTCCTAACGTGGTCTCTCAGGGCCTCGGCTACCTGAAGGCCAAGCGGTACGATGTGCTGTCCGACTGGTCCGACGACGCCACCATCGTCAGCGCCGCGAAAATCGACTGGAAGGCCGTGGCCGCGGGCACGGTCGAGGTTCCAGTCCGTCAGCGCCCGGGCAACGACAATGCCATGGGGAAGATGAAATTCATGTTCCCCAACGAGCAGGGCGTCTACCTCCACGACACTCCCGACAAGGAGCTGTTCGCGGAAGCCGACAGGGGCCGGAGCGCGGGCTGCGTTCGAGTCGAGGACGCCCAGCGCCTGGCGAGGTGGCTGTTCGGAAAGCCCATCGCGGCCAAGGGGAAGAAGCCCGAGCAGAGGGTGGACATGCCCGAGCCGGTGCCGGTCTACATCACCTATCTGACCGCAGCCCCCGACGGCCCCGGAGTCGCATTCCGCAAGGATGTCTACAATCGGGACCCAGGTCAGCTGGCTCGGCTGCGCACGGCGGCGCTGGAGCTGCGTTGAGCGAGAGCCGGGTTAAGGCTTCGTAGCCAAGGCCGCGGGGCGCGGCAGGGCGGCTGCAGCCGCGGTCATGCCCGGCTGCGGCTGATTGCGCGGTTCGAGGAGGGCCGCAGTCTCGATCGCGTCCAGTGCCCGGCGCGCTGCCACATATTGGCGCGCCTTTGCGATCCATTCCTCGGCGTTCTCCCGCCCCGGCATGCGCAGAACCTCGGCAAGCGCGACGTCCACCTGGCCTGCCTCCAGCCGCCTGGTGGCGCGGTTGAGCCGCTCGTCGGGCAACGTCGATGGGGTCCCCGCCTTTCGTACCGTGACGAGGCCCGACAACTCTGATTTCAAGGCGCTCCACCAATCCTGGTCAGGACCGCCGCCGGTGAGCTTGGGCCCGACCTCCTTCAAGCCGTCCTGCAGCTCCTCCAGCGTGACCGGCTGCCTGGACGCGGTGATGATCGTCGCCACGGCCTGCCGCTGGGTCTCGCCGAAGCGCTGGCGAAGCAGCCCCTCCAGATAGCCAAGAGCCACTCCCCGATCGAGCGCCCGACGGGCGGCAAAGGCTACCAGCAGCCCCTCGGCTCGGTCGGCGTTGCCGACGGCGGCGCGCGACTGGCTGTCGATCTCCGCGATCCGTTGTTCGAGCTGAGTCACCCGCCGCTGCATCTCCGGATCGAGCAGCAGGGTCTGCGGCCTCTCGGCTGTTTTCGGCGCTTTCGCCTGCACAGGCTGAGGGGCGGGCATCGGCGGGAGGACGCGCTGTGCCGGTGGAGGGGGAGGCGCGATCCCAAGGTAGCGGGCGGCCGCCCCCCAATTGGCGAGAAGCCAGCCCATGGCGGTCAGGCCGAGCAGGAACGCGATCAGTGGAAGGATGAGAAGTGACATTCGAGAACGGCCCGTGGCTGGGCGCGTCGGTGAGGCTGAGTAATCGTTCATG
>DASYWC010000235.1:0-3862 GCA_035936615.1 Allosphingosinicella sp. | reverse complement strand
GTCCTTCCCGTTCCACGACGTGAGCACGCGCCGCCGCATCGCCGAGGGGCTAATGCGCTACGGCATTTAGTGGCTACGCAGATTCGTCGGAGAGCGCGGAACGACGTCGTCAGGAATGTCCGCTTTCCACCCAAAGCAGACATTCAGGCCGCGGCCGCAAGCTGCGTAGTTTCAGGACATACGAGAAAGCCGCAGGCGGCCTCGTGTCCACCGCCCGCAAACGCTCTGCTCGGAGTCGAAAATTCATCCGGTTGTCGCCTTAAGCGGGTAAATCCGACCCGCCGCGGCCGGTTGCTCATCGCAGAAATAGGCGCTGCCGCCGCACTTCATGCATGGACACACACACCAGTGAGCCGGTGGCCACGACCCCTCAGGCAATAACGTTATTACGTTAGAAGGGGTGCAAAACCCGCAGCTTACAAACATACCACCCAGCACTTTTACGCGTATAAAATAAACAGCCTACTCTAACGTAATAACGTTATTCGACGCAGCTTCTGACCCCCGCGGCACTAGTCAAAAGTGAACCCAGTCTTCTCTGCAAACAGCTTGCGCGCTTCTCCAATGGGCGGGAATGGGTAACACCTCACCTGTTCCCCGCCGTTCACCTCGCCCTGCTGCTTCGGTTTGCCGGCGAAGCCAGGTGCCATGTAGCGCGCGAGCTTGTTCTGGAGGCGCTGGTCGTCCCCTCGGTGGCCGTGCCGCTTTGCGTAGGCACTGTAGTCGGCGCGCACGTCCCTCACCGGCACCCAAATCACGCCCGTTTCACTCCAGGGGTAAAGGTTCGTTTGGGCTTCACCTGACAATACGTTGACCCCATCCTCTAAGCGTGAGTGGTACCAAGCCGCGACAGGATCGTTGGACAGGTTCAGCAGCTTCTGGCGCTTGAGCGCCTCCGTCTCGGGGATGGCCTCGGGGTTCCAGTCGGAGATGTCGCGGCTCAGCAGCTCCCCCAGCATCGCTTCGTAGCCGCCGGTCTCCATCTGCTCGACCATCTCGCCGAAGTACCTGCGGCGGGCATCCGGATCGTTCTGGTGCGGGCTCAGCACCTCGAAGACGGCATAGCGGCGGTCGAAGCCATCAGCGCGAACCACCTGGTCGTTGTTAGAGGTCATGATGATCCGCAGGTGATTCGGGGCGGTCCATGCGCTGAAGAACTTGTCCTCCACTCGTAGGGTGTCGGTGGTGATGAGGTCCTTGAGAGTGCCGTCCGCCGCTCGGTTCTGCGGCGCGAACGCCTCCTCCACCCCCAGTAGCAGGGTGGTCTCCAGGTGGGCGTTGAATCGGCCAACGATGTCTTCACTGATGGCGGTGACCCAAGTGTGACTGCCGAACAAGTGGCCGTAGAGCACGATGAGGATGCTCTTGCCCGCCCCCTTGGCGCCCTGCAGGACGAGCGCCGTACCGGTGCGCTTGCCCAGCCGCTGCACGCCAAACGCCAGCCAGTTCAGGATGTACTCGTATCCGCCCCCGTCACCCTGGGCGACGTTGTTCAACAGGTGGGCCTTGAGCCGAGACCAGCCATCTGGGTTGTCGATCGGCTCCACCGCGAATCCTCGCCACGTGTTCAGCGCGCGGGAGCCGACACTCTGCCCGGGGGCAAAGTAGATGGCCTCGTACTGGCGCCGCAGACCCGACTCAAACCAGAGCTTCCCCAGAGGCATGCTCCTCTTCCTGGGTGTATCGCCCTCTTGTGGTGGAAGGGGAATCTTCCAGATCAGCTTTTCGGTGAAGTCCGACTTCTTGAGGAACGTCAGCGTGTAACGCTCAAACCGGGGATCGTACCGCTCCCAGATGACAACGGTCTTCGCACCACGCGTCACCACGGCATGGTCTTCGTTCACTTCCTCTATACTGGCGCGGACAAAGGCCTCCTTGTCGACCTCAAAGTTCTGGCCCTCCTCCCGTGGAGAGTCCCGCGCCTGCCGCATCAGCCATGCCAGCGACTTAGCGCGAAAAGCGCTTTTCTCCGCTTCAAAGCCACTCCACAGGGCCGCGGGCTCGCCTTCTTTATACTTCTCCTCGCTACCCTTGGACCACGCGTCGAACATCGGCAGCCCCTCCGAACCGAAGGCGAGATAAAGACAGCGGGCGATCTTTATCCATTCCAGGCGGCTCATACTTGGGTCGAGCTCGTGCAGCGCGTCGGCGACTGCTTGCTTGTCCACTTCCGAGTGACCCGGCTTGTGCCCTAGCAGGCGACCACGCTCGGCCGCACTTCGGCCGTGGGAGCCTGTCTTCTCAAGATCCGCCGCCGTCAGCTGGCGTGCGGTTTCGAGCAGATGGCGAAGCGGGTAGGCTTCCCGGAGCTCCTCCGGCACCTCGTCGGCGACGTCCCAATTTTCGCCGAACTCGCGCGGCACGTCCACCATGCCGACTGACGCTGCGCCCGCTTTCAAAGCCAGCGACGCGAAGGTGCGCCCCGCCCTCCTGCCGGCAATGTCGTTGTCGGGCCAGATGATGATGTTTCGGCCAGCTAGCGGTTCCATCTCCGTGTGGGCCACACCGCCTGCCCCGGACATCCATGTGACCGGCACCATCTCAGGAAAGAGAAGACGCGCCGCCTCTGCGGTGGCCTCTCCCTCCACTGCAAGCACCTGTGCCTCTGGCCGCTGCGCCAGCTCGTGCAGGCCGTAGAGGGGACGGGGCGCCTCAATTGCAGTCATCCAGAAGAGCGGCACGCCGTACTTGTCCCGACCCAGGTAGCGAAGGGGCCTGATTTCCTTCGGAGCCGTCGGATGGTCGAACCGCAGCACTAGCTGGAGAATGGCGCCGTCCTCGTCGCGGTAAGGAAACACCGTGGCCCGGTACCCAGCAGCCAAGAGCCGCTGTACTCTGCCCAACTCTTTGCCCCGAAGTTGATCAAGAATCTCGGGACCGACATTGCGCCCTTCGAACGGCACGATTGCGCCGTTGGCGTGAGACCCAGTTTCCCGGCCACGCTGGACGCGCTCTCCAACCGTCTGGGGCCGGTCACCTGCATCTTTGTTCTTCGACTGGTTCGACATGGTCTTCATCCGGGGAGAATGCGCAGAGGCCAGCAAGACGCTGCGCTGTCAGTGGCCTCTGCAGGGGCTCAGAAGCGGGATCTTCTGGAAGCTCGCCCACGGTGTTGCAGCCCTTGGGCATCGAAGTGCCTTGATCGTCGAGTTCGTCCTCGTATTCCGATGGACCGTCGCTGTTGTTCAGCCACTCGAACACTTCGGGACCAAACCAAAGCTTTTCGTGCCGCGGAGCCGGAAAACATCCCCTAGCGATGAATGCTTCGATGATATCTTCAGGCAGGCCGACCACATCCATGACGCTCTGGATGTCCATCAGGTAATGCTCTTCGCAAATAGCGTCCTTGGTCGCTGACATAGGTTTCTCCTGTTCGCCGGCACACAGGAGCCGGCGAGTAAGCTGGCAGACGCCTGCCTCCGTACGAAGTCAGGCGCATCGTGGAACTGGGGCGCTTCCGCGTCTCCAAGGAGCGTCAGGGCGCGCGGGCGTGGTACGTTAGGCGCCGCGGTGCTTCCGGAGACCGGCTCATGAGCCACTCCGATATGAGGTCGGGTCCTTTAGGAAGACGGCTATATCTCCACACCTGTAGCCTACGCGCGCTGCCGAGATTTTGACGGGAGCAGGAAATTTGCCGGCGCGAATCAGGCGATATGCATGTGCCCGGCTGATGTTGCCGCAGAGCTGTCGGGCCACCGATAGCGGCACCAGGGCATCAGGATGCCAGCTAAGCTCAACTTGATACTGCACGATCGCCTCTACCGTCATTGATTTCGTAATGACGGAATGAATGGGGCAGCCCTAGGTGCGAAAAAAGTGGAACAATAGAGGCTAAGTTGGACGGGTTTTGCCACCCCTGGAC
>DASYWC010000234.1:0-8433 GCA_035936615.1 Allosphingosinicella sp. | reverse complement strand
CGCGAACGATCCCAAGATCGTCCGGGCCACAGAAGCTTGGCTGCAGGAGCACCAGCCCGACCTCGTCATCATCAGCGGCGACTTCACGCAGCGTGCCCGAGTGCAGCAGTTCAAGGAGGCGTCCGCCTATCTGAACCGGCTAAGGGCCGCAGGCTTCAAGGTGCTTGTGGTGCCCGGCAATCACGACGTGCCGCTTTACGACATTGCGAGGCGCTTCCTGGCGCCGCTCGACCGTTACAAGCGCTATATCGACAGCAACCTTTGCCCCTGGTTCGAGAATGACGACGTGGCGGTGCTCGGGATCAACACGGCGCGCTCGCTCACCTTCAAGGACGGACGGATCAACCGCGAACAGATGAAGATGATCGGGGAACGCTTCGCCAGCGTGCCCGAGCAGAAGACTCGAATCCTGGTCACCCATCATCCGCTCTTTGCACTCCCGATCGGCGAGGGCGGGGAACTCAAGGAGGCGGCGGGGCGGCACCAGGATGCGGTCACCGCTATGTGCAAGGCGGGAGTCCACATCGCCCTGGCCGGCCACTTCCACAGGACCTATTCGGAGGCGGCTCGAAGGATGGTGGAGAATGCGGGACCCGCACTTGTCATTCAGGCGGGCACGGCGACTTCGACCCGGCTGCGCAACAACGAGCTCCAAAGCTTCAACTGGATACACGCCCACCGCAACAACCAGATCGAGCTTCAGGTGATCGCGTGGGACGGAAGCGGCTTCAGGCGCGGAAATCACATCCGCTATACCTATGAGGATGAGAACTGGAGATCCGAGACGGTGGAGGCGTGAGGGAGACCAAAAGGGTCGCGACATCACCGCAGACGGGGCTTAGCTGCTTGAGCGCGGCCAGGAGGTGCACAGCGGCCCCTCCGTGAGCACCGATCCTGCGGGGCTAAACTCCTCTGCGGAGCGGTGCTCAAGCGAAAGGGCCGCTCTCGGTGAGAGAGCGGCCCTTGAAGTAGCCTCTCCAGCGACGGAGAGTTGGTGTCCGGGCGAGTTTAGCCGCGGATGCCGAAACCCAACAAGATCTGGTGCCGGTGCGGATCGAACTCGTCGGTTCGGCTGAGCGGGTTGGGGTTGGTCGTGTCCCTGTTCAGCAGGTTGCGGAACGCGTCCTTGTACCGGTGCTGGACGTACTCGCCTTTGACATAGAAGTTCGAGCTGATGCCCAGCTCAAACCCGCCGCCGAAGTGGTAGCCACTGACTGTGTCGCGGCCGGAGAAAAACTCACCGACCCGCTGCCCGGAATTCTGTGGTACTCTAGTGACCGTGTAGCTGCCCGAGAACCGGCCCTCGGAAAAGCCGCCCTTTCCGTAGATCAGGCCACCATTGCCCATCGGAACGCCCACACGAGCCCCGGCGTAAATGTTGCGGCCCGCATCGACACAAACTCTGTCCTGGCGGTCCCTCTCCCTAACGCGGTTGACGAACGGATTCTCCTCGCAGCCATCAACCTGGGAGAAGTCGACACCACCATAGACGCCGACCTGAACGCCCTGGGAGATTCTCGCGTCCGCTCCCGCTTCTGCGCCGAACATCACATCGCCGACTCCGAAGTCGTCCGCGAGGAGGCTGTTCTGGAACCTGATGTCTGCACGAACTTCGTCGTATCCGCCGCGAACCTCGGCACGGCCGGTGAGACCGAGATTCTGAGCGTGAGCCGGAGCAGCGGCGAAGCCGGCCAGCAGCGGAAGAATTATCGCCAATTTCCTCATGTATAAAACCTTTCCTGAGTCTCTGGTGCAAATGCCGGCCGGGGAGAGCCCCGGCCGGCAAAGCGACAACTACATCTTGGCGCGGAAGCTGACGAAGGCGCGCCGCCCAACGAGGTCGTACTGGGTGGCGAATGTCGGAGTCTGGCCAGTGACTCCGAACGTCGAGAATGCCGCGGAGCCCCGTGGCGGTTCATTGTCGAAGATGTTGTTGAGGCCGAACGTCATGCTGAAGCGCTTGTTGAGGTCCCGCGTGATCGAGGCGCTGTGGTAGAACTGCCGTTTCAACTCGAACACCGGGCAAACATCGCCCCCGCGAAGCGCGCTGGGAGTGCAGATGTCACCACCTCGGGCAAAGCGCAGATCGTCCTCCTCAGACTGCTTGCCGACCACCTGCACGCCGTAGAAGAAGGACCACGGGCCAGTTGTATAGGTGGTCTTTACATCGCCGACGAATATCGGATCGCCGATCTCACCATTGTTGTCCGATATCTGCCCTTCAAACAGCTCGAACTCATCCTCGATCTGGATTGTCGCCTGCCCCAGCATCGACAGAGTGCCGTGGCGGCCCAAGTCCTGGGTGAAGCGGGCGGTCAGGTCGACGCCCCGGTTCCGCTGGCTGTTGATATTCAGGAACGGATTCTGGACCGTGAGGATCTGGCCGAAGCGCGGCGAATTGGGATCGAGATCGCGTACGAACAGCGAGCACTCGCGCGCGTTGGGGAAATCGTCCGCATTGAAGCATGTCGAAACGATATTCGCCGGTCCGAGAGTCGTCACCTGGCCCTCCACCTCGATGTCGAAATAATCGACGGCGACGCTGAAGCGGGAGCCCTCCCACGGACCTCTGGTCGGATTGAAGATGACGCCGAAGGTCTTTGCCGTTGACGTTTCCGGCTCAAGGAGGCCGATTCCGCCTTCTCTGGAGGACAGTGCGGAGCTGGTCCCGCCGAGGCCCCTGTTCGGGTCAAGCCCCAAAGCGAGGCACCGATCGAAAACCCTCTGGGTGATGCTGCCCTGTTGCAATTTGTCACCGAACTGGATGCACGGATCGATAGCTTGGCTTGGGAAGCTGGTCTCCGCGGCAAGGAACTGCTCGAACAGCGCCGGGGAGCGGAAGGAGGTGCCATAGGTGCCGCGGAGGCGCAGCCACTCGTTCACCGCCCAGTTTAACCCCAGCTTGTAGGTGAAGTTGCCATTGTCGCGATCGCTCTTCTTGTCCTCGCGGCGTTCGGCGAAGCTGTTCACGACGCGACCGGCGGCGTTCAACGTCAAGTTGCGGAAGAACGGCTGGTCGCGCAGGATCGGGATCTCGATTTCAGCGAACGCCTCTTTGCTGGTCGAGTGGCCGGCGGTTCGACCGGATACCGACTGCCCGAAGACGTTACCCGCTCGGGTGATCTCGCCCGGCTGATCGTCGATCTCCTCCCGACGAAATTGCACGCCGACCGCCACTCCGACGTCGCCCGCCGGAAGAGTGAACAGGTTGCCGGAGACGCTCGCCTCCGCGGTGAGCGTAGTATATTCCGTGTTGCCGGTTTCCTCGCCGAAAAGGAATTCGTTCTCTGCGTCGGTGAAGTTGCCGGCGATTACTCGCGGATCGGTGAAGTTGATGTTCTGGCACGGCACGCCGCGGATGCTGGTCACCTGGCCTGGCTGGCAGGCTCGCGAGCGGAATTCCAAAAGGTCAACCGCGTCCTGGAAGATGCGGCCGTTGGTGTAGTCTCCGTCGGAGAGGCTGTACTGGACGTAACTGTCGAAGTTCCAGTTGTTCAGGAGCCCGAAGAAGTTGTTCGACCTCAGCCCGGCCACACCACGATAATAATCGACCTTGGTCGAGTTGTCGCTCGGAACACCGACGACTGGCGTGATGAAGAAGTTGCCGACGAAACCGGCGTTCAGAGGATCGCCGGGGCTGGTGGGGTCGCAGTTCGGGTTCGTCGCCCGCAGCGCCGGGCTACATACAAGGCCGGGCCTGCGGCTGGTCGAACCCGAGCCCGAGAATTGCGTGAAGAACAATTGGCGGAAGCCTTGGCTCTCCGTCTCGCGTCTGTTGAACAGAAACTCGCCGATCAGCTCGATATTGTCGGCCAGCTCGAAACTGCCATTCCCGAAGGCGGTGTAGCGGTCGAGCTTCGGTTGTACCGTAGATCCGAAAATCAGCGGATTGATCGGATCGGCAAGCCCGGCCCCAAGCCGGCAGAACGCCGGGTCCCGCGCAATCGCCGCCAGTGTCTGGCAGTTCGGCAACCCGAAAAAGCCGCTCGGAAACCTGGTTGCCCCGGTGGTGGGGAGGCCCGGCAGGAACTGCTCCCTTCCGCCGCCGAAGACGACGGTGGAGAAAGTCACACCGGGCTGGCCAGGAAATGGCACGGCGCTGATCGCAAGCGAGTTAGAGAACGATGCGTTGCAGCGCGGCTGGCCGGTGCGGGGGTCGATAATGTCGGCCCGCGTACCGTCGCGGAACGTGATGAACTCCTCCGGGCAGAGAAGATAATCCCTGTCGCCGCGCTCCAGCTCGTTGCGGTGGGTGTAGTCGACTCCGATGATGAAGTTGCCGCGGCTGAATTCCTTGCCGTAGGCGCCGCTCAGGCTGTAATTTTCGGCTCCGCCTTCCAGAGGGACAGTAGAAAAGCCGCGAATGTCGAGTCCGTCTGTCGACTTGCGGGTCAGCAGGTTGACGACACCGGCGATAGCATCCGATCCGTAAATCGACGACGCGCCGGTCTTCACAATGTCGACCGACTGGATGGCCGCGGAGGGGATCACGTTGAGGTCGAAGCCGGCGATCGCACCGCGGGTACCGGCCGGGCCGGCCCGCCGGCCGTTGACCAGAGTCAAAGTGCGCGAAGCGCCGAGGCCGCGCAGCGAGATGGTCTGCGCCCCGACGCCGCCATTGGTCACGAAGCCGCCGGCGGAGATCAGCGGCGTGATCTGGAACGAGCCGGACGCGACGGGTGAGCTCTGCAAAATCTCGGCGGTGTCGTTCCTGCCGCCCTTCTGCTCCAGCTCCGGATCGATAACCGTGAGCGGATCGGGGCTGGTGAACGCGTTCCTGCGGATACGCGAGCCGGTGACGACGATCTGATCCGTCTCGGCCTGTCGCTCCAGGTTTTCGCCGGGCCGCTGGGTTGCAGGATCGCCTGCCTCCTCGGGAATCCCCTCCGGCCGGGCCTGCGCCTGGATACATGCCTGGCGCTCCGCCGGGGTCGGCAGCTTAAGGCAGGCTTGAGCCTCGTCCTCGGTGACGGGCCGAGTGGCCTGACCATAGGCGGGAGCACCCAGGGCCAGCGTCATCGCCAGGGCAGAGGACGAAAAGGCCAAAAACCTAGAGGTTTGTGACAGGCGCATAGAACGAATCCCTCTCAAGAAAATGTTGATCATTGATACCCGGCAGCGCTTCTCGCGCATCCCAGCGAAAAAGGAAACGTCATTAACTCTCATTCACTTACGAGAAGCATCAGCTGTAGCATTAATGCCACATTCATTGCGCGGGGCGGGGGCAGCCCCATGGCTAAGACGGCGGTGCTAGCGACTGAGCCAGCCATCCAGCGGCTCCCAAAGCGCCTCCCGCGCCCGGCTTCCTACCACCATCCCCACATGCCCCTGTCGCAGCTCCAGCCTGTCGCCGCCGCAAGGCGCGGATGCGGCCGGCACGATGCGGTCGGCCGTCGAGACGATGTTGAACAGCGGGAAGGGCAGGGCGGCCAGCTCTACCGCCTGGTCCGATATTTTCCAGCGTCCAGTCCCCGTCAGGTCCTCGTGGAAGAAGCTCTCGAACAACTCCCGCGCGGCCGCCTCGCTGACGGGCGGGCCGTCGTTCGCCCAATCTTCCAGGGTGACGAACGCCTGCGCTTCATTGCTCCCGGCAGGCATTGCGGCGAAGGCTTCGAACTTGGACACTGTTCGGTTGGGGTCGAGGCTCCAGAATGCGCTTTGAAGCACCTCCATCGGAAGCACCCCCAGCGCCTTTGTCGCCGGCCGTGCTTCCTCCCAAAGCTTGGCCAGCATCGCCCGCGCCTTGTCGGGAAAGCCGCCGAAGTGCCAGGGGGCGGCGACGGTGGCGACGCTTCGAACCGGAGTGACCGCCGCCGCTCCGACGGCCATCGTCCCCCCAAGGCAATAGCCGACCAGCGCCGGAGGCTCCTCAAGCGTGCCGATCATCGGCGCGAGGATCCGCTCGAGGTGGTCGGCGATCGTGAGCTGGCTCCGAGCCCTGCTGTCCAGGCCCCAGTCGAGAAGCAGCACCCGGTGGCCGCGGGCGCTGAGCCAGCGCAGGAGCGACCTCTGCTCCGTCAGGTCCAGGATGTTGGGCGGATTGATCAGGGACGGCACGAACAGAACCGGACGCCCTTGTCCGCCATAGTCGCGAAGCTTGGCTCCAAGCAGCTCCACCAGCACCGGCATCGGCTCCGGCGGGGGCCTCCTCGGCGCCTCCTGATACGCCCGAAGCCCCTGCAGCGCCCCGGCCATGCGCTCCGGCTCCCCCGCCGTCTCGCGGCGCAGCATGTCCAGGAACAGCGGCAGCGGACGGGGCCTGTGTTGCGGCGCGGCAAGCTTTGGTGCTAGTGCGGAATCGTCAGTTTCCAAAGGATTCCTCGAATGGCTGCGCGGCGCAAGGATGATGTGGTGATCATCAAGAAGTACGCCAATCGCCGACTCTATAACACTGAAAGCTCCACCTACATCACCCTGGAGCACCTGGCGGAGATGGTCCGGCAGAAGCGCGAGTTCAAAGTGGTCGACGCCAAGTCGGGCGAGGACATCACCCACGGAGTGCTGACCCAGATCATCATGGAGGAGGAAGCGAGCGGCGGGCAATCGATGCTTCCAGTGAACTTCCTTCGCCAGCTGATCGGCATGTACGGCGATTCCATGCAGTCGCTGGTCCCGCAGTACCTCGAAGCCTCATTGGAAGCCTTCCAGCGCAACCAGTCCCAGTTCCGCGACGCGATGGCGGGCGCCTTCACAAGCGGGCCGTTGGCCGAGATGGCCCGGCGCAACATGGAGATGATGACTGCCGCGGCCCGCGGAGTGCAGCCGGCCAAGGGCGAGGAGAAGCAGGACTCCGGCAGCGACGAGCTTGCGGAGGTAAAGGCCCAGCTCGCGGCGCTCCAGGAGAAGCTCGACAAGCTGGGCGGGTAGCGCCGCAAGAGCCCTCTAAAGCCCTCTCCCTATGGGAGAGGGGGCATATAGCCACTACCGAGGCTTCACGAACTTGAGGGTCATGCGGTCGCTTTCGCCGATCGCGAGGTAGCGGTCGCGGTCGACCTCCTTCTTTCGGAGCGCGGGCGGAAGGGTCCAGACTCCGTCGGCATAGTCCTTGGTGTCGCGCGGGTTGGCGTTGATCTCCGACGAGGCGACGAGTCGGAAGCCCGCCTGCTCGGCGAGCCGGCGAACGGTGGAGACCTTGACGTAGCCGCTGGTCCGCTCGCGATCGGCGCTCGCGTCTTCGGGCAGGCGGTGTTCGACCACCCCCAAGGTCCCGCCCGGCTTCAGCATCGCGTACATCTGCCGGAACGCGTCATCCGCGAAGGGCTTGTCGCCCATCATCCAGTTGTGGACGTTGCGGAAGGTGAGGACCACGTCCGCGCTCCCGTCCGGAACCCTGGCCTCGCCGGCCGCCCGGACCGGGAAAGTGGCGAGCCGCGCCTTGCCGTAAGCGGCGGGATTGGTCTCCATCATCTTGCGAACGCCGTTGAGCCCGTTACCGGCAGCGGCCGCGTAATAGGCGCCGGCCGGAGCCAGGTAGGGCGCCAGGATCTCCGTGTACCAGCCGCCGCCGGGCCAGATCTCGACCACCGTGTCGGTGGGCTTCACGCCGAAGAAGGAGAGGGTCTCGACGGGATGGCGGTACTGGTCGCGGGCGACGTTAGCAGGGGTCCGGAGCGGGCTCGCGACGGCCGCCGCGAGCTCAGCCTGATTGCCCAGCGCCGCGAGCTTGTCTGCCTGTGCTTCAAGCGCATCGGCGACTCTCATCGCTTCCGCGTCATTGGCGACAGTTGCGCAGGAGGCGAGTGGGAGCACCGACGCTGCTAGAATCGCGGCTTTGAGGAATGGCTGGCGCATGGTCATCTTCTCCCAAATATATCCCCACAAAGTGGTACTTTGCGGGGGCCCCTGTATGGGCTTCGTCTGGATCGGTTCATGACGCAGGGGCAAGGGTGACGCAAGACGAACTGTGGATGCTGGCCGGAGCGGCGGCGGTGCTTGCGGCCGTGTCCGCAGCCGCCGACTGGCGCCGGGAGCGGCGGCGGGAGCTTGACCGGGTGGGTTGGGTCCCGTGGGGGATGCTGCAGTTCGCGGGGCTTCTGGGCGCGGTTGTCGCCGCGGCGCTTGCGGTGAAGGCGGGGTAATTCCACTCCCACGAAAGTGGTACTTTCGTGGGGGCCCGGAGGAGGAGGACGAAGGGCCGAGGCCGAGGCGGCCCTTCGACAGGCTCAGGACAGGCTTGGCGGTCAGGGCGGCCTGACCGCCGTCGATCGGGTTCGGCTGGGCTGACCAGCCGCCCCGTCGGCCGGCCTGCGCCGACTCCTGCGACTGCTGGCGGTTGCTTAGCAACCGCTGCGCTGCCTTCGGGCGGCTCGGCTGGAAGTTTACAAAGTTTACGGTCGCAGACAAATCCGCTCGATTAGTCGAGCTGTTTCGATCGACTGGGTCGATCAATCGCCGCCGCTCACATGAAAAGCCGCAGGCTGGCTTCCGCTGATC
>DASYWC010000233.1:0-10211 GCA_035936615.1 Allosphingosinicella sp. | reverse complement strand
ATTCTGACCAGTCAGGGTCGCGATCTGCCGCTCCAGAGCGTCCAGGCGGGCGATAAGGTTGGCTACCGCGTTGGGCGCGGGGATGCCGCCAAAGCCGGCCGGGCCCTGCGCGGAACGCAGGTCGGGCTGGAAATAGGGCTGGCCCTGACCGATGGCCGGACCCGCCGTCCCGGCGAGCAGGACCAGGCCAAGAAGATGATAACGCATGCTAATTCCCCGCTTGATACCTCGCCCTGATATCATGCGCGAAGGAATCTGTCTGCAGAATTAAGCGATTATCGCTGCGGCTGTGGGTTATTGGGAACAGTGCCCGCAGGAGCGGCGGGCCGGGGTGCGTTCGCCCGAGCCGCCAGGTCGGCGGCCCGGAGGCTGACGTCGCTGATGGTCTGTTCGGGCTGGCCCAGCGGCGGGATCTCGGTTGCTCCGACGGTGACCCGCAGAGCCTGGGGCCGGCCGGTGCGAATCTGCGGAGCCTGAGCCGTGGCCGGAACTTCGAACCGCTGGCCGGCCGTCATCACTCCTTCGAAGATCGACGCGCCGCCATTGCCTTCGTAGATGCGCACCCAGACTTCGTCCGTCGCGGTCAGAACGACTGGGCCCGTAGCGGCGGCGGCCTGCTGCGCTGGCGGCTGGTTCTGAGCGGGCGCTGCGGCAGGCGGCGCCTCGGTCACCGAGACCTCCGGTTCGACGCTCTCGACCGACATGCTCCGCCAAATCAGGTAGGCGGCGATCAGAAGCACGGCGATTCCGCCGGCGATCAGAGCCAGCGAGCGCGGCGGAACACGGGCCGGGTCGGCGGGCTCGTAATAGGAAGCGGGCGTATCGTAGGTCGGCCGCGGGGAGCCGATCTGCTGCCTCAACTCCGCGCCGATCTCGTTCCCGTTGAGCCCGATGGCGTTTGCGTAGGAACGTGCGAAGCCGACGCTGTAGGTGGGGGCCGGAAGCGCGTTCCATTCCCCGTCCTCGATATGCTGCAGGTGACGGATCGGGATCCGGGTCTTGCTTGCCACTTCGGCGAGAGTCATGTTCTTCGCCTCGCGGGCGGCGCGCAGCCGCTCGCCGATGGTGGTGACGCCGCCCCGATCGATCTCACTCATTCCCGCACCCTTGCCGCCGGTATTGTCCGGCTGTTGATCTCAATCATAGCAGCGGGCGGTCAATGTCAACCGAGGCTGCCCCATAATCCTGGTTAACCGCGCCGGTCAGCCGATCACCACGCCGTTCTCGCTGGCCCAGGCGGCGAGCGCCTCGCGCATGTTCTCCGGGGGATGGTCAAGCATCCGATCCATCACCGGCATCAGCTTCGAGCGATCGACGGATCTCACCATCGCCTTGATCGATCCTACCGCCGCCGGAGTGATCGAAAGCCGCCTGATGCCCAGCCCGACCAGCGCCATCGCTTCCAGAGCCCGTCCGCCCATCTCTCCGCAGACGGCGACGGGCAGCTTGTGCTCGCGGGCCTGGCGCACCACGCGCCTGAGGAAGCGCAGGATCGCGGGCGACAGCCAGTCGTAGCGCTCGGCGAGCTTGGGATGGGCCCGGTCGGCGGCGAAGAGGAATTGAGTGAGGTCGTTGGTCCCGATGGAGAGGAAATCCAGCTTCGGCAGAAGCACGTCGAGCATTTCGGCCAAGGACGGCACTTCCAGCATCGCGCCGTAATTGACCTTGGTCGGCACCCGCTTCTTCTTGGAGACGAGCCATTCGCGCTGCTCTTCCACCAGCGCCTTGGCGGCGTCGAACTCCCATGGTTCCGACACCATCGGGAACATGATGTGGATCTCGCGGCCCGCCCCTGCCTCCAGGAGCGCCCGGGCCTGCGCCCTCATGAGCGTGCTCCGGTCAAGCGACAGGCGGAGCGCGCGCCAGCCCATCGCCGGGTTTTCCTCCTCCTGGCCTTCGCTGTGGAGGTAGGGGAGCGCCTTGTCGCCGCCTATGTCGAGGGTCCGGAACACGACCAGCTTTCCGCCTGCCGCCTCGAGCACCGGCTTGTAGAGCCGCTGCTGGCTCTCGCGCCTCGGCAGAGTGGCCGAAACTAGGAACTGGAACTCGGTGCGGAACAGGCCGATCGCGTCCGCGCCAGTCATGTGCAGCGCCTCGACGTCGTCTCGAAGCCCGGCGTTGATCGCAACCGTCAGCCGCTCCCCGTCCAGCGTTATGGCGGGAAGCGACTTCATGGCGGCGAACTCCGCCCGCTGCTTCTGCTTTACGAGGAGCTTGGCCTCGAAGGCCTGCTCGACCGCCGGAGTGGGCCGAACGTGGACGACCGCGTCGTCCCCGTCGATCAGAAGCTCGTCGCCTTCGAACACGGTTCGGCGCACGTCGCGCACCCGGCCAACGACGGGGACGCCCATAGCCCGGGCCACGATCGTCACGTGGGCGGTGAGCGACCCTTCCTCAAGGATCACGCCCTTGAGACGGCGCCTGTCATATTCGAGCAGCTCGGCTGGTCCCAGGTTGCGCGCAATCAGGATGGAGTCCTCGCGAAGCCCGCTCTGGGCGGCGGTGCCGAGATGGCCGGAGACGATCCGCAGAAGCCGGTTCGAAAGGTCGTCGAGATCGTGCATCCGCTCCTGAAGCAGCGGGTCGTCTATCTCCCGCATCCGCGTCTGGGTGCGCTGCCGGACCCGCTCGATCGCCGCCTCCGCGGTGAGGCCGCTGTCGATCGCCTCGTTGATCCTCCTCGACCAGCCTTCGTCGTAAGCGAACATCTTGTAGGTCTGCAGGATCTCATGATGTTCGCCCGCGGTTCCGAACTCGGCGCCCGCGGTCATCGCCTCGATCTGCTGGCGCATCTTCCGGAACGCCGAATAGACCCGGTGGCGCTCGGCCTCCGTATCTTCCGCGACCGTATGCTCGATGAGGACCCGCGGCTGATGATAGACCGCCAAGCCCTTCGCCATCCCCGTGACGAGCCTGAAGCCCTGGAGCCGGGCCATTCCGGAATCGCGGCTCGCGGCGGTTCCGGCCGTTGTCGTGTCGACCAGCTTGGCGCCGGAGATGAGCTCCGAAAGCACCATGGCGACCGTCTGGAGGGCTTCGATCTCCACTCCGTCATAGGGCCTGGGATCGGCATGCTGCACGCACAGCACCCCGATCGCCCGCTCGTTGCGAACGATCGGAACCCCGGCGAAGCTGTGAAAGAGCTCCTCCCCCGTCTCCGGCCGGTACGCGAATTCGGGATGGCGGCTCGCCTCGTCGAGGTTCAGCACCGCCACGTCCTCGGCGATGGTTCCAACGAGGCCCTCCCCCATGGCGAGCTTGGTCACGTGAACCGCGCCCTGGTTCAGCCCGACGGTCGCGAAGAGTTCGAGCACTCCGTCGCGAAGGAGGTAGATGGAGCAGACCTCGCTCGACATCGCCTCTGCGATGATCTTCACCACCTTGTTGAGCTTGGCCTGAGCGCCCGCCCTCGACGCCATCACGTCGTGAAGGCCGGTCAGTATCTCACGGGCGCTGATTGCGGATGCGGTGGGCATTCACCCGAGCTATCAGAAAGCGGAGCGCCTTTCCAATGCCGCCGCCGCCTCATCGACCAGCGTCTGGATGATTTGAGCGACGGGCTCCTCTTTCTTGACCATTCCGACGGATTGGCCGGCCATGACCGAGCCGCTTTCGACGTCGCCCTCGATCACGGCCCGCCGAAGAGCGCCGGCCCAGTAGTGCTCGATCTGGAGCTGCGCCTCGGCCATCTCGATCTTCCCCTCGTCGAGCAGCTTGGCGACTTCGATCTGCTTTGCGGAGAAATTCTCCATCTCCCGGTTCTTGAGCGCCCGGACCGGGATCACCGGCAAACGCGGGTCGATTTGAACGCTCGGGATCGCGTCGCGCGCCGAGGCGCGGATGAACGCCTTTTTGAAGTTGGGATGCGCGATGCATTCATGCGCGCAGACGAAGCGAGTCCCGATCTGCACTCCGACCCCGCCCATCTCAAGATAGCCCGCCATGAGCCCGCCGCGGCCGATTCCGCCGGCGACGAAGACGGGGACGTCGCCCGCCACTTCAGGCAGTATCTCCTGGGCGAGCACAGAGGTGGAGACTGGGCCGATATGGCCGCCCGCTTCCATGCCTTCGATGACGAGCGCATCCACTCCGGACCGAATCAGCTTCTTCGCGAGCGCCAGCGCCGGAGCGAAGCAGATCAGCTTGGCCCCGCCGTCCTTCACCCGGTCGATCGAGCCCGTCGGGGGCAGCCCGCCTGCAAACACCACGTGGCTCACTCCGTGCCACTTGGTCACTTCGATCAGCTCGCTCAGTTGCGGGTGCATGGTGATGAGATTGACGCCGAACGGCTTGTCCGTCCGCTGCTTGGTTTCCGCGATCTCCGTATCGAGCAGGTCGGGAGTCATCGCTCCGCAAGCGATCACTCCGAAGCCGCCGGCGTTGGATATGGCGGAGACCAGGTTGCGCTCCGAGATCCAGCTCATCGCTCCGCCCATGATCGCGACTTCGCAGCCGAGGAAATCGGTTCCGCGCTTCATCAGGCGCTTCAGCCGGTCGTGCCCCACTCCTTCACCCGGGGCGGTGGCGGCGGCAACGTTCACTTCACTGGTCATCAGGCGCTCTCCGCGTCGAGGCCGTAGGCGGTGTGCAGAACGCGCACGGCAAGTTCGGTATATTCTTCGGGGATCAGAACCGAGACCTTGATCTCGGACGTGGTGATCGCAAGGATGTTGATCCCGCGCCCTGCCAGGGCCTCGAACATCTGGGCCGCTATGCCGGCGTTGCTTCTCATGCCGACGCCCACGGCGCTCACCTTCACCACGTCGGTGTCGGTCAGGATCTCGTCGAAGCCGATCTCCGCCTTGGCCCGCTCCAGAGCGTCGCTCGCCTGTACCAGCGACGCGGTCGGGACGGTAAAGGTGAGGTCGCTCTTCTGCCCTGCCCGAGGCACCGACTGGACGATCATGTCGACGTTGATGTTGGCCTTGGCCAGCGGAGTGAAGATCGCCGCGACGGCTCCCGGCTTGTCGGGAAGTCCCGTCAGCGTCACCCGAGCCTCGTTCTTGTCATAGGCGATCCCGGTGATGAGCTGCCGTTCCATATCGCAATCCTCAATCGCTTCGTCGGCGACGACCATCGTGCCGGGTTTGTCTTCGAACGATGAAAGCACCTGGACCGGGATGTTCTCCCGCATTGCCAGCCCGACGGAGCGCGTCTGGAGCACCTTTGCGCCCACGGAGGCCAGCTCCAGCATCTCCTCGTAGGTGACGACGCTGAGCTTCCTCGCGCGCGGGACGATGCGGGGGTCGGTCGTATAGACGCCGTCCACGTCGGTATAGATGTCGCAGCGGTCGGCCTTTGCTGCCGCAGCAATGGCGACGGCGGAAGTGTCGGACCCGCCGCGCCCCAATGTCGCCAGGCTTCCGTCCTCCGCCACTCCCTGAAAACCCGGAATGACCGCGATTCCCTTATCCTTAAACACCCGCTCCAGAATTCCGGCGTCGATCCCGTCGATCAGGGCGGCGGCGTGGGCGGTGGTGGTGCGGATGGGAAGCTGCCAGCCCATATAGCTTCGGGCGTTGAGGCCCATGCCCTGAAGAGTGATCGCGAGCAGGCCGCTCGTCACCTGCTCGCCCGACGCCACCACCACGTCGTACTCGCGCGCATCGTAGCGGGACGCGGCTTCGCGGCAGAGGTGGATCAGCCGGTCCGTCTCTCCGGCCATTGCGGAGACCACGACCACCACCTCATTGCCCTGCTCCGCCTCCCGCTTCACCAGGTTGGCGACATGGCGGATGCGCTCGATCCCAGCCATCGAGGTGCCGCCGAATTTCATAACGATGCGGGCCATGGACACTCGCGGCAGGGGCTGGAAAGGCTTTGGGTGGACGCGCCGTCCTGATAAGAGGGGGGCATGGCAGTTGCAAGCGACCCAAGCTCCACCATCGACCCTCGCGAAGCCGAGCATTTCGGGCGCATGGCGGCCGACTGGTGGGACCCAAAGGGCTCCTCCGCAATGCTCCACAAGCTCAACCCCGTCCGCTTGGGCTATATCCGGGCGCAGATCGACCGGAACTGGGGCGCGGACGAAACCGACCGCCGCCCGCTCGCTGGCAAGCGCGCAGCCGACGTCGGCTGCGGCGCCGGCTTGCTCGCGGAGCCTCTGACCCGACTTGGAGCGGAGGTAACGGGCGTCGACGCGGCGCCGGAGAACATTGCCGCCGCCCGCCTCCACGCCGAGGGCCAGGGGCTCGCGATCGACTACCGCGTCGGCGGAGTCGAGACCCTCACCCAGAAGTACGATCTTGTGACTTCGCTCGAAGTGATCGAGCATGTCCGCGATCCCCGCGGTTTCGTGTGGGGCTTGGCCGAGGCTCTGGCGCCGGACGGGCTGCTCATCCTGTCGACTCCGAACCGCACCTCCACGTCGCGCCTGATGATGATCACTTTGGCCGAAGGGCTTGGCCGAATTCCCAAGGGGACGCACGACTGGCAGAAGTTCCTGACCCCGGAGGAGCTCTGCGCGCTGCTTCGGGACGCGGGCTTGGAAGTCCTGGATGTGACCGGCCTCGCCTTCACCCTCAGCCGGGGCTTTGCCCTGTCGGACAACAAGTCGCTCGACTATTTCGTCACTGCGAAGCGGGTGCTCTGAAGCGTCCGCTCAGTTGATCGTTATGACCCCGTCCACCGCCCGCCATTCCGCCGGGCGAATGAGGTGCTGGTGGGCGATCCGGACGGAATGGAGCGCCGCCTCCACTTCGCGCCGCCAATGATCGAGAAATTCGTGAAGCACGGGGAAGCGCGGAGCCACGTCGTACTCCTGCCAGATGAACAGCTGGATGAGCGCCGGATGGTCCGGCATGTAATAGCTGATCTCCGCGGTCAGAAGGCCGTAGCCCTGGAGCTGCTTCAAAAACTCGCTGCTCGCCATAGTGCCGTCACGTCCCCTCCACCTCTCAATCTACCGCAAAAGGGCAGCGGATGGAATCCCGTTTGCAAGGCCACTGGCGCTGCCGGCCTCATGGAAAGGTTCGCTATCTCATGCTAGAGCGGCGGTGCGAAGAGGAGGTTGGCATTGGCATTTCTGGTTCCCGTGATCCTGATCGCTGCCGCCACCCAAGCCGCAGCTGAGGCGCCGCGCCGCGCCGCTCCCATAGGCAACCCCGGCGCCTGGATTTCGCATGAGGACTATCCGGCGCAGGCCGCGGCCATGGAGGCGCAGGGGCAGGTGCGCGTCACCCTGGACATCGATCCACAGGGCAGGCCTGTCGGCTGCAGGATCTTGGCCTGGTCCGGGAACGCCGCTCTCGACAGCGCGACCTGCCGGCTGTTCATCAGCCGCGGCCGCTTCCGGCCCGCCGTGGATGCCGCCGGCCGTCCGGCGCCGGACACCTTCACCACTGCCGTGACCTGGAACCTTCCGCGCCTCGAGTTCGCGCCGTTCAAGCCTCGCGAAGTCGTCAACGTCCTGCACTTTACGGCCAGCGGATTCAGCCACTGCACCGGCAGCATCGATGGCGTGGACATCGCTCGATCTGACCGCGGGGGATGTGGGCAAGGTGCGTTTCTCATCGGGTTTATGGAAAAAGAAAAGAGGGCTCGCCGCGTCACCTTCCAGCAGGTCTTCAGCCCGGCGGGCCAGCCGCGGCCCCATGTTTCCAAGCCGGAGGGGGAACTGGCTTCGGAAGAGATCTTCGACGTTGAGATCGCTTCCGACGGGACCATACGCGAGTGCCGCCGAAAGGGCAGACGATCACTAATTCCGATGATCGCGCTCTCCGGATGCGAGCCGGCGCTCTCGCATGGCGACCGGTTTGAGCCGGCAGCGGATCCAGCCGCCAACCGGCGCGGAACGCTCCTCCTTCGTACCTACGAAAAGAGGGTCCGGGGTCAGGACTAGAAGAAGTCGACCTTGTCGTAATGCGCGGGGGGAGCGATCACTTCCATTCGCTCGCCGAGGAAGGACCGGAAGCTCGGGCGGGACTTCATGACCGCGTACCAGTCGGTCGTCTGCTTGTGGCTCCGCCAGTCGAGGCCGCCCAGGTAATCCGCGACCGAGAGGTGCGCGGCCGCGGTAAGGTCCGCCAGGCTCAGAACCGGGCCGCCCAGCCAGCGGCGATGGTCGAGCAGATAGTCCAGATAGTCCATGTGCGCGTTGGCCGCGGTCATGGCTTCCCGAAGCACGCGCGTGTCGGGAACGTCGCGGTTGACGAGGCGCTTCCTCATCCGCTCGTCCATCAGCGGCTTCACCACTTCGCGGTACAGCCCCTCGTCGAACCAGGCGACGAGCCGGCGGATCTCCGCCCGGTTCGGAGCGGTACCCGGGATCATCGGCGACTTTTCGATCGTCTCTTCGAAATATTCGCAGATCGCGTTGGAATCGATGAGAACGATTCCCTTGGACTCCTCGACAAGAACCGGGGTCTGCCCGGCAGGGTTCAAGTCGGTGAACTCGTCGCGATTGGTCCAGGGCGATTCGCGAACCAGCTCGTGCGCGATCCCCTTCTCCCCAAGCATCAGCCGGACCTTGCGGGAAAAGGGACAGATTGGGAATTGATAGAGCTGCCACATGCGCCGCGCAGCATTAGCGCGGGCACGGCCCACGTCCACCGCTCATCGGCGGCTTATCCACTATTTTGTGGTGTGGTTTTTCTTACTTGCGCTCGTAAGGGCGTTGGGGAGCGGAGCGAGCCGCATCCTCGACCCGCTTCGACACGCCTTCGAGAGTCTGCCGAAGGACCGGGCCCATCACCGTCATCTGTTCGGCAAGAGCGCCGAGCGCCACCGTGGCGAGGCCGATCTGGTCGCGCATCCGCTCCTTGAAATGCGGATCGTCCCGGCGCGCATGATCGCCAAGCGTCTCCTTCCGCTCGCGCGGGCTGAGCTTGCGGCCCTCTACCGCTTCGCGAAGCGGGCCGATCGGCACATCCATCATCGCTTCCATCGCCCGGGCCGCGACTTCCCCCAACTCCTTCATCTCCGTTGGACTGGGCATGTTGCGCCGGAGTTCTTCGTCCCTCGGGTCCACTGCGGGGGCGGGTCGAGCGGCCTCGTTGCCGCGCTGCTGGGGCAGGGGCTGCTGGGCAGCGACTGGTGCGGTGACAGCCAAAGCGGCCGCAGCTATCAGGAAGTTACGCAAAACTGGCTCCTGTCAAAGACTTGGCGCCACCATAACGTCGGATTGGCGACTCGGTTGCGGGAAGTTTGCGGCACAGTGCCTTACCTGAGGCTGAATAGCTATCTCCAAGATAACGCACGGCTTTTCGCCAGGCGCCCACGCACGTTTCCCCGCTCCCTCCAAATCCCCTAAAGCTCTCGCATGGACCCTGTGCCCTCCTCTCAGGAAGCCGAACGCTTTCGAGCCGACCTGGAAAGGCTGATCGGCGCGCCTGTGGAGCGGCTTGGGGTTGCGGTCTCCGGCGGCCCCGACAGCGTTGCGCTGCTTCTGCTCGCCAATGCCGCTTACGCGGGCCGCATCCATGCAGCCACCGTCGACCATGGCCTTCGCGCGGAAAGCGCGGGAGAAGCTGAGTTCGTGGCGGAGCTTTGCGCCCGGCTGGGCGTGCCGCACCGGATCCTCCGGGTCGAGGTGCAGCCGAAGGGCGAAGGCCTTCAGGGCGAGGCGAGGCGGGCACGCTACGATGCGCTCGCCGGATGGGCCGCCGAGAACAGCCTCGCCGCGGTCTGCACGGCTCACCACATGGACGACCAGGCGGAGACCATCCTGATGCGGCTCCAGCGCGGCTCGGGGGCTTCCGGCCTTGCCGGAGTGCGTCCGGTGCGCAGGATAGGGGAGCTGAAGATTGCGAGGCCGCTGCTCGGCTGGAACCGGGCCGAGCTCCTGAGCCTGATCGAGGCTTCGGGGATCCGGCCGATCGACGATCCGTCGAACCGCGACCCCCGCTTCGAGCGGGTGTCGGTGCGGCGCTTCCTGACTGCCAATCCGCAGTTCCAGCCGCCGCGCCTGGCCCGAAGCGCCGCTTCGCTTGCCGAAGCGGGGGAGGCTCTGGAATGGATGGCCGACTTGCTCGAGGCGGAGCGTTGCGCAGTGGCGGACGGCGAGTGGCGGATTGACTCCACCGGCCTTCCGCGGGAGCTTGCCCGGCGGCTTCTTGCCCGAGCCGTCACTTCGGTGGTTCCGAACGATGGCGCCAAGGCAAGTGGGGCAATCGACGTGGAAGGCCTTCTCCAGACCCTGGAATCAGGCGGCACAGGCACCTTGGCCGGCGCCATGGCCAGCGCGTCCGGCCCGCTTTGGCGGGTGCGCCCGG
>DASYWC010000232.1:0-24151 GCA_035936615.1 Allosphingosinicella sp. | reverse complement strand
AAGTACGACCGGATCCTCGCTCCCATGGCGCGGTTCGTTCTGGTTCCGGAGCAGGCCCGGCTGGTCACCAAGAAGTACATGACCAACTTCACCCTGTTCCACGAGCTCTCCCACAGCCTCGGGCCGGGCACGATCAATGTCGGAGGGCGCCAGACCACGGTGAACGCAGAGCTGAAGGAGGTCTATTCCGCCAGCGAGGAAGCCAAGGCGGACGTGATGGGCCTCTACAACATCCTCTACATGATGGAGCGGGGAGAGCTCCCGGCCGCGGAGCGGGATCAGGCGCTGGCCACCTATTTCGCAGGGCTCTTCCGGGCGGTCCGCTTCGGGATCGACGAGGCGCACGGGCGCGGAGCCGCGCTTCAACTGAGCTACCTGAAGGAGAAGGGCGCCTATGAATGGGTGCCTTCGCAGCAGCGGTTCCGGATCGACTACGGCCGAATGCAGAGCGCCATCCGCGATCTCGTCGCCGACCTGGTCCGCTTGCAGGGCAATGGCGACTATGCGGGCACCAAGGCCTTCTTCGAGCGCTACGCGAGGCTGGACGACAACGCCCGAACGGTGCTTGCGAACACGGCCGGAATCCCGACCGATATCCAGCCGGATTATCCCGAGCGAGTGTGAACCGGCCCTAGGCCTGCAACAAATCCGCCCCACAGGCGATTGGTGACCAAGGAGGGCCGCGATGGATATGCAGGCACAGATGGACATGCAGGCGATCGTCGATGAGGCGCTGAGTCACGCGGAAACCTATCGGGGCCATGGCAAGGTCACCGACTACATACCGGCTTTGTCCAAGGTCGACCCGAACAAGCTGGGCATGGCGGTCGCGCTTCGGGACGGCAGCACCTATGTGGCCGGCGACGCCGACGAGCTGTTCTCGATCCAGAGCATCTCCAAGGTGTTCACCCTCTCTCTAGCGCTTCACCGGGTCGGGCCCGCCATCTGGAATTTCGTTGGAAAGGAGCCGTCGGGCTCCGCGTTCAACTCCATCGTCCAGCTGGAGGCCGAGCAGGGCAAGCCAAGGAACCCGCTGATCAACTCCGGCGCCATCGTGGTGTGCGACCAGCTGATCGGCGACCGGAACGCCGATGCGGCGATCGAGGAATTGCTGCAGTTCCTGCGCGAGCGCTCGGGCGAGGAGCACATCCGCATCGACGAGGAGGTGGCGCTCTCCGAATCCCAATACGGGTTCCTCAACCGCAGCCTCGCGAACTTCGTGGCCGCTTACGGCAACATCAAGAACCCGGTTGAGGAGGCGCTGTCGGTCTATTTCCGGCAATGCTCGATCTCGATGAGCTGCCGGCAACTTGCCCGGGCGGCGCTCTATCTCGCCTGCGACGGGACCGACTGCAGCACCGGCGACGCCGTCATCCTTCCGACGCGGGCGAGGCGCATCAATGCGCTAATGCTGACCTGCGGCCACTATGACAATTCCGGCGACTTCGCCTTTCGTATCGGGCTTCCTGGAAAGAGCGGAGTCGGGGGGGGCATTTTGACGACCGTTCCGGGCGTCGGCGCCGTCGCAGTCTGGTCGCCTGGCCTCAACGCGGCCGGAACTTCCCTGGCAGGCGCAATGGCGCTCGAGAAGCTCGTCGAGAGCACCGGCTGGTCGATCTTCGTTTGAGGTGAAAGGGTCCCGCCTGGCGAAAAGGGAGTAACGCCCGACGGGACCCAGTTAACTCGTGTCGCCCCCCACGCGAGTCGAGGTAATTTACGTTAAGAGCCGCGCCATGGCTAGTGCAGGACTCGCATTCCGCCCGGCCGGTTTAGCAGGTGCACGCCCAGCCGCTCTGGTCTAGACGAGCCGCCTGACCAGCGGAGGCGGCACAGGTGAGCGACGCAGAAACGGCATTGTTGCTTGCCCGAATCCAGTTCGCCTTCACCGTCTCCTTCCATTTCATCTTTCCCGCCTTTTCGATCGGGCTCGCAAGCTACCTCGCCGTGCTTGAGGGCCTCTGGCTGAAGACGGGCAAGCAGGTCTACCTCACCCTGTTCAAATACTGGCTGAAGATCTTCGCGATCGCCTTCGCCATGGGCGTGGTCTCCGGGATCGTCATGTCCTACCAGTTCGGGACCAACTGGTCGGTCTTCTCGGACCGGGCCGGGCCCATCGTCGGGCCGCTCATGGCCTACGAAGTGCTGACCGCCTTTTTCCTCGAAGCTGGGTTCCTGGGCGTGATGCTGTTCGGGATGGAGAAGGTGGGAAAGGGGCTTCACTTCGCAGCGACCTGCATGGTCGCGATCGGAACCGCGGTTTCCGCCTTCTGGATCCTCTCGGTGAACAGCTGGATGCAGACGCCGGTCGGCTGGGCGGTGAACGCGCAGGGGCAGTTCGTGCCGGCGGGGGGCTGGCTGGACATCATCTTCAATCCCAGCTTCCCCTACCGCCTCGTCCACACGGTGATCGCCGCGTACCTGACGACGGCTTTGGTCGTGGGCGGAGTAGGCGCCTGGCACATGCTGAAGGGCCGGGACCTCCCAGGCGTGCGCAAGATGTTCAGCATGGCCATGTGGATGGCCGCGCTCGTTGCGCCGGTGCAGATCGTCGTCGGCGACCTCCACGGTCTCAACACGATGGAGCATCAGCCGGCCAAGGTGATGGCGATGGAAGGGCATTTCGAAAGCTACCCCAACGGCGCTCCGCTCATCCTGATCGGAATGCCGGACAGCGAGAAGGAGAAGACGCATGTGCTCCTCGAAATCCCGAAGCTGTCGTCGCTGATCCTGAAGCATGATCCGAACGCTCCTCTGGAGGGGCTGAAGACCTTTGCCAGGGAGAACCGGCCGCCGGCCGAGATCGTGTTCTGGTCGTTCCGGATCATGGTGGGCCTGGGCTTCCTGATGCTGGCGCTGGGCTTGTTCAGCCTGCTCGCGCGCCTCAAGCGGCGGCTCTACGACTGGAGGCCGCTTCACCTCTTCGCAGTGCTGATGGGGCCGGCCGGGTTCGTCGCGGTAATCGCGGGCTGGGTCACCACCGAGGTCGGCCGCCAGCCCTGGGTGATCTACAACGTCATGCGCACCAAGGACGCGGTCGCCCCGATCGCCACTCCCGCCGTCGCCACTTCGCTGCTCGCCTTCGTGCTGGTCTATTTCATCGTCTTCGGGATCGGGACGCTCTACATATTGAAGCTGATGGGCCGCCCTCCGCACGTCGGAGAGCCCGAGCCTGCCGAGGCTCCGATCCGCACGGCGGGCCTTACTGCAGCGCCGTCCGTCAATCGCGGCGGGGCCGATCCCCGGCCGGACAGAAGCGAGGGGGCGGAGCCATGATCAACACCGTTCGTGTCGAGCGAAGTCGAGACACCCCTTCGAGCGACGCGAGAATGGCCTCGGCTGCGCTCGGCAGGGTCCCTCGACTTCGCTCGGGACGAACGGGTGGAAGGGACCTGCCATGAGCATGGACCTCACCGTCGTCTGGGCCTTTCTGATCGCCTTTGCAGTCGCAGCCTATGTGGTTCTGGACGGGTTCGACCTTGGGATCGGCACCCTCTTCCCAGCCTTCCGGGTAGGCAAGGAGCGCGACCAGGCGATGAACGCGATCGCACCGGTCTGGGACGGCAACGAGACCTGGCTGGTGCTCGGCGGCGGCGGACTGATGGCTGCATTTCCGCTCGCCTACGCGATCATCCTTCCCGCGCTCTACGCGCCGTTGATCGCGATGCTGCTCGGCCTCGTCTTCCGCGGGGTGGCGTTCGAGTTCCGCTGGCGCGACCCGGACCATCGCGCCGCCTGGGACGCGGCATTCTGCGTCGGCTCCGTCGCGGCGACATTCGCGCAGGGCGTGACGCTCGGCGCGCTGCTGCAGGGGATTACGGTCACCGGCCGAGCCTATGGCGGCGGCTGGTGGGAGTGGCTGAGCCCGTTCAGCCTCCTGACCGGAGCCAGCCTCCTTGTCGGCTACGCCCTGCTCGGCGCCGCCTGGCTGATCTGGAAGACCGAAGGGCCGCTTCAGGAGGAAGCGCGGCGCTTCGCCCGCTATCTGCTCCCGGGCCTCGTCGTCGCGCTCGGCCTCGTCAGCCTCGCAACACCGTTCCTGGAGGAGAAATATTACGAGCGCTGGTTCGGCTGGCCGGGCCTGCTCGTGGCCCTGCCGATGCCGCTGCTGGTCGCCGCCGCCGCTTCCGGGCTTTGGTACAGCCTCAGGCGCCGGAGCGACGCGCATCCGTTCTTCTGGGCGCTGAGCCTGTTCCTGCTCGCCATGATCGGCCTTGCAATCTCGATGTGGCCGGACGTGATCCCGGGCCGCCTCTCCATCTGGGAGGCCGCGGCGCCCTACAGCAGCCAGCTCTTCATGCTGGTCGGAGCGGCCGTCCTGATCCCGATCATCCTCATCTACACCGCCTGGGCCTACTGGGTGTTCCGGGGTAAGGTGGGCGACGAAGGTTACCATGAGCACTGAGGCTCCCACCTCCTTGTGGAGGCGCCTCGCCTGGTTCGTCGGCCTCTGGGCGGCGGGCGTTGCGACTGTCGGAGCCGTGGCGATGCTGATCCGGGCGGTGCTGCTTTAGGCCGCCGCCCTTGTTGCGCCGCAATATTATCGTTAAAGCCCCGGGTTCGATCTCCCTCACCTGAAAGTCAGTTAAATGAGCCTCCGCAACGTGGCGATCATCGCCCACGTCGATCATGGCAAGACGACGCTCGTCGACCAGCTGTTCCGCCAGTCCGGGACCTTCCGCGACAACCAGCGCGTGGAGGAAAGGGCCATGGATTCCAACGACCTGGAGAAAGAGCGCGGGATCACCATCCTGGCCAAGTGCACGTCGGTCGAGTGGCCCAATCCTGAAGGCGGCTCGACGCACATCAACATCGTCGACACGCCCGGCCACGCCGATTTCGGCGCGGAGGTGGAACGGATCTTGTCGATGGTCGACGGAGTGATCCTTCTGGTGGACGCCGCTGAAGGGCCGATGCCGCAGACCAAGTTCGTCACCGGAAAGGCGCTCGCGCTCGGCCTCAAGCCCATCGTCGTCGTCAACAAGATCGACCGCCCGGACGCCCGGCCCGCCGAAGTGCTCGACGAATGCTTCGAGCTGTTCCTGAGCCTCGACGCCAATGACGAGCAGCTCGATTTTCCGACCCTCTACGCAAGCGGCCGCGCAGGCTATGCGGGCCGCAGCGACGACGTGCGTTCGGGCACTCTGGATCCGCTGTTCGAGACCATCGTCAACCACGTCCCAGCGCCCGACGCGGACCCGGACGGCCCGTTCAAGATGCTCGCCACGCTTCTCGACCGCGACAATTTCGTGGGCCGGGTGCTCACCGGCCGCATCGCCAGCGGCAAGCTTCGCGTGAACATGCCGATCAAGTCGATCGACGCCGACGGCAAGCTGGTCGAGGAAGGCCGCGCGACCAAGGTCTTCGCCTTCCGCGGCCTGGAGCGCGTGCCGGTCGAGGAAGCGGGCGCGGGCGACATCGTCGCTATCGCCGGCCTCACCAAGGCGACCGTCTCAAACTCGATCGTCGAGCCGAGCGTCACCGAGCCGCTTCACGCGCAGAAGATCGATCCGCCGACGCTTGCCATGACCTTCACCGTCAACGACAGCCCCATGGCGGGCCGCGAGGGCACCAAGGTCACAAGCCGCATGATCCGCGACCGCCTGGAGCGCGAGGCCGAAGGCAACGTCTCCTTCAAGATCACCGAAAGCGCCGACAAGGACAGTTTCGAAGTGGCCGGACGAGGCGAGCTCCAGCTGGGCGTTCTGATAGAGACGATGCGCCGCGAAGGCTTCGAGCTTACGATATCGCGCCCGCGCGTCCTGTTCCGCGACGGCCCGGACGGCCGCGAGGAGCCCTACGAGCAGGTCGTGATCGACGTCGACGACGAGCATTCGGGAACGGTCGTCGAGAAGATGGCTCAGCGAAAGGCGGAGCTCACCGACATGCGCCCCTCGGGCGGCGGCAAGACGCGCATCACCTTTTCTGGGCCTTCAAGGGGCCTGATCGGCTATCACGGCGAGTTCCTCTCCGACACGCGCGGCACCGGGATCATGAACCGCCTGTTCGAGCGCTACGGCCCCTACAAGGGCAGGATCGAGGGCCGCCAGAACGGGGTGCTCATCTCCAACGGATCGGGCGAGACGGTCACCTACGCATTGGGGCCGCTCGAGGAGCGCGGGATCCTGATGGTCGGCCCGCAGGAGCCGGTCTACGAAGGCATGATCATCGGCGAGAACGCCAAGCCCGAAGACCTCGAAGTCAACCCGATGAAGACCAAGCAGCTCACCAACTTCCGCGCCAGCGGGGGCAAGGACGACGCGATCCGCCTCACCCCGCCCAAGCGGCTGACCTTGGAACAAGCCATCGCCTACATCCAGGACGACGAACTGGTCGAAGTGACGCCGAAGAGCATACGCCTAAGGAAGCGGCATTTGGATCCGCACGAGCGGAAGCGGGCTTCACGCAAAGGCGAAGCCGCGTAGCAGCCGAGCGTAGCTTAGCTTGTCCTGAGCCTGTCGAAGGGCCGGCGTAAGACGCCGCCGGAGCAGCGCGTAGAGCGGACGAGGCCGGCCAGCCTGTCGCGAAGCGAGCAGGACTGACGTCACGGGATTTACTCCCGTGACAGTTCCTCGGCGCCGTTGCCAAACTCGTCTGACTCGTCACCCAGCCATTAACAACTAAATAACTTATTAGTTAATTAGTCCTCATGGACAATGTCTTTGAGGCTTTGGCCTCGGCTCCCCGTCGAAAAATCCTTGCCTACTTGGCCGAGGTCGATCTGACCGCCGGAGAGATTGCGGCACGGTTTGAAATGAGCAAACCTGCCATTTCCAAGCATCTGCAAATCCTAGAAAACGCGGGCTTGGTAAGAAGCGTAAAGCGAGGGCAGTTCGTGCACTATTCGCTTGTCCCGGACAATCTGGCCAACACTTTGAATGGTTTCGTCCAGCATCTTTGCCCAGTGTCCACGCCGCTGCGGCGCGAAAGTGCCGCGCTGCGAGAGGCTCGCTCCACCAAGCCAGGGAAATAGGAGGCGTAGATGCAACTGGTGTCGGGTTCTGAGCGGATCATCGCCGACGCCAATTGCGACCCGGTACGCGGCATTGTTCGATGGGCGCCGGTGAAGTCGCTGTGGATCGGTGGCATGACCATGATGGCGCTGATTCTGGGACCTCTCTACTTCACCTGGGGCGCCTTCCTTCTCTTCATCCTGGCGTCCGGCATCACCCTTTGTGCAGGTCACTCCCTCGGCATGCACAGGCGCCTGATCCACAACAGCTTCGCCTGCCCCCCTTGGCTGGAATATCTCTGCGTCTACCTTGGCGTTCTGGTCGGGATGGCCGGCCCCATTGGCATGATCCGGCTGCACGACATGCGGGATTGGGCCCAGCGCCAGCCCGCGTGTCACGGCTACTTCGCACACGACGCAGGCTTCTGGCGCGACGGCTGGCATCAGCTTCATTGTCGGGTGGATCTCGTCAGTCCACCAGAATTTCGTCTTGAACCGCGCCTTGCGAACGATCGGGTCTATGCTTGGCTGGAGCGGACCTGGATGGCGCAGCAGATTCCTTGCGCGGTGCTGTTCTTTGCGCTTGGTGGGCTGCCTTGGGTTATCTGGGGCATCTGCGCGAGGGTCGCCGTTTGCGTCACCGGGCACTGGCTTGTCGGGCATTACGCCCACCGCGAGGGCAGTCAGACTTGGCTCGTGGACGGCGCGTGTGTCCAAGGCTTCGACGTCAAAATCGCGGGCCTCATCAGCATGGGCGAGAGCTGGCATAACAATCACCACGCGTTCCCCGGTTCGGCCAAACTCGGCCTTGAGCCGGGTCAGGCGGATCTCGGCTGGGCCTTGCTGCTCGCGTTCCGGCGCTTCGGCCTCGCCTGGAATATCGTCACTCCGGAGCGCCTGCCGCACCGGCCTGCACTTCGGCGTGTCGCGGAGAGGGGCCGAGGCTGCGCCTTCCTCGCTCGCCTGATGGCTCGGACATAGGCCGATGGTTGATCGCCGCCGCATCACCGAGCGCCTAGCCAGAGTGACGAGAACCGGAGCTTTTCAGGTGGTGGTGGGCACCCTCTCGGGCGCCGTGATTATCCTGTTGGGTGTCGTGATTTCGGCTCTAATCTTCGGCGCCTACGGATGGGGCCTGTTCGTGCTGACGCCATTCGTGGTGGGGTTCACAACAGGGTACCTAGTCAACCTGCACGAGCGTCAAACGATGAAGGCGACAAGCCGCCTCGTGCTAGTGGCGGCGGCACTCGGCTACTTGGGGCTGATCCTCTTCGCGCTTGAGGGACTAATCTGCCTCCTTTTGGCCTCGCCGCTAGCCGCTCTGTTCGCCATTGCAGGGGGCTATTGGGGCCGCAGAGCCGCCAGAGCGGGGAAGGACTCGTCGGGCCCGCTTTATTGCCTCGCGCTACTTCCGGCGATGTTTGCCGCCGATGCCGCCTCTCCGCCCAGCGTTACGATGCTGACAGATGAGAGCATTGTCATCGAGGCTGCTGCGCCTCGCGTATGGCAAGCGTTGACTAGTCAGGAGCCTATCCGGGAGCGGCCCACCCTCGCCGGCCGGCTAGGCCTTGCCTACCCGGAACGGGCAGCGTTGCGGGGAACGGGCGTCGGCGCTACTCGGACCGGCTATTTCTCTACCGGTCAGGCGCAAGAGCGAATCACCCATTGGCAAGAGGGCCGCGTTCTGGGTTTCTTGGTCCTGCGGCAACCGCCCGCGATGGAAGAAATGAGTCCGCATCGCCGAGTCTACGCGCCGCACCTCGATGGCTATTTCGAAACCGGGGAGACACGCTTCGAGATTCGGCCTCTGACCGCGCAAAGAACTCGGCTCAGTATCCGGGCTGCCCATCGTCTCGCCATTGATCCGGTGGTCTATTGGGAGCCAATCGCGCGATGGGCAGTCCAAAGCAACACCCATCGCGTGCTGCGCGACATGAAAATGAAGGCAGAAGGGCGCTTAGGGGCCATTAAAGGCGCTGCGTAACCACGCAAACGAATCAAGAACAAAACACTTTCCTACACGCCCCCCTTCTGAGTCATATCCTGGTCCTTCGACAGGCTCAGGATGAGCGGAGTCATCGAAATTTGGAGGTTCCTCATGCGCAAGAAAGGTGCCGCGGTTGAGCTGCGCTCGTCTGCGACTCCGGGCGGCTTCGGTGATGTTTCGTTGGCTCGCACCCTGTCGCCCGCAGCCTCGCCATTCGGTTCACCGCATTCTCGCCGCGATTGGCGTTACCTTCGTTACCTTTGCGCCAGGCGGGCACGCGCAGTTTTTTTGCCCCGAGGGGTGTGAAACTTATGAAACTTCCGCTGAAACTTCCGCTGAAACTTCCGGGACCGCTCACCGCGGCGATCCCCGTCGACTGCGCCCGTCGCACCCGCTTCAGGCGCCCGCGACCCTGCTATTCGCGCGTGCGCAACCACGTGCGCATTGGCGTGACCTTTGTGTGACCTTCGGCCGAACCCGCCCCCGCCCCGCCGGGTGTACGCTTCGACAGGCTCAGCCGCTCCTCAGGATGACCCTTCGAGACGGCGCTTCGGCAGGCTCAGCGCCTCCTCAGGATGAGCGGGGCGAGGACGCGGGTGAGGGGGCGTGCGGTGGTGCTGGATTTTTGGGCGGGGAGGGGCTTAAGAGGGGGCATGATGCGGCGCTTCGTTTCCCTCCTGGCACCTCTCGTCCTGCTCGCGGCATGCGGTGAGGCGGTGGAGGACAATCACTTCTCCCCGGACGTGGAGTCGGCCCGGCCGGTCTCGGATCCGGTGACGAGCGAGGCGGTGCCGGTGCGGATCGGCGAGCTCGGGCCGAGCTTTCCGGCCTGCAACGCGACCGGGGTGACTCGCAACCTGGCCCAGGGGGAGACTCTGCCGGTCCGGGCCGCTCCGTTCGATACGGCTCCCGAGACCGGGCAGGTTCCCGCCAATGCGCGATTCGCGATCTGCTCGCGCTCGCACGACCAGAAGTGGCTCGGGATCGTGTTCGACGAGGCTGGGCCGGGGCAGTGGGGAACCGGGCAGGATTGCGGGGTTTCGGCTCCGGTCACCTCGCGCCGGCCTTATGAGGGGCCGTGCAGGTCGGGCTGGGTGTCGAGCCCGTTTGTGAAGCTGGTCGCTGCCACGAAACAGGAGCAAGCGCCTGATTCGAAAGCGGAAAACAGGCCTTAATCCACAGATTATCCACAATCTAAATAGTTGAGATTATAGCTTTTTCGGGCAAGTTCCGTGCTTCATCGCATGAGCTGAACGACTCACCGCCCAAATGGCCGCTTGCGTTTGACTCACCGGCCGATCGCCAGCATTAGCCGTGCATCCCAAGAGCGGGGGTCACCTGCGGGGCTTGAAAAAAGCGGCGGTGACCAGAGCAAGACGGGGGGCGATCCAGGGCGCGTTCTGCGCCCGATGAAGATCACCGACCGCACAGATAAAAGAGAGTGGATGATCAAGATCGCCCGTGCCGGCGGCGTTGCCGCGGCTGTGTTTGCGCTCGTCGCAACCGTATCCTTCGCTGGACCTTCGCAGGCCACCAAGATCGCCTCCTCCACGGTTGAGGCGAGCTATCTCGACCATGCCGGAGCCACCATCGACGGCGAGGGGCTCGCGATCAACGAGGCCGGAAGCGCGGCTGCGATCGCAGAGAACGTCATGAAGGCGGCCGAAGCAGCGGTTCCCAGGCCCCGCGCTCTTCCCGAGCTGGTCGGAGCCCACCAGCGCACCGAAGTCTCCACCCTTGAGCAGGATTGCCTTGCGAGCGCGGTCTATTTCGAAGCGCGCGGCGAGAAGGTCGAAGGCCAGCTCGCGGTCGCCGAGGTCGTTCTGAACCGGGTCGCTTCCAAGAAGTACCCGAACACCATCTGCGAAGTGGTCGAGCAGCCCTGGCAGTTCTCCTTCGTCAACGCGACGGGCCGGATCCCGGAAGCGAACCGCCAGTCCAAGGCCTGGAAGAAGTCGGTCGCGATTTCCACCATCGCTCTCGACAAGCTCGCAGCGGAAGTGTCCGAGGACGTGCTCTGGTATCACGCCGACTATGTCGCTCCGAGCTGGGGCAAGCGCCTCGACCGCGAGAAGAAGGTCGGGCTCCACATCTTCTACAGCTAAGATTTCAGACAAGTTTGCAGGGGTGCAAAACGAAGGGCCGGGTCAGCGATGATCCGGCCCTTTCATTTTGGGTCGCGCCCCCTTTCCCCGCGAAGGGTCCTGAAGGTGATCGAGTAGCGAAGCTGTTCCATAGCCGGGATGCTGTGCTCCCACTCGCTTCGGGCGGGGCCGGTGAGGAGATAGGCGGAGCGCGGCTCCGCGGTGAGGTTGAAGCGCTCCCACTTGGCTCCAGCCTTGCGCCTGAACCGCATTCGGGCAGCAGCGAGGAGCGATACTCCGACGACGTCCCCAAACACCGGCCGGTCCCTGTGCCAGCCGATGCCGGCCCCCGGCGCGTATTCGATCACCAGTGCGTGCTGCAGGTCGTCGGCTGCGGTGCCGGCAAGCTCCGCCGCCCTTTGCCGCGCGGGGAGCAGGAAATCGGGGATCGGCTCCGCCTCCTTGAGGCCGCTGCCGTCGAAGGCGTAGTGGAGGCCGAAGGAGACGGTCCGGCGCTTGCCGAGGAAGCCGTGGAACTCGAACGCCCTGAACGGGAGCCCCGCGAACCGCGCCGCCAGTTCCCGCTCCTCCTCAGGAGAGAGGAAATCGGGGCGGTACTCCAGCCCTCGGGGAAGGGCTGGATCGGGCCCAAGGAGGTCGAGCTGATCGGCGGTCACGCGCTCGTTAACGCGTGAACTTCTCGCCAGCCTCCGCTTTGCTCACCAGCAGGTTGGAAAGGGTGAAGTCCGGGCCAAGCCGCTCCTGCTGGCGCCGAATGCCCTCGAGGATCTTGGGAAGGCCTTCCGTGTCCGCCCAGAACATCGGGCCGCCGCGGTAGACCGGCCAGCCGTAGCCGTAGACCCAGACCACGTCGATGTCGGAGGCGCGCTGGGCCATTCCTTCCTCGAGGATCTTCGCGCCTTCGTTGACCATCGTGTAGAGGGTGCGGTCGATGATCTCCTGATCGGAGATTTCTCGCGCGGCGACGCCCTCCTTGCGGCGGAATTCCTCGATCACCTCGGCCACGACCGGCGAAGGGGAGGGGCGTCGCTTCTCGTCATAATCGTAGAAGCCGGCGCTCTTCTTCTGGCCCCAGCGCTCCATCGAGCAGAGCTTGTCGCGGATGTTCTCGATCCGGCTCGGATCGCGGTGCCAGCCGATGTCGACTCCGGCAAGGTCGGCCATCTGGAACGGGCCCATCGGCATTCCGAACTCGACATGCACCCGGTCCACCTGTTCGGGAGTGGCGCCCTCGAGGAGAAGCCGCATCGCCTGGGTCTGGCGCGGGATCAGCATCCGGTTTCCGATGAAGCCGTAGCAGACGCCCGCGACGACGGCGACTTTCCTGATCTTCTTGGCAAGCTGCATCGCGGTCACGAGGACGTCCGGAGCCGTCTTCCCGCCACGAACCACTTCCAGAAGCTTCATGATGCTGGCGGGCGAGAAGAAGTGGAGGCCGAGCACGTCCTGCGGCCGCGAAGTGCTCGCGGCGATCTCGTCGATGTTGAGGTAGGAGGTGTTGGAGGCGAGGATCGCGCCGGGCTTTGCGATCTTGTCGAGGCGGCCGAACACGTCCTTCTTCACGTCCATGTTCTCGAACACCGCCTCGATGATGAGGTCGCAGTCGGCGAGGGCGTCGAAGTCGAGCGTCGGGTTGAGGAGCCCCATAGCGCCTTCCACCTGCTCTGCCGTCAGCTTGCCCTTGGCGGCGCTGGCTTCGTAATTCTTGCGCATCACTCCGGTACCCCGGTCCAGCGCGGCCTGCTCCATCTCGATGATGGTGACCGGGATTCCTGCGGAGAGGAAGTTCATCGAAATGCCGCCGCCCATCGTGCCGGCGCCGATCACTCCGATGCGGTTGATCTCCCGCGGCTTGGTGCCTTCCGGGAGCCCCTCGATCTTCGCGGCCTTGCGCTCGGCAAAGAAGAAATATTGCTGGGCGAGCGCCTGGGTGCCGCTCATCAGCTCCATGAACAGGCGCCGCTCTTCCTGCACCCCTTCTGCATAGGGCTTCTCCACTGCTGCCTGGACCGCCTTGATGTTTGCCTCGGGAGCGTCGAAGCCCTTCATCTTGCGCGCGTTGGCCTTTCGGAACTCGTCGAATAGGCCGGGATTGGAGCGCGCCTCGGCGAGCTTGTCGTCATTCTCGCTGGTCCTGGGGATCGGCCGAACGTCCGCCACTTCATGCGCATAGGCGACCGAATGCTGCTCGAGATCGCCCTCGATCAGCTTGTCGACCAGGCCGATGCCATAGGCTTCCTTGGCGGCGATGGGGGTGCCGCTGGTAGTCATCTCGAGTGCCTTGTGGACGCCCGCCACACGCGGCAGCCGCTGCGTGCCTCCGGCGCCGGGGAGGAGGCCGAGCTTCACTTCGGGTACCCCGAGCTTCGCGGAAGGGACTGCCACGCGGTAGTGGCAGGCGAGTGCCACTTCCAGGCCGCCGCCAAGCGCCGTGCCGTGGATCGCGGCGACCACCGGCTTGGTGCAGGCTTCGATCCGGTCCACCACCTGCGGAAGCATCGGCGGCTCGAACGCCTTGGGGGTCCCGAACTCGGAGACGTCGGCGCCCGCGAAGAAGGTCTGGCCCTCGCAGCGTATCACCACCGCCTTTATCGCATCGTCGGTGTCGGCCTGCTCGATCGCCTTTACCAGCCCGTCGCGAACCGCATGGCCGAGCGCGTTCACCGGCGGGTTGTTGGAGGTGACGATCAGGACGTCGCCGTGGCGGGTGGTGGTGATCGGGCTGGTCATTCTGGTCTCCAGTTAGATGGCGGTGCGGCCGTATTCCTGGCGGTTGAACGGGTGGGAGGAGGAAAGGCCGCCGTCCACGACCAACGCGTGGCCGTTGACGTAGCTGCTTTCGTCCGAGGTGAGGAACAGAGCGGCCTTCGCGATCTCGATGGGCTCTCCGCCGCGCTTCAGCGGGTTGAGGTGCCCCAGTTTCTCCTCCTGCCCATTGGCTCGGGCGCGCTCGTAGATCGGCTGCGTCATCCCGGTCTCGATCAGGCCGGGGCAGATGGCGTTCACCCGAACGTTGGAGCCGGTGAGCTGCTGGGCCGCGCTTTTGACCAGGCTGATCACGCCCGCCTTGGACGCGGAATAGGCCGGGCTTCCGGCGCCTGAGCGGAGGCCGGCCACGCTCGCAGTGCAGATGATGGAGCCGCCGCCGCGTTCCCTCAGGAGCGGCGCGGAGTGCCTGATGGCGAGCGCTGGACCGATCAGGTTGACGCGGAGAATCTCGGCCCAGTCCTCCTCAGTCTGTTCGAGCAGGGAGGCGAGGCCGCCGGAGATGCCGGCATTGGCGAAGACGATGTCGAGGCCTCCGAAGCGGGCCGCCGCGCTTCGAACGAGATGCGCCACGTCCTCATCGCGCCCTGCATCGCCTCGAACTGCGATAGCGGAGGGGCCGATCCTCCGGGCGGTGTCTTCGACCGCCTCGGTGAGGTCGGACGCGATCACATAGGCGCCGTGTTCGGCGAACAGCTGCGCGGTCGCGCGCCCGATGCCCGAGCCGGCGCCTGTGATTATGGCGACTTTGCCCGCGAGGCGCGCAGTCATAGCCCTCTCCCATAGGGAGAGGGTTGGGTGAGGGGTCCGGTTCCGGCGGAAACGCTCTTAGATCGTAACCCCTCACCAACTTCGCCTAGGCTCCTTCGTCGCCAAGGCTTCGTATCCTCTCCCAATGGGAGAGGGGGTGTGTGGGGCAAAGTCACAGCCCGACCCCGATCGTCGACCCGCCATCGACCACGATGGTCTGGCCGGTCATGAAGGTCGAGGCTGGGGAGGCGAGGTAGACTGCGGCGCCTGCGATCTCGTGCGGCTCGCCGATCCGGCGCATTGGGGTGCTTCGGGTGACAGCCTTCAGCGTGTCCGGATTGTCCCAGAGCGCGCGTGCGAAATCGGTTCGGATGAGGCCGGGCGCGATGCAGTTGACGCGCACTCCGGAGGGCCCGAACTCGGCGGCGAGGTTGCGCGCGAGTTGGAAGTCGGCCGCCTTGGAGATGTTGTAGGCTCCGATCACCGTCGAGCTGGTGAGGCCGCCGATGGAGGAGACGATTATGACGGAGCCCTCGCCGCGCTCCACCATCTGAGGTGCGACCATCGAGATCAGCCAGTGGTTGGCGATGACGTTGTTCTCCAGGATCTTCCGGAACTGCTCGTCGCTGATGCTCGCCATTGGGCCGTAATAGGGATTGGATGCGGCGTTGCAGACGAGGATGTCGATCTGCCCAAGCTGGCGGCGGGTCTCGTCGGCGAGGTTCTGAAGCGCCTCCTTGGAGGAGATGTTCGCGGGGATGACGATTGCGGTGCCTTCGCCATGCTTCGCGTTGATCGCGTCGGCGGCTTCGGCGCAGGCGTCGGCCTTTCGGCTGGAGATCACCACCCTTGCGCCGTGGTCGGCCATGGCTTCCGCGATCGCTCGCCCAATGCCTCGGGAGGAGCCGGTGATGATCGCGGCTTTGCCGGTCAGGTCGAAGAGGTTCATGCCGGTCTCCATTCTCGTTCGTCCCGAGCGCAGTCGAGGGGCGTCTGTGAGGAGTCTGTGCCAGCGCCCCTCGACTTCGCTCGGGACGAGCGGAGTTCTGTTTCAAATAGAGGGCGCATGTTTGGCGAACTCCAGTCTGGCGATGGCGCGGTTGTGGACTTCGTCGGGGCCGTCGGCGAGGCGAAGGGTGCGGATTCCGGCCCAGCTTGCCGCAAGGTTGAAGTCCTGGCTGACTCCGGCGCCGCCGTGGGCCTGAACCGCGTCGTCGATGATGCGCAGAGCCATGTTGGGCGCCTGCACCTTGATCATGGCGATCTCGGCCTGGGCGCTCTTGTTGCCGGCCTTGTCCATCATGTCGGCGGCCTTGAGGCACAGCAGCCGCGACATGTCGATGTCGATCCGCGCCTGCGCGACGCGCTGCTCCCAGATCGAATGCTCGGACAGCTTCTTTCCGAAGGTAACTCGGCTCTGGAGGCGGATCACCATCGCCTTCAACGCCTCCTCGGCAGCGCCGATGGTGCGCATGCAGTGGTGGATCCGACCCGGGCCGAGGCGCCCCTGCGCGATCTCGAAGCCGCGGCCCTCGCCAAGCAGCAGGTTCGAGGCGGGTACTCGTACGTCCTTGAGTTCGATCTCCATATGGCCGTGGGGGGCGTCGTCATAGCCGTAGACGGTGAGAGCGCGCTCCACCGTCACTCCGGGCGCGTCGAGGGGCATCAGGATCATCGACTGCTGCTGGTGGCGGTGAGCCTCGGGGTCGGTCTTGCCCATGACGATTGCGAGCTTGCAGCGCGGATCGCCTGCGCCGGAGGACCACCACTTGCGGCCGTTCAGCACATATTCGCCGCCGTCGCGCCTGATCTCGCACTGGATGTTGGTGGCGTCGGACGAGGCGACGCCCGGCTCGGTCATCAGGAATGCGGAGCGGATCTCGCCGTTCATCAGCGGCCGAAGCCATTCGTCCTTCTGCTCGCGCGTGCCGTAGCGGTGGAGCACCTCCATGTTGCCGGTGTCGGGTGCGGAGCAGTTGAATACCTCGGCCGACCAGAGGATCCGGCCCATCTCCTCGGCACAGAGGGCATATTCGAGGTTGGTGAGCTGCGTTCCTTCGAACTCGAAGCTCTCGTCGACATGCCGCAGCACGGGCGCGGGCGGCATGAACAGGTTCCACAGGCCGGCAGCCTTGGCCTTGGGCTTCAGCTCCTCGATCACCTCCACCGGCTGCCAGCGGTCTCCGGCCGCGATCTGGCTTTTGTAGTCGCCCATGCGCGGGCGGACGTGAGTCTCGATGAACTCCCGCACCCGGTCGCGGTAATAAGCCTCGCGTTCCGTAAGGGTAAAATCCATCGCCCGCCTCTCGCTTGCTTTACGTTCCCGTCAACCTATCATCGCGCTAAAGCGCAGACGCTTCGGAGACAAGTGCGATGGCCGATCTCGATACCTTCAGGCAAGAAACGCGGGCCTGGCTGGAGGCGAACTGCCCGCGAGAGATGCTGGAGCCGGTGCGGGACGAGAGCGATGCCTGCTGGGGCGGCCGCAACCCTCAGTTCAAGAACGAGGCGCAGCAGAGCTGGATGGAGCGCATGGCGGAGCGCGGCTGGACCGTGCCCGACTGGCCGAGCGAATATGGCGGGGGCGGGCTCTCGCCGGCGGAGACCAAGATATTGCGGCAGGAGATGGCCCGGATCGGCGCTCGCAACCCGCTCTACAGCTTCGGAATATCCATGCTCGGTCCGGCGCTTCTCAGGTATGGGACGGAGGAGCAGAAGAAGCGGTTCCTGCCCGAGATCGCGCGCGGCGAGATTCGCTGGTGCCAGGGCTATTCGGAGCCTGGAGCGGGCTCCGACCTGGCAAGCCTCCAGACGAAGTGCGAGGACAAGGCCGATCATTGGCTGGTGAACGGACAGAAGGTGTGGACCAGCTATGCCGACAAGGCCGACTGGATATTCTGCTTGGTTCGAACCGACCCATCCGCGCCCAAGCACAAGGGGATCAGCTTCCTTCTGTTCGACATGGCGAGCGAGGGCGTGTCGACCCGGCCGATCCTGCTCATCTCGGGCTATTCGCCCTTTTGCGAGACCTTCTTCGACGACGTGAAGGTGCCCAAGGACCAGGTGGTGGGCGAGATCAACAAGGGCTGGGGCGTTGCCAAATATCTGCTGGGGCACGAGCGCGAGATGATCAGCGGCATGGGGCTTGGGGGAAGCGGTGAGAGCCTCGGAGCTGCGTTGAAGGAGCGGCTCGCGGACGATCCGGTGCTTCGCGCCGACGTGGCGAGGTTCGACGTGGATGCGATGGCGTTCCGGGCGATGAGCGAGCGCTTCATCGACGAGCTGAAAACGGGGCAGGCGCATCCCGCCCAGCCTTCGATGATGAAATATGCGGGGACGGAACTTAACAAGGCGCGCCACGAACTGGTGATGGCCGCGGGTGGGTCGGACGCTCTGGAATGGGAGTCGGAGCGTTCCAAAGGCGGCAAGGCGGCCCGCGAGTGGCTCCGAACCAAGGCCAATTCGATCGAGGGCGGCACGTCCGAGATCCAGCTCGGAATCATCGCCAAGCATATCCTGCAGCTTCCGGGTGCGTGAGAATTACCCCCTCTCCCGTGGGGAGAGGGTTGGGGTGAGGGGTTACGATGTCGAAGATAACGCGCAGCTATCCTAACCCCTCACCAACCTCGCCTAGGCAGGCAAGCTGCCAAGGCTCCGTATTCTCTCCCTATGGGAGAGGAGTTTTGAGGATCGAGTGAATGCCGCTTTACCTTACCGAGGACCAAGCTGCCCTGCGCGAGAGCGCGCGCGATTTCATCTCCGGTGAAGGCTCGATCGCGAAGCAGCTGCGCAAGTATCGCGACATGGGCTGCAAGGACGGGTTCGGGCATGCCTTGTGGAAGCAGTTCGGGGAGATGGGGTTTACGGGCATTCTCGTCGATGAAGCGGACGGCGGGCTCGGGCTGGGGCATGTCGAGGCGGGAATCGTGCTCGAGGAGATCGGGCGTAACCTCGCGCCATCGCCGTTCCTCGTGTCGGCTGTTGCGGCGGTGGAGGCGCTGAAGGGCACCGCGCTTCGGGAGCGCTGGCTGCCGGGCATCCTCGCCGGTGAGACCGTCGCAGCCCTTGCGGTGGACGAGGGCGCGAAGCACCGGCCGGAGGCGATCGAGATCACGGCGGAGCGCTCCGGCAACGGCTTCAGACTGACCGGCCGCAAGCAGTTCGTCGTTCAGGGCGCGTCTGCGGATTTTACCATAGTTGCTGCGAACAGCGACGAAGGCCTGACGCTGTTCGCAGTGGAGAGGGAAGCGAACGGCCTGGCGGTCGAGGGTGTCCGGCTCGCCGACAGCAGCATCGGCGCTCGCATGGATTTCGAAGGCGTAGAGGTGGATTCGGACTCGGTGATCGGGGAGCCGGGGGAGGGCTGGACGATCCTTTCGCGGGTGCTGAACGCGGGGAGGGCCGGGGCGGCATCGGAGATGGTCGGAGTGGCATCGGGAGCGATGGACCTCACCGTCGATTACCTCAAGCAGCGCAAGCAGTTCGGGAAGCTGATCGGCGAGTTCCAGGTGCTTCAGCACCGCGCCGCGCACCTCTATTCGGAGCTTGAGATCGCCCGGGCGGCGGCGCTTAAGGCGCAGCAGTTGCTCGACGAAGGCAGCGGCGAGGCAGAAGCCATGGTGTCGGTCGCCAAGGCAAAGGCGGGGCGGGTCTCGACGCTCGCGGTTCAGGAGGGCGTGCAGATGCACGGGGGCGTGGGGATGACCGACGAATACGACATCGGCCTCTACATGAAGCGGGACCGGGTTCTGAACGAGCTGTTCGGAGACGCGAACTACCACGCCGACAAGCTCGCCCGGATGAAGGGCTACTGATCGCGCCGCAGAAGTAGGTTCATGTGGGCCGTGGCGATGCGCTTGGTGCGGTCCTGCTGCCAGGCAAAGCTCTCGATATTGGCGATGCGCTTTCCAAGCCGGGTAATCGTGGCCGCAGCGTAAGTCTCGTGCTCGACTCCGCCGCGCATGAAATCCACGGTAACGTTGATCGGCTTCACCGACACCTCGTCCTCGCCCAGCGCCTCGTACAAGGTGCCGAGCGCCGCGAACTCGAGCAGGCCTGCAATCGCCCCGCCGTGAAGGTAGCCGGGCCTACCCACCACTTGCTCGCGGAACGGCATCACCCAGACGAGATCGCCCTCGTCCCCGCGCCGGGTGCTGAGGCCGAGCAGTTCGGCATAGGGCGGCAAGGTCTGCACGGAGGCGTGGCCTGAACGGCCCCTCTCCCGCGGGGGAGAAGGGCCGTTCGATCAGTCGACCAACTGCCGGGTGGCGTAGGTATATTCGAGCGCCAGCCGCCGAGCACTCTCCTTGAGGTTGGCGGCAGCGGAGTGGCCGCCGTCGATATTCTCGTAATAAAAATAAGGCTGGCCGAGCGCTCCGATGCGAGCCGCCGCCTTGCGTCCGTGCGCCGGATGGACCCGGTCGTCCTTGGTGGAGGTGAGGATGAAGGGCGTCGGGTACTTCTTGCCCTTCACCAGCTTCTGGTAGGGCGAATAGGCCCTGATCCAGGCGGCCTCCTCGGGCTTTTCCGGGTCGCCATATTCGCCGATCCAGGAGGCTCCGGCGCCGAGCTTGTGGTAGCGAAGCATGTCGAACAGCGGCACCTGGATGATGGCCGCGTTGAACAGGTCCGGCCGCTGGGTGATGGCAGTTCCGACCAGGAGCCCGCCCTGGCTCCCCCCGACCACGCCCAGGCGCCGCGGGCTGGTGATCCTGCGCTTCACCAGGTCCTCGGCGACCGCGATATAGTCGTCCCAGGTGCGCTGCTTGTTGGCGCCCTGGGCCGCCTGGTGCCAACTCGGTCCGAACTCGCCGCCGCCGCGCAGGTTGGCGACCACGTACGCATTGCCCTGTTCGAGCCAGAGCTTGCCCATGGCGCCCGAATAGTTGGGCACTTGAGCGCTCTGGAACCCGCCATAGCCGTAAAGCAGGGTCGGGGTGGAGCCGTCGCGCTTCATCGTCTTCGGGCGGACGAGGAAGTAGGGGATCTTGGTTCCGTCATTCGAGGTCGCCTCGAACTGCTCGATGACGTGCCGGGACGCGTCGAAGCGCGGGGGCGATTTCTTGAGCGGCTCCATCCGCCCGGTCGCACCGTCGAACAGCGACAGGGTGGTGGGCGTCAGATAGTCGGTGACGGTGAACATCGCCTGGTCGGTCCGGTTGGACGCCGCGGCAACGCCGATGGTGCTGTTCTTGGGAAGCGGAATGGCTTTGCGAGTCCAGGCGCCGTTCTCGTAATTCATTGCGAAGGCCTGGCCGCGCACATTGTCGAGGATGGTCATGATGAGCTGGTTCTTCGTGGTTGCGGCGCCGCTCAGGGTCTGGCGCGGCCCCGGCTGGAACACCAGCGAGGGCTTCGCCTTGAGGGGATCGCGCTTCCACTCCGCAAGGTCGTAGGAGACCAGCGACCCGGATTTGAAGTTCGTGCCAGGTGCCGGCGACCAGTCTTCGCGGATGGTCATCAGAAGCCGGCCGTCGATGATCCCGCTTGGGGAAGCCTTCTTCGGCACCGGCAGCTTCACCGGACCCTTGTCGGTGAAGATCGTATATTCGGATTCGAAGAAGTTGAGGCCGCGAACGGCGCCAGTGCCGTGAACGACCCCCTGATTGTCCCGGATCACCACCGGCCAGGTCCAGACGTCGTCCGGAGTGCCGCGGTACACCTCGCGCGCCTGGTCCAGGCTCTGTCCGCGCTTCAGTTCCTTCACGACGAAGGCATAGCCTGACTTGGTCATGGTCCCGGGCCCCCAGTCGCGGGCGACGAGGAGCGTGTCCTGATCGACCCAGCTCACATTCTGCTTCGATTCCGGAAGGTTGAAGCCTCCCTCGACGAAGGACTTGGTGACCGTGTCGAACTCGCGGATGACGTTGGCGTCCTTGCCGCCGTTGGAGAGCACGACCAGGCAGCGGCGGTACTCGGGCAGCAGGCAATTGGCGCCCTGATAGACCCAGTTTGCGTCCTCCGCCTTGGCGAGCGCGTCGATGTCGAGCACCGTCTCCCATTGCGGATTCTCGGTGCGGTAGCTGTCCATGGTCGTGCGCCGCCAGATTCCGCGCACATGCGTCTGGTCCTGCCAGAAGTTGTAGAGGCCGTTTGGCTGCATCGAGACGAACGGTATTCGATCCTGCGCCTGCAGGATCTCGAGCGCCTGCGCCTGGAACTTGGGGAAGCGTGGATCCCGTTCGAGGACGCTCAGAGTCTTTTCGTTTTCCGCCCGCGCCCAGCTAAGCGCCTTTTCGCCCTCGATCTCCTCGAGCCAGGTGAAAGGATCGTCGGACGCGGACTGTGCGCTGACGATGGTGCCTGCTGCGGCCATGGCAAGAAATCCCGCGATCAAGATGCTGCGTTTCATGAAGTGGCGTCCCCGAATCTGCTTCGTGCGGCGGAAGCTTAGTAGCAATTGCAAGCCAAGCAAGCGGCGCTTGTAGCAGGGCGCGAGGCTGTCAGCCGCTCGTCCGGCGGTTGAACCATTGCCGGGATAAGGAGTTGACGGGGCAGAGCTTTTTCTACAGGTACCAGGGAATGCCAGTCCGCGCGACCATGATCCGTGATCTCGCTGCCGCTCAACCGGCGGGCTCGTCGCGCGCGCTCGTTCCTGCTCACAGCTGGCTCTGGTGGCGGACAACCTCCCCCGCGGCGGCACAGCTACGTCTCTGGTAACGACGACTTTTTAACAAGTCCCGAATTTCCAAGATCAGGCCCGCCGCCAAGCGGGCTTTTTTTTCGTTCTCTTTCCAAGGATCCAAGCCATGTACATGAACAAGAACGTGACTGAGACCACACAAGACGAGGCACCGCGCCGCAAGGAGACGGAGGAAGCGCTCCAGCGCCTCTTTACGGCGGAGGCGCTCACCAGCGAAGCTGCCGAGGCACTGTTCGGCGAGCTGGTGGAGGGCCGCCTCAGCGAGATCGAGATTGCCGGAATGCTGGTTGCGCTGCGCGTACGCGACGAGACTCCCCAGGAGCTGATCGGCGGCGCCCGCGCGCTTCGGAAGGCGGATCGCGACTTCCCGCGGCCTGACTATTTGTTCGCCGACAGCTGCGGCACCGGCGGCGACGGCTCAGGCTCGATCAACGTGTCCACGGCTGTCGCCTTCGTCGCCGCGGCGGCGGGCCTGCCGATGGTCAAGCACGGCAACCGCTCGATCACGTCGCGCTGCGGATCGGCGGACGTGCTCGAGCAATTGGGTGCAAAGCTTGAGATCTCCCCCGAACAGTCCCGCCGGGCGCTGGACGAAACGGGGATCTGCTTCCTGCTCGCGCCGCTTTACCATCCGGGCCTCAAGCATGCCGGCCCGGTCCGCCGCGCATTGAAGGTGCGAACGATCATGAACGTGCTCGGGCCATGCCTCAATCCGGCCGAGCCGCCGGTCCAGCTGCTGGGGGTTGCGGATCCGCGCATTCCGATGGCAGTCGCCCAGACGCTTGCAGCGCTCGGCACCAAGCGGGCCCTGGTGGTCCACGGCTCCGGCCTGGACGAGGTCGCGATCCATGCCGAGACTCACGCCGTGCTCCTTCGCGACGGAGTCTTCGAAGAACTGACCATCACACCCGAGGATGCGGGGCTGACTCGCGGGCCGCTGCGATTGCTGAAGGTGGGCGATCCGGCGGAATATGCGGAGCGCCTGAAGGCGCTGCTGATGGGCGAGGGCGACGATTTCGATAACAGAATCGTCGCTCTTAATGCAGGGGCCCTGTTCTTTACCGCCGGCCTCGCGCCTAGCCTCAAGGAGGGCACTGCCATGGCCGCCGACACGCTCCTGTCGGGGACCCCCTACCAGCGGCTGACGGCTTTCGTAGAGGCGACACATGCCTGAACCAACCGGCGTTCTCGGAGAGATCGTCGCGCGCAAGCGCCGCGATGTGGCCGAGCGCCTCGGCAATGTGTCGATAGAAAATCTGCGCGCCCGCGCCACACCGACGAAGCTCAGCCTCGGCAAGGCGCTCGCGAAGCCCGGAGCGCGCTTCATCATGGAGGTGAAGCGCGCCTCCCCCTCGCAGGGCACGCTTCGCGGCGATGCGGATCCCGCCGCCCTTGCTCAAGCATATCGCGGAGCGGCGGATGCGATCAGCGTCCTGACCGACCACCCCTATTTCGGCGGCTCCTTCGCGGATCTGGAAGCCGTTCGGGCCGAATTTGACGGAGTCATCCTCTGCAAGGACTTCATGATCGATCCGCGCCAGGTTCCGGAGGCGCGGCTTCATGGCGCGGACGCCGTGCTCGTCATGCTTTCCGTGCTCGACGACGCCGCGGCTTCGCAGATGATCGAGGAGGCGCGGCTGCTCGGAATGGACTCGCTGGTCGAGGCGCATGACGAGCAGGAGGTCCGTCGCGCCGTGGCTCTGGGCGCCGGGATCATCGGGATCAACAATCGCAACCTCAAGACGCTGGAGGTCGATCTCACAGTCACGGAACGGCTGGCGCATCTCGTGCCCCGGGATAGGCTGGTGGTGGCCGAGTCCGGAATCGAGAGCCGTGCCGACGTGGAGCGGCTCAGCGGCCATGCCGACGCTTTCCTGGTCGGCTCCTCGCTCATGCGATCGGGGAACCCCGCTTTGGCCGCCCGCGCGCTCGCTTATGGGCGCGTAAAGGTG
>DASYWC010000231.1:0-13227 GCA_035936615.1 Allosphingosinicella sp. | reverse complement strand
GCCGAATCGTGGGTCGGAAAGAGCCTGCAGCGAGCCTATGGGGGCACCTTCGCTGGCGATAGCCTGGCGCAGCACCAGCACCATGCACGCTTTCATAAGTGCACTGGTGAGGGCGCGGGCTCCCAGCTGCGGCCGCGCCAGCTCGGCAAGCATTATGCTGTATGCTTGCCGCACCATCGGATCATCCCCGAGGTGCTGTGAGACGGGTTTGCTAAGTCTGTCAAAGAGACCGAATGAGCCGAGAAAGCTCGCAAGCACTATTCCCGACACATACCGGAGGTCTCCGTCGCCGCCGTCTGCCACGTCGCAGAGCAGCACCCCATCTCGAGTGATAAAACAGTGTTCCGTGGCCAACACGTCAGAAGCAGGGCCATCATCGGCGGCCACATGCAGAGGAACGGATGGCGGTATGAGTGCTACACAGCCTGGCGAGCAAACGATCGGATCGTGACCAGGCACCGTCATGTGCATGGTGCCAGCCAGTACGTAGTGGATCATGATGGCATCGACCGGCGGCGCGACAAGTCGTCGCCCGCGCCGAAGTTTGCAAAACGCGAGGGTGTGGACGTCTACGTCCATGGCGGCCAGGAGGCGGTCAAGCTCGCTCTGCGTCTGGGTCTGCATCAGCATCAGCGGACTTTGAATGGGCAGTAGACCCCCGTCAATATCGTAACAATGACACCCTAAGGATTGCCTTCGATGTCCACCTAAAAGAAAACGCCGAGACTTTTCGACCAAAGCGCTCAATGTTCCCGCTGACCAGAGACAGTGACTGATCTCTGGATACTAGGTCGATCCGTAGGCTATTTTGCCGTCGTTCCCGCTTTTTGCGTCGTGAGCGGAACAACGCGAGCATTACCAACGCCAGGACAATGAGGCCGGTGAGCGTGTAAGCGATTAGATGGCGCTGCTCCATCAGGCGAGGCTAAGTGGCCCTGAAACCCATCACAAGTTGGTTTTCCCGCTGCCCAGTGCCCTACCGTCCAAATAAAGCGCGTTAACGTCTGAATCCGAGACCAAAGAAAGCGCCCCGTCCAGTGTCCCCCTTCCACCCATAGCGGACGTTCAGGGTGGGTGGTGCGAATCCACGCCGGAAATGCAACAAAACCTCTGTCCTATTTGAACCAAATGGGTCAGTATCTTCCGACTCGGGGATGAGCGGGAGGAGGAGAATGACGTTCAGGAACACTGAACCCGGCAGCGATCAGGGCTCGGCATGACGGCTTCACGCCCAGGAAGCGCAGGCGCTTTTTTTCGGTGCTGGGGAAGACGGGGTGCATTTCGGACGCTGCGAAGGCGGCTCGGATATCGACGACGACCGTGGACCGATGGCGGCGGAAGGATGAGCGGTTTGCCCGGCTGTGCGAGACCGCGCTCGAGCGGGCTTCTTCGAAGATCGAGCTGCTCGCCTGGGAGCGGGCGGTGACCGGGATCGAGGAGCCGGTCTACAGCTACGGCAAGTTCAGCCACATGCGGATCAAGCGGTCGGACGCGATATTCCGGATGCTCCTGATCGCGTCCAACCCCGCCAAGTACGGGCGGATGGGGGCTGTCGAGCAGCGGGGCAAGGCGCCCAAGGGGCCAAGCCATCGCGAGATCAAGGAAGCGCTGATGAAGAGGCTGGACGAGATGGGCAACAGGCTGAGAGGTTCTTAGCGCCAGCGGCTCGGAAGCGCGGTTTTCGGGCACCCCCCGAGGTGCAGCCCGGACTAGCGAAGGCCTATGGGACTCGCTACAGAGTTGCCGGGGGCCTGGCAGCTGTGAGAATCATGGTCCTGAACATCCCGTCCTGTGGAATTGCAGACCCGGTTGCGGACGCCGCCAGAGGCGCGGCGCTGGCGTCCTACGGAATCCTCGATACGCCGACCGAGCCGGTCTTCGACGACATCGTCCAGCTCGCCGCGGACATCTGCGAGACCCCGATAGCGGTCGTGAATTTCGTCGGCGAAGACCGGCAGTGGTTCAAGGCGGAGGTCGGGATCGGGCAGCGGGAGCTTCCGCTCGACGTCTCGATCTGCCGGCATGCGATCTTGCAGCCGGGAGTGCTGGTCGTACCCGATCTTCGGGAAGACGCCCGCTTCGAGGAGAACCCCCTCGTCACCGCGCTTGACGGCGTGAGGTTCTATGCGGGGGCGCTGCTCGAAACTCCGGAAGGCGTCGCAATCGGGACCGTATGCGTGCTGGACCGGAAGCCGCGGCCGGAAGGCCTGACCGAGCGCCAGGAGCGGATGCTTCACGCTCTGGCTCGGCAGGTGATGTCGGAGCTGGAGCTGAGGAAGGCGCTTGAGAGGCGCAGGGCGGAGGTGATCAGGTCCAAGCTCAGCGAGACCGCATTCCAGGAGACGTCCCGAAGGCTGGACGCGATCATCAACAACACGATGATGGCACTGTTCGTGATGGACGAGCGCCAGCACTGCGTGTTCATGAACAAGGCTGCCGAGAAGCTCACCGGCTACGAACTGGCCGAGACGCTCGGGCGGCCGCTCCATGACGTCATCCACCACAAGTACCCCGACGGGCGCCACTACCCGCTGGAAGAATGTCCGATCGACCGGGCGTTCCCGGAGCGAAACCAGGTGCAGGGCGAGGAACTGTTCGTCCACAAGGACGGCAGCTTCTACCCGGTCGCGTTTACCGCCAGCCCGATCCGCGGGGATGACGGGGAGCCGATCGGCACGATCATCGAAGCGCGCAGCATCGCGGAAGAGCAGGAAATCAGCGCGGCCCTCAATGAAAGGACGGCAACCCTCGAAGTCCTGAACCGCGTGGGTTCCGCGACCGCCGCCGAGCTGGACCTGGGCAAGATCGTGCAATTGGTCACGGATGCGGGAACGGAAATCTCAGGCGCCCACTTCGGCGCGTTCTTCTACAACAGCATCAACGAAGCCGGAGATCGAATGCTGCTCTACGCCTTGAGCGGAGCGGACCGGTCCCAGTTCGATAGTTTCGGGCACCCCCGTCCGACCGAAGTCTTCGCCCCCACCTTCAATGGCGAAGGGGTCATCCGTTCGGACGACATCACCAGCGACCCGAGGTATGGGAAGAACGATCCCTATTTCGGAATGCCGAAGGGACATCTCCCGGTAAGAAGCTATTTGGCGGCCCCCGTGGTGTCCCGATCCGGAGAAGTCATCGGAGGCCTTTTCTTCGGCCATCCAGAACCGGGACGATTCCTTGAAAGGCACGAGCGCCTCGTCACCGGAATTGCGGCTCAGGCTGCCGTAGCGGTGGATAATGGCAGGCTTTACCAGGCCCAGCAGCACGAATTGGCCCGGCGCCGCTCGGCGGAAGAGAAGCTGCAACAACTGGCGGCGCAGCTGGAACAGAAAGTCGAGGAGCGCACTGCCGAGCGCGACCGGATGTGGCAGCTCAGCACCGACCTGATGATGGTGGCGCAGTTCGACGGAACGATAACCGCGGTCAATCCCGCCTGGACCAGTCTTCTCGGCTGGTCGTCCGAGGAACTGATCGGGTCCAGCTTCTTCGGTCTGCTGCATCCCGATGATGTCGGGGGAACAAGCGACGAAGCAGCTGCGCTGGCCGAGGGTCGGCCCACCAAGCGCTTCGAGAACCGCTATCGAACCAAAAGCGGCGATTACCGCTGGCTTTCCTGGACGGCAGTTCCGGACCAGAAGTTCATCCATGCGGTCGCGCGCGACGTGACCCCCGAGAAGGAGCAGGCGGCCGAGCTGGAGCAGGCCCAGGATGCCTTGCGTCAGGCCCAGAAGATGGAGGCGATCGGTCAACTCACCGGGGGCATCGCCCACGACTTCAACAACCTCCTGACGGTGATCCTTGGAAGCGCGGACATCCTTCGCAGACAGGACCTCTCCGAGGAAAAGCGGACTCGCTACGTCGACGCCATAGGCGAGACGGCCGAGCGCGCGGCGAAGCTGACCTCGCAGCTTCTTGCCTTCGCCCGCCGCCAATCCCTGGAGCCGGTGGTGTTCGACGTGGTCGAGCGGATCCACTCGGTTACCCAAATGCTTCGGCCGGTGATGGGCTCCCGGATCGAGGTCGAGGTCGTATCGGAGTGCGACCCCTGCCACACCGAGGCCGACATCACCCAGCTCGAGACTGCGATCCTCAACATGAGCGTGAATGCCAGGGACGCCATGGGCGGCGAGGGCAAGCTCACGATCACAGTCTCCGCCGAAACCGGAATCCAGCTTGAGGATGGATCAGGCGAGCGAGAGGGAGAGTTCGTCGCGATCAAGGTGAGCGACACAGGCGAGGGGATCGCTCCCGATCAGCTCGGCCGCATCTTCGAGCCTTTCTTCACGACCAAGCGGGTCGGCCAGGGAACCGGCCTCGGCCTTAGCCAGGTGTTCGGCTTCGCGAAGCAATCGGGCGGTGAGGTTCGGGTGGAAAGCGAAGTCGGGGTCGGCACGACTTTCTCCCTCTATCTTCCCAAGGTCGAAGCTCCCGAGCATCGCTCGAACCGGGGCAACGACGCCGCCCTCGCTCAAAAGGCGCCGAACGGCTGCGTCCTTGTGGTCGAAGACAATTGCCACGTCGGAGAGTTCGCCACGCAGCTTCTCGCGGACCTGGGATATGAAACTGTTCTCGCCCCCGACGCCGAGGCGGCTCTCAAGCTGATCGAAGAGGGCCAACAGGTGGACGTGATGTTCACCGACGTGGTCATGCCCGGAATGAGCGGAGTGGATCTCGCCAAGGAGTTCGAGCGCCGGAGGCCCGGCGTGCCGGTGGTACTGGCCAGCGGCTACAGCCATATCCTTGCCGAGGAAGGCGCCCATGGCTTTCCGCTGCTCCAGAAGCCCTATTCCGTAGAGGCGCTGTCAAAGGCCATCCGGGCCGCTCTTGCGGCGTAGCGGCGTAGCGGCGTAGCGCCGTAGAGATTGCGGTGCGGCAGCGGGCAGCCGCAAACGCAAAATCTCCGCGCCCGTCGGGACGCGGAGAATTCGCTTCGAAGAGCCCAGCCTGGGAAGAAGCCAGCCCTAGATCTTGATGGCCTTGCCTCCGCCCTCGAAAACCCTTTCTTCGCGGGTGCTGCCCGACGCCTTCGACCAGAGCTTGCCGAGGCACTGCGCCATTTGCGCCATGACGGGGCGGCTTCCCTGAAGAGGAAGGCTGTCCATCTTCACTCCGGCGCGGCCGATGTGCATCCCACTCGCCGCCGCGAATTCCTTGATGAAATTGGCTCCGTCCTCACGGCCCGGTCTTACCGCGAAGATGACTCCCGGTCCGTCCTGATCCAGATCCCTTTGAGCGACCGCGTCGATCTTCCACTCACCCATGTTGTCGAACTCGACCTCGACCGGATACTGGCCGCCGTCGTCGAGGCCTCCGAACTGGCGGTTCTGGACGACGAAGAGCAGAGCCTGTTCGTCCGGGCTCGCGGCAATCGAAAGGACGGTTCCGCGCCCGGAGGCGGCGTGGACCATGCAGTCGTCGCTTCCGCTCGCGAGCCTCCACTGGCCTGCGGGAAGGGTCTGGGCGGTGCTTTGCGAGACTGCTGCGACCGACGGCGTTGCCAGGAGCAGGAATGCGAACAGGGGCTTCAACATCGTGGCTCTCCTTCAGCCCGCCGCCCGTGTCCCTCTTGAATTGCTGAACCCGCGCGACTCCCCTTTGGTTGCAGCCATGAGCTTCGGTTCGTCGAAACCGGACTCGGTTCGGCGCTAAAAACGGCGGGGCCGGAGAGCTGTTGGCGAGAGCGGAAAAAGAACGTGCCGGCCCTCGCGTAAATGGAGGAGCCGGCACTAGGCGGCGCCGTCCGGCACCGCCGTTAGCTTGTCAGTGGATCAGGCGGCGAGGACGTGCTCTTCCGACACGCCGGCGCGCCGGCGAATGGTGCGGACGCTGTGCCCGCCCGCGACCGAAGAAGCGCTCTCGAGCGGAAGCGCGGTCGAGCAGAAGGCGCATTCCGCCATCATCCGGCCGATGTACCAGTGGGTGTGGCCGCAGCCGGGGCAGTGATTGATCTGCGCCTCGCGGTAGACGATGTGGTAACCGCGTTCATGAGCTTTGGGGACGATGCACCCGCCGCGCGCTTCCAGGATACTCGTGGCCATGAAAGGCTCCTTCAAATACTCGAACTTGCCGGCACAACGTGCAACGGCTTGGAAGAGTTTCATTATCCCCAGATGAACGAAGGAAACGGGGCGGGTGAGCCGGAAATGCAACAGCCCCGAAACGTTCGGCGAAACGTTCGCGGAACCGCCGCCGAAGCGGACGCGTATTAGCGCAAAAGGACGAAGTTAATGCGTATCTTGCCCTTCCCAGTGCTCCTCCTGGCGCTCGCCGCCTGCGGGAAATCCGATCCGGCCACGCCGGAGGGCTCCGCTTCGGCGCAAGAGATCAATGCCGCTGTGGCTCAGGCGCAGAGGACGGCGGTCAACGCGCAGATGGATGCCAGGGGAATGCCCGACACTCCGCAGGCGCGCGAGAAGGTGGCGAAGAACGTGCTTGGCGAAGCCAACACTTCGGCAGGGAAAGCAGCTGGAGCAGCGGCACGTCAGGGACGTCCGACGACCGTAGATCCCTCGCTGGGAGACCCGCTCCCGGCCCAGCCTCGATAGAGGCGCTGGCGAAGCGCCTCCGGCTCGTCTAGGCGCCGCTCATGCTTGAAGCGCTCCGCCACGTCGATTGCTGGATCTTCGACCTCGACAACAGCCTCTATCCGGCCTCGGCAAACCTGTTCGAGCTGATCGACATCCGGATGGGCGAGTTCATCCAGAAGCTGCTCGGAGTCGACGCCACCGAGGCGCGCCGGGTTCAGAAGCTCTACTTCCACGAGCACGGCACGACCCTGGCCGGGCTGATGGCGGCCGAAGGAGTCGATCCGCACGAGTTCCTCGACTACGTCCACGACATCGATCTCGCGCGGATCGCCGCCGATCCCCAGGTGGTCGGAGCGATAGACCGGCTTCCCGGCCGCAAGTTCGTCTTCACCAACGGCGACGAGGCCTATGCGAGCCGGGTGCTGGAACGGCTCGGCCTCGCCAACGCGTTCGACGGCATGCACGACATTCACGCGATGGATTACGTCCCCAAGCCCAACCCCCGCTCCTATTCCGCCATGTGCGAACGCCACGGCATCGATCCTATCAGGGCCCTGTTCGTCGAGGACATGGCCCGCAACCTCGAGCCTGCAAAGGCGCTTGGGATGACGACGGTGTGGGTGGACAACGGCTCGGAGCGCGGAAGCCACGGCGCCGATGACGCCTTTATCGATTACCGCACGCACGATATCGGCGTGTGGCTGAACGAGATTTTGGGGGACGAGGATGAGCGGCGCTCTGCAGCAGACAATTGATGAGGCATGGGAGGAGCGCGACGGCATCGGCGCTTCCACCGGCGGCGAGGTCCGCGACTCGGTCGAAGCCGCCATCGCCATGCTGGACTCGGGCGAGGCGCGTGTGGCGGAGAAGGGGGCGGACGGCTGGACGGTCAATCAGTGGCTGAAGAAGGCGGTGCTGCTAAGCTTCCGACTCAATCCGATGGAAGCCATTCCGGGCGGCCCCGGCGGAGCGACATGGTGGGACAAGGTGCCTTCCAAGTTCCTGGGCTGGGACCAGGGCCGCTTTTCCGGAGCCGGCTTCCGTGCGGTTCCCGGCTGCATCGTCCGCCGTGGCGCCTTCGTAGGCAAGGGCGCGGTGCTGATGCCGAGCTTCGTCAACATCGGAGCCTATGTCGATGAAGGCGCGATGATCGACACCTGGGCGACGGTCGGAAGCTGCGCGCAGATAGGGAAGAACGTGCACATCTCCGGAGGCGCCGGGATCGGCGGAGTCCTCGAGCCGCTCCAGGCGGGGCCAGTGATCATCGAGGACAATTGCTTCATCGGCGCCCGTTCCGAAGTGGCCGAGGGCGTCGTCGTGGAAAAGGGCGCGGTGCTCTCGATGGGCGTGTTCATCGGAGCCTCGACCAAGATCGTGGACCGCGAAACCGGAGAGACCTTCATGGGCCGGGTACCGGCCTATTCGGTGGTAGTGCCGGGAAGCCTGCCGGCGAAGACCCCGGACGCGCCGTCCCTCGCCTGCGCGGTGATCGTCAAACGGGTGGACGCGCAGACGCGGTCGAAGACGGCAATCAACGAACTTCTGCGCGACTGATTAGAACTTCAAAGGCAAACCTGCATCTCCCTTGCCGGTATCCTGCGGGCCATGGTGGAGGAATGTCCGCAATGGGTGGAAACCGGACATTGGTGCTCAACGGGTTTTCACAATTGTGACGAGTAGGACGGTGTGCTATACTACTGCCACAGTGCCCGCAGGAGACGGAGTCAATGATTGAGTGGACTGTGAAAACGGCTTACGATCCTGATCGTAGGGTTTGGTATGTGAGGCGCTCCAACGTTCCCGGGCTCAGGATCGAAGCCCCGACCCTCCCGATCTTCGAGGCCGAAGTAGATCGTCTCTGCAGGGAATGTGCGGCTGGTGCCGACTTTCAGCACACGCTTAAGGTGTGTCACTGGACGCTCTCCAGCCCGTTCATGAGGCGTGTCATTGTCAATGGCCGTCTCGTCTCTGCGGAACAGGCGAAGCACATTGAGGCGCAATATGCGAGCGCCGTTTAGGAGAACGCCTTCGCTCCCCATGGTTGGAAGAGGAGCTTCCGAATGTCCGCAATGGGTCGAAAGCGGACATTCCGGCAGCTTCGATAAAGGTGGTTAGGGGACGCGCCTGCGCCACCGGTAAACCGCCCAGCCGATGAGCCCGAAGAGGATCGGAGAGCCGAAGACCGAGAACCAACCAAGCCATTGCCGCTCACTATCGCAGGCGCCGATACTTGGATCATCGCGTGGGAGGCACTCGCCCATTAAATTGAGCATGAAGAAGGGTATGCCAATCAATATCCACAGACTGAGAGCGACTAAGCAGCCCGCACGCCTGTTTTTCCTATCGGCCTCCTCAAGCTCGGTTTCTTCGTCCACGTCCAAGGCATAGCATGCACCCGAATGTCCGCAATGGGTCGGAAGCGGACATTGCCGTAGTGGGCGCTCCGCGCGCAGGTGCCCTTACGCGGCCTCCTGGGGTCGCTTGCGCCGTGCAAGGCGGCTCACCACCTGTGGGCAATGGCTGAGGTTTCCGATTTCCACGCGCATATCTATTTCGATCCGGACGAGGTGGAGCAGGCGCTGGCGCTGGCGCGGGCGGCGCAGGCGGAATTCAGCCTGTCCGTCGGGCGCTTTCATCTAGAACCTGTCGGGCCTCATCCGCGCGGGAGCTGCCAGTTGACCCTGTCCCCGGAGGAGTTCGGGCGGTTCGCTGCCTGGGCGGCCGTTCATCGCGGCTCGCTCACCATCTTCGCCCATGCCTCGACCGGCGACGATCGGGCCGACCATAGCAGGCATGTGATCTGGTTCGGGCCGAGCGAAGAGCTCGATCAATCGATCTTCGGCTAGAGCCGGCCTCCGCGTCTTCAGGTGAAGCTGCAACTGTAATAATGGTTAGCCAGCCATCGGCACGCGACCAGATCCCCGCCGAACAACTTCTCCACATGCGGGGGCGCTGAGCCCATCCCGCGGGCAAGCCTAACCTGATCGGAGGGGTCGTAGATCACCGCCGCCCAGTTATCCACGACCCCGGCGTTCGTGGTGAAGGCGAACCGCTTTACGCCGGCGCTACCTTCTATGTCGAAGACCACGCCCTGGTGCTGCAGAGGCCGCAGGTCCTCGCTTTCGAATGCTCCGGCCGCTGCCATGCGCCTGATCTGGTCATAAACCGGCCGATCCTGAGCGAAGTGAGCCCATTGAGCCGCATGGGCGATCAACGGCCAAGACCAGAAAGCGGCGGGGAAGAGGAGAGCCGTGGCCAAGGCCGCCACCGGAGAATGGCGCAGTTCCCAGCCACGCCACAACCCGAAGATGAGCAGCCCAATTCCGACTGCCGCGATCGGGAGGAGCAGCAACAGGGCAAAGAAGGGATTTTCAACTCCATAGGCCAGGGCAAAGACGGAGAGGCACCATCCGAGGACCCAAAGGAGGAGCGATCGGTCCGGCAATAGTCGCACGAGACGCCCCGGGAGCGCGGGCTGCCCCCCCGTCGTCACTGTGCCTCGGCCAGCAACTTTGCAGCCTCCGCCCCCGTCCAGTCGGCGGCCCCGGTCATTCGCCAGACCTCCTTGCCCGTGGAGTCGTAGAGGATGGTGGTCGGGAGCACGTCGGCCTTGAGGCCGGTCATCAGGCCGATCTCCGTATCCCGGTACGGATCGAGGCGGGTCAACTTGCGTTCTTCGAAGAAGGTCGCGACCTTTGCCTCCTGGCCTTCGATGTCCTGGCTGACGGCGAGCACCTGTAGATCTGGAGCGCGCGCCGCTAGGGCGTCGAGAGTCGGCATCTCCGCGACGCAGGGGGCGCACCAGGTGGCCCACAGGTTCAGGAGCAGCGGCTTTCCGGAAAAGGAAGCGAGAGCGACCTTCTCGCCCTCGGGATCGAGGAATTCGAGGTCCGGCGCGGGCTGCCCCGCGTGGGAGCGGTCGAGCTTGCCGCTCTTGGCGAGAGCCTGTTCCGCTTTTGCTTCCTGCGGGACGTCTGCCTTGCGCCCGTCGCATGCCGCCACAAGCAGGAGCGGGAGGGCCATGGCGAGCCGCGCTTGCAGGTGAAACAACATCACCCGCGGATAAGTGGCCGATGGCGCTCGGGCAAGGCCGGGCCGCCGCTTTACCCCTTTTTCAGTGTCCTCCGCCCGCAACCTTGGCTAAGGAGGGGGAGATGCATTGGGCGAGAGTGATGAAGACCTATCTGGCTGCCGCTGCTGGACTCCTGCTTCTCGCCGCCTGCGGGGAGCGCGAGGACCTGCGCCCCGCAGCCGGCCAGGCTCTTCCGCCGCAGCCGGCCCAGGCGTCGGAGCCCCAGACGACGGCGGACCTTCTTGCGCTTCCGCCGATCGCACGCCCGGAGCGCGTGGACGAGCCTCTGAAGCGGTCGGAGGAGCGGGAAGACGACCGCTTCGATCTGCCTCCTTCCTGAACGCACGTTCCCCGCTCGATTCTGGAACCGTTACGGCCCACGAGCGATAGGCACTCCAGGCGCCGATTTCGCGGCGGCCCCGTTCCCCGTTAGGAGCAAGAATGAAACCCGTCCGAAAGGCTGTCTTCCCCGTCGCCGGTCTCGGCACCCGCTTCCTCCCAGCAACCAAGGCATTCGCCAAGGAGCTTCTTCCGATCGTCGACCGGCCGCTGATCCAGTACGCCGTGCACGAGGCGCGCGAGGCGGGAATCGAGCAGATGATCTTCGTCACCGGACGCGGGAAGGTTGGCCTCGAGGACTATTTCGACATCGCCTTCGAGCTCGAGACGACAATGCGCGGGCGCGGCAAGTCGCTGGACGTGCTCGAGCCGACGCGCTCGGAGCCCGGATCGATCGCTTCGGTCCGCCAGCAGGAGCCGCACGGCCTCGGCCACGCGGTCTGGTGCGCCCGGCATATCGTCGGCGACGAGCCGTTTGCGGTGCTTCTGCCCGACGACCTGATGGTGGGCACGCCCGGCTGCATCGCCCAGATGGTGGACGCCTACAACAAGGTCGGAGGCAATCTCGTCTGCGTGCAGGAAGTGCCCCGGGACAAGACCGCCAGCTACGGAGTCATCACCCCAGGAGCCACTGACGGGCTTCTGACCGAAGTGAAGGGCCTGGTCGAGAAGCCAAAGCCCGAGGACGCTCCGTCGAACCTCGCCGTGGTCGGCCGCTACATCCTTCAGCCCGAGATCATGGAAGTGCTGGACACTCAGGAGCGCGGCGCCGGAAACGAGATCCAGCTGACCGACGCGATGGCGAAGCTGATCGGAAGGCAGCCCTTCCACGGCCTCACCTTCAAGGGAGACCGCCACGATTGCGGCGACAAGACCGGCTTCGTCATCGCCAATATCGCGCTCGCCCTCGACCGGGAGGACGTTGCGCCGGCCGTCCGCGCGTTCCTGGCGGACATCGGCTAGGCCCGGTGAGCTGCCACGCCATCCTCGTGGGAGATGGCCCGGTGCGTACGGTGACTGCGCAAGAGGCGGACCGTTATTGCGGGCCCGGCTTCGTCTGGATGCACATCAACGAAGGCACCGAGGAGGACCTCGCCTTCCTTCGGGGCGACGGCATTCCCGACGTCGCCGCGAACGCACTCGTGGCGACCGAGACCCGCCCGCGCTGCGACCGGATCGAGGACGGGGCGCTGGTGAACCTGCGCGGGCCGGGCGAGGTCGAGACGGACGACAGCGACCGGCTGGTCTCGATCCGCCTCTGGGTTCGGGAGGGCCGGGTAAGCTCGGTCACTCGAAGGCCGCTGGCTGCCACGCGCGACGTCGCTGAGCAGATGGAGGCCGGCCGGATCCTCGACCCGGGCGATCTCGTGGCCGCGTTTGCCCGGGCGATCAGCAAGCAGCTCGATCCCCAGGTCGCCGCGCTCGGGGACGAGCTCGACGATTGCGAAAGCGACTTTGAGCCGCGCGAGGTGTACCGCCTTCGAACCACCATCGCCCGGTTCCGGTCGGAGGCGATCGCCTTCCGCCGCTTCGTCGCTCCCGACCGCGACGCTCTGCAGACCCTGGCGCATCTCGGCTTCGACTGGATCGCCGAGGAAGACAGGCTCCACATCCGCGAGGCGTCCGACCGCTTCGCCCGGATGACCGAGGAGCTGGAAGCGGTCCGGGAGCGCGCGGCACTGCTCCACGAGCAGCTGACGGACATGCGCGGAGAGCAGATGGAGGTGCGCTCTCTGGTCCTGTCGATCGTCGCCCTGATCTTCCTTCCGCTCACCTTCATCACCGGAGCGATGGGGATGAACGTGCCGGTTCCGGGCCAGGACAATCCGCACGCGTTCAACATCATCATGGGCATCTGCGCGCTAATCGCCGTCGGAGTCGCAGTCTACTTCGCGCGGATCCACTGGCTGAAGCGGTGATGGCTGCGCACCGGGAGCCGCTCTGCTGCTTCCTGTGCGGACGGCCGACCGGCGAGAAGGTGCAATGGCACCACGTCGTCCCCAGGAGCCGCGGCGGCCGCGAAAAGGCTGCGGTCCACCCGATCTGCCACCGGACCATCCACGCCACGCTCACCAACAAGGAGCTGGAGCGAAGCTACTCCACCGGCGAGGCGCTTCGAGCCCACCCGGAGATCGCGAAGTTCCTGCAATGGGTGAGCGGCAAGGACCCCGACTTCCACGCCCCCACCCGGCGAAGGAAGGGCTCCTGAGAGGGGGCTGACGAGCACCGATCGCTTTTGCTCTGCCTATGCAGCGTCTGGCGCTGCATAGGCAGAGCAAAAGCGATCGGTGC
>DASYWC010000230.1:0-9674 GCA_035936615.1 Allosphingosinicella sp. | reverse complement strand
GGACGGAGGCGGGATCAAGTCCCATTCTATGTTCATATGCGAACACGATTCGTCTCCATCCAAGGGCCACAGCGGCCCGTGAGGGGCGGCCAGATATTTGCAGTCGGGCCGGAAGTCAAGCCGATGCCAAAGCTGGGTTCGGCGGGGATGACGGGCTGGAGGAGACGCGTTAGAGGCGGTGCGATGTTCGTCGATAGCCACTGCCACCTCAACTATAAGGGACTGGTCGAGGACCAGGCGGCGGTGCTGGAGCGGGCTCGGGCGGCGGGCGTGACCACGATGCTGAACATCTCGACGCGCGCGGCGGAATGGGACGAGGTGATCGGCCTTGCCGAGCGGGAAAGCGACGTCTGGGCCTCCGTCGGAGTCCATCCGCACGATGCCGACGCGCATTCGGAGGTGGGGACCGAGACTCTGACCGAGCGGGCGAAGCACCCGCGGGTGGTGGGCATCGGCGAGAGCGGGCTCGACTTCTACTACGACCGCTCGGACCGGGACCGGCAGCGCGCGAGCTTTCGGGCGCATCTCGCGGCCGCTCGTGACACCGGCCTGCCGATCATCGTCCATACCCGCGACGCGGAGGAGGATACCTACCGGATATTATCCGAAGAGATGGGGAAGGGGGCGTTCACAGGCGTCATCCACTGCTTCACGGCCAGCAGCGCCTTTGCAGCCCAGGCGATGGACCTCGGCCTCTACATCTCCATGTCCGGGATCGTGACGTTCAAGAACGCGAAGGACCTTCAGGAAACGGCGCGCTCGATACCTGCGGACCGGCTTCTGATCGAGACGGATTCGCCGTTCCTTGCTCCGGTGCCGCATCGGGGGAAACCGTGCGAGCCGGCATTCGTCGCCGACACCGCGGCTTTTCTGGCTGAGCTGCGCGGCGAGAGCGTGGAGGAGCTTGCGGCCTACACCAGCGCCAACTTCCGCAACCTGTTCAGCAAGGCGGCTTGATGCGGGTCAGGATCCTGGGCTGCGGGACATCCTCGGGAGTGCCTCGGGTCGGCAACGACTGGGGCGAGTGCGATCCGGCTAATCCAAAGAACCGCCGGCGCCGGGTGTCGATCCTGGTAGAGCATGAGGGGACCCGGATCCTGGTGGATACGGGGCCGGACCTTCGCGAACAGCTCCTCGACGCGGACGTGAGCGACGTGTCGGCGGTGATCTGGACCCACGATCACGCCGATCATTGCCACGGGATCGACGATCTGAGGCAACTCTTCCACGCCCGCGGAGCGCCGGTGACCGGCTATGCGCGCCCGGCCACCATGGAGGTCCTCCTCCACCGCTTCGACTACGCCTTTGAAGGAAAGGGCGATTATCCGCCGGTCGTCACCATTGCCGCTTTGCCCGACGAGCTTGCTGTGCAGGGGGTGAGGATCAGGATCACGGATCAGCCGCACGGCTCCGTCACGTCGACCGGAATCCGCTTCGACGCCGATGGGAGGTCGATCGGATATTCCACCGATGTCAGCGGCTTGACGGGCGAGATGAAGGATCTGTTCAAGGGAGTGGACGTGTGGATCGTCGGAGCCTTGCGCCGCGGTCCGCATCCCTCGCACGGGCACTTGTCGCAGGTGCTCGGTTGGATAGAGGAGGTTCAGCCGGGCCGCGCTATCCTCACTCACATGGACCAGTCGATGGATTATGACGGCCTTCGAGCCGAGCTGCCCGCGAACGTGGAGCCGGGCTATGACGGCTTAGGGATTGCGCTATGAGCGGCGATCAAACCGCTGAATTCATTTACCTTATGGCCATCCTGGTGTTCGTCGCCAGCGCGTTCGTCGTTCGCAAGGTGCCGATCGGCAAGGGGCTGCAGATGTTCGCCGGATGGGTGGTCATCTTTCTGGCCGTCTTCGTCGCGTTCTCGCTCAAGGACGACATCGTCGATCTGGCCAACCACGTGCTGGACGAGCGAAAGGCCGAGAGCACCGGGCTTCAGGTCGGCGAGGAACTGCGGATCAAGCAGTCGCTCGATGGCCATTTCTGGGTCGACGCCAAGCTCAACGGGGAAACGGTGCGGTTCCTGATCGACAGCGGCGCCACCACGACGAGCATTTCCACCGAGACAGCCGAAAGAGCGGGCATCGAGCGGCGCGGAGGGCTTCCAGCGGTGGTTCGGACCGCCAACGGAGTCGTGCAGGTGGACCGCGGCCGGGCAGAGCGGCTCCAGGTCGGCTCGATCGCCCGGGATGACATGGCCGTGCATATCTCGCCGGCGTTCGGCGACATGAACGTGCTCGGGATGAATTTCCTGTCATCCTTGTCCAGCTGGCGGGTAGAGGGGCGCTGGCTGATCCTGAAGCCGTGATGGGCTCGGAAAAGACCTCAGTGGATTTTACATAATGTATATTATCGCACTTATCGATGTCTGAAGCCGAGCCCCCGTCCGGCTCTCCGGCTGCGACTACGGGCCTCGCCTCTTTGGTCGAGATCATGCGCCGGCTTCGCGACCCGGCGGACGGATGCGCCTGGGACCGCGAGCAGACGTTCGAGACGATCGCCCCGTATACGATCGAGGAAGCCTACGAGGTCGCCGACGCGATCGAGCGCGGCGACATGGCCGACCTGAAGGACGAGCTTGGCGACCTCCAGCTTCAGGTCGTGTACCACGCTCGGATTGCCGAGGAGCGCGGAGCGTTCGGGATCCGCGACGTCATCTCATCGATCTGCGACAAGATGGTCCGGCGCCACCCCCACATCTTCGGCGGCGAGGAGCGAAGTCCCGGCTGGGAGGCACTCAAGGCCGCCGAACGCGAGCAGCGCGAGGACTCCAGCGCCTTGGCGGGCGTGGCAGCGGCTCTTCCTGCCCTGAAGCGCGCGGAGAAGCTGCAGCGCCGCGCCGCCCGGGTCGGCTTCGACTGGCCCGACGCCCAAGGGCCGCGGCAGAAGATCGAGGAGGAACTGGGCGAGATCGACCGGGCCGAGGCGGAATCGGAGGTGGCCGCGGAGATCGGCGACCTGCTGTTCTCAGTGGTCAACTACGCCCGGCACCTCGGGATCGACCCGGAAGCCGCGCTTCGAGATGCGAACCGCCGGTTCGAAGGCCGCTTCCGAAAGGTTGAGACGCTGGCTTCGCGCCCGCTGGCGGAGATGGAGATCGAGGAGCTGGAAGAGCTGTGGCGGCAAGCGAAGAGGCAGCTTCAGGCCTCTGAAACATAACGGTTCTGGAACCGAGCCCAGTCTGCGTCCGAGAGCCGGACCTCGAACTCGGTCTCGACCCCTTCCCTGTTCTGCCCGGTGATCTCCCCATTGGCGTGGAGCCAGGCGATCGCCTCGCCCGCAGAGGCCGGAAGGCGGACGGTTCGGCTTCGGCTTCCCGACCGAAGCTTCTCAGCGGCGCAGCGCAGGAGTGCGTCTACATTGTCCCCGGACAGTGCCGAAATGAGGACCACGTCCTCGCGCCGCTTTGCTTCGGCTCGAACCCTCTCCGCTTCCTCGCCATCCAGCAGGTCGACCTTGTTCCACGCCTCGATCAGGGGCGCACCCCCCTCTCCCGCGGCTCCGATCTCCTCCAGGACCTGCTCGACGTCCTGCCTCTGCGCATCGCTGTCCGGGTGCGAAATGTCGCGCACGTGGATGATGACGTCGGCCGAGATGACTTCTTCCAGGGTGGCCCGGAAGGCAGCGACGAGCTGCGTCGGCAAGTCCGAGATGAAGCCGACCGTGTCCGACAGGATCGCCTTGTCGAGCCCCGGAAGAGCGATCTCACGCATGGTCGGGTCGAGGGTCGCGAACAGCAGGTTCTCCGCCATGACGTCGGCCTTCGTCAGCCGGTTGAACAGCGTCGACTTGCCGGCATTGGTATAGCCGACCAGCGCTATCACCGGCCACGGGACGCGCTGCCGCCGGGCCCGGTGGAGCGAACGGGTGCGGGTGACCTGCTCCAGCTCCTTGCGGAGCTTCGCCATCCGGTCCCGGATGAGGCGCCTGTCCGCCTCGATCTGGGTTTCGCCCGGCCCGCCCAGGAAGCCGAAACCGCCGCGCTGGCGCTCAAGGTGGGTCCAGCTTCGGACAAGGCGCCCCGCCTGATAATCAAGATGGGCGAGTTCCACCTGAAGCCGCCCCTCGGCGGTCGCGGCCCGCTCGCCGAATATCTCGAGGATCAGTCCGGTGCGGTCGATCACCTTGGCCTGGGTCGCGCTTTCCAGGTTCTTCTGCTGGATTGGAGTGATGGCGGAATCGATGATGATCAGCTCCGCCTCCGCTTCGGCCGCGGCGGACGAGATCATCTCCACCTGGCCGGAGCCGAACAGGGTTGCGGACTTGGGCGATCGCACCTTGAAGTGGAGCTTGTTCGCGACGACCACTCCGATAGCCTCGGCAAGGCCCGCAGCCTCGTCGAGGCGAGCCTCGACGTCGCGCCGCGCCTCGCCTCCCAGATCCGGGAGGGCGACGATGGCCCGTGCTCCGCGGCTGACGTCGGAGTCGGAGGAACGGTCGAAGACGCTCAGGCTTCGCCCTCCCCGTCGCCCGAGTCGTTGAGGCTCACTGGATTGTCCGGCTGAACCGTGGAGATGGCGTGCTTATAGACGAGCTGCGACAGGCCCTCGCGCTTCAGGAGCAGCGAGAACAGGTCGAACGCCGCGACCTGGCCCTGGAGCATCACTCCGTTGACCAGGAACATGGTGACCGGCTCGTCCTGGCGGCGGACCGCGCCCAGGAAGACCTCCTGGAGCGAAGCCGGCTTCTTCTTGCCCGGCTGCTCGGCGAAGCTCTGCTCCACCTCCGTGAGATCGACCGGCTGAGCCGGCATGATGGTCGAGATTGCGTGCTTGTAGATGAGCTGAGCCTGCCCGTCGCGGCGCAGAAGCAGGGAGAAGTTGTCGAACCAGGTGATGATGCCCTGAAGCTTCACCCCCTTCACCAGGAACATGGTGACCGGAGTCTTGGAGCGCCTGAGGCTGTTCAGGAACATGTCCTGCAGGTTGTTGACCTTGTCCGACATTGGCCGGGTCTCCTTCTTGGCAGGTCGTACGCCTGCGGGGCGCCGTAGATCGGCGTCTCTCGCTCTAAGGTGGGGGCGGCGGGCCGGCTTTCAATCGGCGGCCCTCCTATTCCCCCTCCTCCGCCTTTGCATCGCCGATCCCAAGGGCCTTGAGCTTGCGGTGGAGCGCCGAGCGCTCCATCCCGATGAAGGTGGCCGTTCGGGAGATGTTGCCCGAAAAGCGGCGGATCTGGACCCGCAGATATTCCCGCTCGAACGTCTCGCGTGCTTCGCGGAGGGGAGCGCCCATGATCGCCTTGACCGCGTTGTTGGGGCTCAGCTGCGCCTGCTCGTTGAGGATTTCAGGCGGGAGCATGTCCATTTCGATGCAGCCGAGCCGCTCGGTCGGAGCGAGGATGATGGTCCGCTCGACCACGTTGCGAAGCTGCCGGACGTTGCCGGGCCAATCATAAGCCTGGAGCGCCGCTATGGCGTCGTCCGAGACGCGCGGAGTGCGCGCTCGCTGCTCCGAAGCGTAGCGGGCGGCGAAGTGGGCGACGAGTTCGGCAATGTCTTCGCGGCGCTCCGACAGGGCCGGAAGGTGCACCGGAACCACGTTGAGCCGGTAGAAGAGGTCCTCGCGGAAGCGGCCCGCGGCGATCTCCTCCGACAGCTGCTTCGCGGACGATGAGACGACGCGCATGTCCACCTTGACGACCCGCTGCCCACCAACCCGGGTGAAGCTCTGGTCGGTCAGCACCCGCAGGATCTTGCCTTGGGCGGGCAGCGGCATGTCGGCGATCTCGTCCAGGAACAAGGTTCCGCCGTGCGCCTGCTCCAGAAGGCCTGGACGGGCGAGCTCTCCCCCCTCCTCCACTCCGAACAGCTCTTCCTCCACCCGCTCGGGAGTCATACGTGCCGCGCTGACGACGACGAACGGCGCGTTGGCGCGGGGACTCCAATTATGGAGAAGCCGGGCCGCGACCTCCTTGCCTACTCCGGCAGGCCCGGTGATGAGCACCCGGCTGCCAGTGCCCGCGACACGCTTTAGGGTGGCGCGGACGTTGTTGATTCCGGCGCTGGAGCCGGTGAGCTCGGTTTCCTGGCCCACCTGCGCCTTCAAAGTGGCGTTTTCGCGGCGAAGCCGATCGGTTTCCGTCGCCCGCGCAACCAGATGCAGGAGATGCCCGGCCTCGAAGGGCTTTTCGATGAAATCGACCGCGCCCTGCCGGATGGCGGCCACGGCGGTGTCCAGATTGCCGTGGCCGGAAATCATCAGAACCGGAAGCGAGGGGTCGCGGCTCTTGATCTCCTCGAGCAGCTGCAATCCGTCCAGCTTCGATCCCTGAAGCCAAACGTCCAGAAGGACCAGGGAGGGCCGCCGGTCCGCCAGCGCCTCCAGAGTCTCGCTGCTGTTGGCCGCGGTGCGGGTCGAATAACCCTCATCCTCCAGGACTCCGGAGACGAGGTCCCGGATGTCTTCTTCATCGTCGACTACGAGGATGTCTAATGCCATGGATTCAACCGTTTGCTCTTATGTCTTCAGGAATAGTCGTATCTTCGTTCGCGAGCCGTGCGAGAGTCCAGGTCTCGAACACGAGGCGCACCAGAGTTCCGCCGCCCGGGGCGTCCGCGAACTCGATCCGGCCGAAATGCTCCTCGACGATCTTCTTTACGATCGCGAGGCCGAGGCCAGTCCCCTTCGCCCGCGTCGTCATGTAGGGTTCGGTGAGGCGCCCCCGTTCCGGCGGCAGTCCGACCCCGGTGTCCGAGACCTCGATCAGCAAGTGCCCGTCGATATCCCGGATCGCCATCGCCACCTGGGCGGGGCTCTTCCGGCCCTCGTCCTCCCTCTTCTGCTGGATCGCCTCGACCGCGTTCTTGACGACATTGGTCAGTGCCTGGCCAAGCTGCCTCCTGTCGCAGACGAGCACGGGAGAAGGCTCGGGCGCGTCCAGCGTAAAGCTGATGTCCGGATGGGCTACCTCGTGCAGGAACAGGGCCTGGCGCGCAATCTCGACGATCGCCTCCTCCTGGAACTTGGGCTTGGGCATGCGGGCGAAGGAGGAGAACTCGTCCACCATTCGCCTCAGATCGCCCACCTGCCGGACGATCGTTCCGGTCAGGCGCTCGAAGGTGGTACGGTCGGAGGTGATCTCCGACCCGTAGCGGCGCTGCAGCCGCTCTGCGGCAAGCTGGATCGGAGTGAGCGGGTTCTTGATCTCGTGGGCGATCCGCCGGGCCACGTCCGACCAGGCCGCCCGGCGCTGATCCAGAAGCTGGTCCGTGATGTCGTCGAAGGTGATGACGAAGCCGCCTTCGACCTTGACCTGCTTGACCGCGAGAGTGCGCGGCTCGCCGCCCGATGCGAACTGGATGATGTCCTCGGGGGCCGCCTCGTCGAGCTGCCGGTCGAGCTCCGGCGCGAGGTCGGCCAGCTTCTCCCCGACGGCGCTGCTGTTCCCAGTTCGAAGCAGGGACTCGGCCGAGCTGTTGATGAGCCTTACCCGGCGCTCGTTGTCGACGGAGATCACGCCTGCGGTCACTCCTGACAGCACCGCCTCGATCAGGCTGCGGCGGCTGTCGAGCTGCCTGTTCGCGGTAACGAGCGCTCCTGTCTGTTCTTCCAGGCGGCTGGTCATCCGGTTGAACGCTCCGCCCAGAGTGGCGACCTCGTCGTTGTGGCGCGAGCGGGGAACGCGCGCGGAGAGGTCGCCCGCCGTGATGCGCTTCGCAGCGTCGACCAGCTCGCCCACGGGGCGAACCAGGCGATCCGCAAGAGCGAGCGCAATCCGGATGGAAACCCCGACGATCAGGAGCGAAATCAGCAACAGCACCGCGTTGAACCGGAACTGGAGGGTGCGCGAGCGGGACAGAGTCTTTTGATAATCGCTGGAGGCAGTCCGGGCCTCGTCGATCTGGCGGATGACGGCGGGGTTCACGAACCGCGAGATGTAGAGATACACCTCCTCTCTCGGGTCGAGGCGGATGATCCCTTCCACCCTGTCGCCGGCGTTGATCACCACCCTGGTGTCGCCGCCTTGCCGCAGGTTCTTGAGCACCGAGGCATTGATGCGCTGATCGAGCGGCCGCTCATCGAGGTTGACCATGGCATGCACGCGCAAAGCGTTGTCCCTGCCGACCGTGACGAGCGCCGCCTCGCTCAGGTCGCGGTAGACGGTCTGGAGAAAGATCTGTTCTTCGAACGCCGGATCATCGATGCCGATGTCGTTGATCACCGTCACCATGTCGGCGCCCATGGCCGCGACTTCCCGCTGGATTCGGGCCTTATTGTCGTTCGCATAGGCGGTGGCGACGTTCTCGGCGTTCTCAAGGACCGTTCGAGCGCGGTCGGAGTACCAGAATTGAACTCCGCTCTGGAACAGAAGCGAAGCGAAGATCACGACCAGCAGCGTCGGCACCGCGGCAATCACCGAGAACAGGGCGACCAGGCGGACGTGCAGGCGTCCCCTGCCCCCTACCCCCGACCTGCCCGCTCGCTTCAGCGCCACACGCCGCGCCACCAGCACCATCAATGCTATCGCCGGGACGAGGTTGGCCACCAGCAGCATCGCCACCAGCGGAGGCGCCAACAGTGCGTCCGGCTGTCCCTGCCGGGTAATGATGAAGTAGCTGATCGTCATCATGAGGATCAGCGCGGCCAGGGTGCCGAACTCGATCATCCTCATGGCGGAGCTGCGCCCGGCCGCGATCGACAGGCGCCGGCGCCAGCGGGATCTTTGCTCAACGGGGATCGGCGCTTCGGCGTTCACGCGAAGGTCCTACCACAAGAATGTGGCATAAAGAACACAGTAGTTTCAGCCGCCCACCGCAGCAGGAAGGGCGTTCGGCTCAGGCCGCGGCCCTGCTGAGCCAGGGCGCATAGAAATCCCGAAGCATGGCCTTGGCGCGCTTGGGGTCAGCTTCCTTGTTGAAGGCGTTTCGGAATTCCGCCGAGCCGTGAAGTCCGCGCGTGTACCAGCCGATGTGCTTTCGGGCGCAATTGTTGCCGATCACCTCGCCGTAGTGCTCCAGCATCGAGTCATATTGCTCCATGATGACCTGATACTGCTCGTCCATGCTGGGGTCCGGGAGCCGCTCGCCGGTTGTCAGCCAATGCATCACCTGCCCGAGCAGCCAGGGCCTTCCATAGGCGCCCCGGCCGATCATCAGCCCGTCGGCGCCGGACTGCTCGAGCGCCGCCTGGGTGTCCTCGATGGAGTTGATGTCGCCGTTGACGATCACGGGTACTCCGACCGCCTGCTTCACCCGGGCGACGAAGCGCCAGTCCGCCTCCCCCTTGTAAAGCTGGTTTCGGGTTCGGCCGTGAACGGTGATCATCCTGACCCCCAGCTCCTCGGCGATGCAGGCAAGCTCGGGCGCGTTGAGGCTCGAATGGTCCCAGCCCATGCGCATCTTCAGGGTCACCGGCACCTTTACCGCCTTGACCGTCGCGTCGATGATGGCGGTGGCGAGCGGGATCTGCCGCATCAGCGCCGAGCCTGCATCTCCGTTCACCACCTTCTTGACCGGACAGCCCATGTTGATGTCGATGATCGCCGCGCCCCGCTCCTCGTTGAGCTTCGCGGCTTCCGCCATCTCGGCGGGCGAGCAGCCGGCAAGCTGCATCGAGACCGGATCCTCGACAGGGTCCCAGGCCGCCTTCTGGAGCGACTGGCGGGTCTCGCGGATCATCGCCTGGCTCGCGATCATCTCCGTCACGGTAAGGCCGGCTCCGTAGCGC
>DASYWC010000229.1:0-1854 GCA_035936615.1 Allosphingosinicella sp. | reverse complement strand
CGGAGCGCCTCTGACAGTCAAGCTGGACGGAGCCCGCAAGATCCGGATCAAGTACAAGAGCGGGCCCGACGCGGCCGCGCTCCAGTGGCTGACGCCCGAGCAGACCGCAGGCAAGAAGCGGCCGTTCCTGTTCAGCCAGGGCCAGTCGATCCTGAACCGCACCTGGATCCCGACTCAGGACAGCCCCGGAATCCGCCAGACCTGGGAAGCGCGGATCGTCGTCCCTCAGGACCTTCGAGCCGTGATGAGCGCGGAGAACCTCACTCCGCAGGGCGAAGCGGCGCCGGCCGGCCCGACAGGAGCGAACAAGGCCTACCGCTTCCGGATGGACAAGCCGGTCGCCCCCTATCTGATCGCTCTGGCGGTCGGCGACCTCGCCTTTCAGGAGCTCGGGCCCCGCTCCGGGGTCTATGCCGAACCTTCGATGGTGAAGGCCGCGGCCAACGAGCTCGGCGATACCGAAAAGATGATCGACGCCGCCGAGAAGCTATACGGGCCCTATCGGTGGGACCGCTACGACATGATCGTGCTTCCGCCGTCCTTCCCGTTCGGCGGGATGGAGAATCCGCGCCTCACCTTCCTCACTCCGACGATGATCGCCGGCGACCGCAGCCTCGTCTCGCTGATCGCTCACGAGCTTGCGCACAGCTGGTCCGGCAATCTCGTCACCAACGCCACCTGGTCCGATTTCTGGCTGAACTAAGGCTTCACCTCCTACTTTGAGAACCGGATCATGGAGGAGCTGTACGGGCGCGAGCGCGCGGTGATGGAGCAGGCGCTTGCCTGGGAGGACCTTCAAAAGGAGATCGCCGACACTCCGGGCGGAATGCTGTCGCCCGCGACCCGACTCCACATCGACCTTCAGGGAAAGGATCCCGACGAGGGCCTGACCGGCATTCCCTACGACAAGGGCGCCGCCTTCCTTCGGATGCTGGAGCACAATGTCGGCCGGGAGCGCTTCGACGCCTACCTTCGCTCCTATTTCGACCGCTACGCCTTCCAGCCGATGACGACCAAGCTCTTCCTGGAGGACCTGCGCAAGAACCTGATTAAGGGTGACAAGCAGCTCGAGGAGAAGCTGAAGATCGACGAGTGGGTCTACAAGCCGGGAATCCCGGACAACGCGATCGTGCCGGAAGCGCCCGAATTCGCGCAGGTGGCCCAGGCCTCGCAGCGCTTCGTGCAGGGGGCGCCGCCCGAGAGCCTCGCCTTTGCCAAGTGGGGCACTGCGGAGCGGGTGCGGTTCCTCAACGGCCTTCCGCGAAAGCTTGCCGCAGAGCGGCTCGCCGCCCTGGACAGGACCTACAACCTGTCGAGCTCGCGCAACAACGAGGTGCTGTTCGCCTGGTTGAGGCTCGCAGTCGCCAACCGCTACGATCCGGCGGTCCCGGCGCTTGAGCGTTTCCTCACCAGCATGGGCCGCCGCAAGTTCGTCGCGCCCTTGTTCGAGGACCTGATGAAGCAGGGCGAATGGGGACGGCCGATCGCCACCCGGATCTATGAAAAGGCCAGGCCCACCTACCACTCCGTCACCACCGGCACGGTCGATAAGATCTTGAAAGGGGGAGCGTGAGCGGCGGAAAAATCTTAGCAGGTTGTTTGCGCCGGATCGGACGAAACGAACCCGCTTCCGTTACAATGCAATCACTTAGCATTTCTCCGGCTGATCGAGGTTAAGCACCACTCCCGCCGCGGTTTAACACTGTCTTTAGGCTATGCGGTTATTACGGGCCTCACCTATTGTGATTGGCCTCGATGTACCACTCGCCCATCCAGCCGGACCGTCTCCAGGAGACCGCCAGCGCCCCGCCGGTGCCGGACGACAGCGACGGTGCGCGGCGGCTGCGCCAGGCC
>DASYWC010000228.1:0-4635 GCA_035936615.1 Allosphingosinicella sp. | reverse complement strand
AGAGCGATGGGAAACCATCGAAGCGCCCGACGATATAGCTGCCATAAGCGCAGCCCCTCCTTGTGAGGATGGTGGGCGAATAGAAGTGTGGCGGGACAACACTCGGCTGGCGCGGATCAGTTGCATGCAGCCGAGCTGAAGGTGCCCCTGCGAGCGGTCAGGGGGGGAGGTGCTGCTCTCAGGAACCCTCGCACCCAAGTAAGTTCTTCGGGATCAAGTTCGTCCCCTACAAACGTCAGGCTGGCGGCTGTCGCGTGAAGTTCGCTCGTCACAGCACCTGGCACCTGCAATGTCCATTGCGGACATTCGGCGCCGCTGACGCCATGTTCAAAGGCGGGCATTCGATCGGGCAGTTCACCGCGCTGGCGGGCAAGCGGCGACGTTCCCATCGCCTTGGCGCGAGACTCTACCATCGTCTTGCGCCAATTTCTTTTCCAGAGCAGACGTTTACTTCCTCTCGCCTCGAATAAAGGATAGAAGCGGGGACATGCAGATAGGCAAGGAATTGGCTCGCGTCGTTGCCGCTTTGGCGGTCGCTCTTCTACTCCCGCTAACCGCAGCCGAGGCGCAGCATCGCGCGCCGGACGGCGTGACTGTCGACGAAGAAGGCCGGCCCCAATATTCGACCTTTTCGATTTGCGCAGTAGACCCGGCGACCGGGCAATCCGGCGCCGCCGTCACCACGCGCGTCCCGTTCGTCGGGCGCGCCGTCCCCTGGGTGCGGGCGGGCGTCGGCGCCGTCTGCACCCAGGCCTCGACGATGGTCGAATATGGGAGACAGGGCCTGGATCTGATGGCCCGGGGCGTGGAGCCGAGCGCGGCGATCGTGCGGCTGCTGGCGGGGGACCCTGGACGGGAGTCTCGGCAACTCGGCATGATAGACATGAAAGGCCGCTCCGCCGCCCATACCGGCAAGGCCAACGGAGAGTGGGCCGGCAGCCGCCAGGGCCTCAACTACACGGTGCAGGCCAACATCATGGTCGGGCCTGAAGTGGTGGAGGCCGTAGCGAAGTCCTTCGAGTCGACGGACGGGACTGGAATGCCGCTCGCCGAGCGCATGATCCTGGCGCTCGAAGCGGGGCAAGCAAAAGGCGGTGACCGGCGCTGGGGCAACCTGCAGTCGGCGGCCATCAAGGTGGCGGACCCCAACGATCCAGGCCGGGGCGGCGATCACATCACCCTGGCGATTGAGGTCGGCGAGCACGCCGAGCCGGTGGGAGAGATGAAGCGGATCTACTACACGACGGGGCGCCGGCTTGGTTACCGCACGTTCTCGCGGATCGAAGGTCCTGACGTCATCGAGCTGAAACGAATGCTCCACACATTAGGCTACTGGCGCCCGGCGCTCGCCGAATTCCCGGGAGCACCGGTCGTGAACGCGCTTCGCAACGAGGAGCTGCGCAAGACCGACCCCACCGCCTTTGAAAAGGCGCTGACGGAGGCGCGGCGGGTAGCCGGCGACTACCACCGCGAGTTCGGACATTACGATGCCGAGGCCATCGCAGCGGTCGACAAGTTTCGCCAGGACAAGGAGCTGAATTACCCGGGCAATCCTCCCGGCCTCGTAGACGAGCGCCTGGTTGAGACGCTTAAGGCCGCGTATCACGAGAAGAAAAGAAATAAGCGGTAGGAGCATCGTCAGGCCAACTGCGAGAAGCTGCTGCTCGTGGAGAAGGGCCCATGGGTCGTTGCGCATATAAGCACCTCGCCGATCGGCACTTGCGGCATCATTGGAGCGGCCGCCCCTGCCGCAGCCCCGCTGGCGCTGTCGCCTTCGTAACCTTTGGCTGAATGTCGGCTTTCGACCCATTGCGGAATTTCAGGGATTTCCACCCGAAGCGGACATTCCGCTGCTAGGGCTCTCCGCAGGCAGCCCGGAACGTCCGGAACTGCCGCATAGCGGCCATGGACACTCTGCCGCAATGCACCTCGGCAGCCACGGACCAGTGCATCGCCACGCCTTCCCTCGACCTTCCCTTCCCTTTCGGCGGCGTACGGGCTAAGGGCGCGGGCGAGATGGAAATCGATATGAGGCTAGATGGCTAAGGAAGAACTTCTGGAAATGCGCGGGCAGGTCGTCGAACTGCTGCCCAACGCCATGTTCCGGGTCAAGCTTGAGAACGACCATGAGATCCTGGGGCACACCGCAGGCAAGATGCGCAAGAACCGGATCCGCGTGCTGGTCGGCGACGAAGTCCTCGTCGAGCTTACTCCCTATGATCTGACCAAGGGTCGGATTACCTACCGATTCAAGTAAGCGCCGGCATGAGGCTCGTCCTCGCTTCGGCAAGCCCCCGAAGGCTCGATCTCCTGGCACGGATCGGAGTCACTCCGGACTCGGTCGTCCCCGCGGAGATCGACGAGACCCCGCACAAGGGCGAGCTTCCTCCCGCTTATGCCGCACGAATAGCTTCGCAGAAGGCGGCTGCCGTGGCGATCCGCGAACCTGGCGCGCTGGTGCTCGCCGCCGACACGGTGGTGGCCGCGGGCCGCCGGATCCTCCCGAAGGCCGAGAGTGAAGAGGAGGCCCGACGCGCGCTGTCGCTTCTTTCCGGGCGACGGCACCGGGTGCTCTCCGCGGTGACCCTGATCGACTCCGCCGGCTCCGCGCGGCACCGGCTATCCACCACCACCGTCGCGTTCAAGCGGTTCAGCCCTGACGAACTCGACTCCTACATCGCCAGCGGCGAGTGGCGGGGGAAGGCAGGGGGCTATGCGATCCAGGGACGCGCCGAGGCGCTGGTTCGGATGATTTCGGGAAGCCACTCGGGGGTCGTCGGCCTTCCGCTCTACGAGACCCGGGTCCTGCTGCGAGCGACAGGCTACCCCATTGGCTGAATGGCTCTACGAGGAGGGGATCGGCGAAAACCGCGCCATCCTCATCGAGCAGGGGCAGATTGCGGAAGCGGTCATCGAGCTCCCGGGCCGGCTTCGTTCGGGATCGGTCGCCGCTGCCAGGCTTGCCGCGATCCTCGTTGCCGGCCGCCGGGGGATCGCGATCACGCCGGACGGGACGGAGGTGCTGATCGAGCCCGTGCCTGGAGGCGCGACCGAGGGCTCGGCGGTACGCGTGGAAATCCTTCGCGAGCCGATCCCGGAGCCGGGACGGCCCAAGCGCGCAAAGGGGCGGATCACGGACGCGCCGGAGCGGGCGGGGCCGTCGCTTCGGGAGCGCCTCGGAGCCGCGGCAGCCTCTCCGCCTCCCGGCTCCGACCTGTTCGAGCAGGCGGGTTGGAGCGAGCTTCTGGAGGAGGCCGCCACCGGCGAGATCGCCTTCGCGGGGGGAGCGCTGCGGATGAGCCTTACTCCGGCGATGACCTTGTTCGACGTGGACGGGGTCCTGGCTCCTCCGGCTCTGGCGGAGGCGGGGGCTGCCGCTTCGGGCAGAGCCATCCGCCGCCTCGGGATCACCGGCTCGATCGGAATCGACCTTCCGACTCTCCCCTCGCGGGAGGACCGCCAGAAGGCTGCCGCCGCCCTCGACGCGGTGCTTCCGCAGCCGTTCGAACGCACTGCCGTGAACGGCTTCGGCTTTCTCCAGGTCGTCCGGCGGCGGGAGCGGCCGTCGCTTGCCGAGATCGTCCGGGAAGACCCTGTGGGAGCCGCGGCCCGCGCTCTCCTTCGCCGGGCGGAGCGCTCCGGCGGCCGAGGGGGGCGCACCCTCCACGCGGCGCCCGAAGTCATAGCCCGCCTCGAACCCTGGGCCGACATCCTGGCCCGGCGGATGGGCACTCGGATCGCCTTGCAGCCGGAGCCGGGGCTCGCCATATCGGCCGGCCATGTCCACAGCCAGTTCCCCTAGCGCGCGCAGGCGCGGCGGCTGTCCGCTGTGCGGCAAGCCGAGCAACGAGGCGCACAAGCCCTTTTGCGGCCGCGGCTGCCGCGACCGGGACCTTCTGAACTGGCTCGGCGATGCCTACCGGGTGCCCGGGGCCGCAGCGGACCCGGACAGCCCGGATTTTGCGGCTGACGGGCTGGACAGCGAAGCCTAGCGGCCTTTATAGGCGCCACCTTCGGCGACATTCTCGGCGAAGCCCAGGTAGCTCAGTTGGTAGAGCATGCGACTGAAAATCGCAGTGTCGGCGGTTCGATCCCGTCCCTGGGCACCATTCTCTTCAGTGACTTAACGGCAGAAGCCCCATCCTCATGCGCCGCAGTGTGTAATTTTGGTGTAATGCGCACCGGAAGAGCCAAGGCCTCGGTGGCCTTGTCGATATGTGGCCCGTCCACGTGGCTATACCTGAGCACCATGGCCAAGGTCTTATGGCCCGACACCCGCTGGACTGTGGGTAGATCCACTCCCGCCTTCACGAGACGAGTTATTGCCGTATGCCGCATCACATGCGGGGTGACGACCGAAGGGTCCAGCCCCGCCGCCTTCACGGCCCTAGCAAACGCTTTTGCGAATGTATGGCGATAAGGAGTTCGGCTGCCGGGGCCCGGCGGGAATATGTACCCGAATTTATCTTTCCTCTCGGAGCGCTCCTGCAAAAGGATCTGAGTTAAAGCGCCCGTGAGCGGCTGCTCTCGCTCCCCCGCCTTTGCTTTAGGAATGAAGAAGCGACGGCGGTGCTCAATCTCGGTCACGGCAGCGGCTGGCGACCGGCCGAAATAATCCACGGCTTCGTTGAAAGT
>DASYWC010000227.1:0-8499 GCA_035936615.1 Allosphingosinicella sp. | reverse complement strand
CCCCCCCCCCCCCCCCCAGTCCGGCACATCGCGCCGAAGCCAGAGAACAAACTCCCACACCAGCCCCACCCCAACCCCTCCCCTGAAGGGGAGGGGCTAAGACGTGCGAATAATCGCAGGCGAATGGCGCGGGCGTCCGCTTGAGGCGCCCACAGGAAGCGCCACCCGCCCAACCGCCGACCGGGCCCGCGAAGGCCTCTTCTCGATGCTCGCAAGCCGCGTCGGAACGTTCGAAGGTCTGCACGTCGCCGACCTCTTCGCCGGCACCGGAGCCCTGGGGCTGGAGGCCCTGTCCCGAGGCGCGGCTCATTGCACCTTCGTCGAGAACGACCGGGCCGCTGCCGCCGTCCTTCGGCAGAACCTGGAACGTCTCTCCGCCCTCTCCCGCGCCGAGATTCGAACCCAGGCCGTCGAATATGCCTCCCCGCCCGCGCGTCCTTGCGATATCGTCCTGATGGACCCGCCCTACGCGACGGGACTTGCCGCCCTCGCGCTGGCCCGGATCGGCAATCCCGCCTGGGTCGCCCCCGCAGGCCTGGTGAGCGTCGAGACGGACGGCGAGCGCCTCGATCCGCCCGCCGGTTTCGCGGTCGAGACGGAGCGCCGCTTCGGCAAGGCGCACATCCTCCTGCTTCGGCGGGAAAGCTGAGGACTGACGAAGTGAAGCCTGCCCACGCCTTGATCCTGCTCCTGCTTCCTCTGGCCCTCCCCGCCTGCTCCAGGGAGGAAGCGCCTCCCCCCGCAGCCGCCGCCGACACGATCACCCCTGCCCTCGAACAGCTCGCCGAACGCGCCAAGCCTGGCACTCTGGGCGTACTGATGCTCGACCTCGCCACCAACCAGGGCCGCGGGATCAATATCGACAGGCCGCTGCCGATGCAGAGCGTCTTCAAGCTCCCGCTCGGAATCTTCGTCCTCGCCCTCGCCGACCAGGGCAAGGTCTCGCTCGACGAGAAGATCACCCTCACCAAAGACCAGCTCTCGATCGCCCACAGTCCCATCGCCGAGAAGTTCGAGGAGAAGCAGGACTATACGATCGCGGAGCTGGTCCGGGCTGCGGTCGCCCAGAGCGACAACACCGCCGCGGACGTGCTTCTGAAGCGCGTCGGAGGCCCGCAGGCGCTGACCCGCTTCTTTCAGGAGCGCGGAGTCACCGATTTCCGGGTCGACCGGTACGAAAGTGAGCTTCAGCCGCAGGCCGTAGGGCTGCCGCCGTTCACCGGCCAGTGGACCGGCCTCGACGAATTCCTGGAGGCTCAGGAGCAGGTTCCCCTCAACTCCCAGAAAGCGGCCATGACTATCCATCTGGCCGATCCGCGGGACCGGATAAGCGCGCGAGCCGCGGTCGAGATCCTCGCGCTGCTCGATCGCGGGAAGCTGCTGTCGCCGGAATCGACTGAGAAGATGCTGGAGATCATGCGCAGCACCAGCACCGGCGCCGACCGCCTCAAGGCTGGCGCTCCCAAGGGGGCCACCGTCTACCACAAGACCGGCACCGGACCCAGCGTGGACGGCCGCAACAGCGCCACCAACGACATCGGCATCATCGAGCTTCCGGGCGGCCGCCGCATCGCGGTCGCTGCACTCCTTTCCGGCTCCGAACTGCCTCCGGAGGAGCGGGCGAAGATCATCGCCGAAGTTGGTCGCATAGCCGCTACGGAGCTGGCCGCGCCCGCCACCGCTCGTTAGTCGTCCGAAAGGCTGGGTTAACCAGCCGGATGGCAAAAAGTGCGCTCCCAGGAGTTGCAGGGACCGCAGGACATGAGTGCGTTAGAGCGAACTGCGCTTGAGCGGGTGCGAGCCGCCACACCGGCGCTCCTCATCCACGCCGCAGTCCTCTATGCGCTTCTCCAGACGCAGCTCTCGCTGCCCTCCCCGCTTCCCGACCAGCTGAAGCTGATCGATCTGTCGGCGGAGCCGCCGCCGCCGCCGGTCGAAGAGCTGCCTCCGCCTCCGCCTCCGCCCGCGGCCGGCAAGACCGAGGAGAAGATGCGCGAGGCTCCGCGCCCGGAAGGCGCTGCTTCGCCTCCGAACATCGTCTCCAAGGCGACCGAGATCGTCGCTCCGGTGCCGGTGGTCCCCCCGATCGTCCCACCGCCTGTCACCGCCGCCCCTGTTGCCGCCACCGGCAGCGATTCCTCGACCGGCGCTGCGCCGGTTCCAGGCCCCGGCACCGGAAGCGGCGGCATCGGCAACGGCACCGGCAGCGGCGGCTCGGGCAATGGCCCAGGCGGCGGAGGCGGCGGAGGCGATGGCCGCGGCGGCGATGGAGCCGGAGGCGAGACCCCTCCCCGCCACATCCGCGGCCGGATCCGTGACAGCGACTATCCCAGGCCCGACGCCCACGGTCTCGTTTCGGTCCAGTTCGCGGTCCAGCCCACCGGCCGCGCCACCAACTGCCGGACGGTCCGCTCCAGCGGCGACAGCGAGCTCGATCAGCTCACCTGTCGGCTCATCGAGCAACGATTCGTGTACGAGCCTTCGCGCGACCGCCACGGCCGCCCCGTCATTTCGAACCTCATGTACACGCACGAGTGGGTGAGCGAATACACTTTTCCGGAGCGCGAGACCCGCCGCCGGCGCGGTTGGTGACCTTGGCAAGCGAAGCCGGTTGAGTTCGGCGGCTTCGTTCCCTAATCGTTCGCCTGTGACCGAGGCCCTCTCAACCGCCCCCGAGCCCCCCTATCTGCGTGGCCTCAACGAGCCGCAGCGCGAGGCCGTGCTCACCACCGAAGGGCCCGTGCTGGTCCTCGCCGGAGCCGGCACCGGCAAGACTGCCGCGCTGACCGCCCGCCTCGCCCACCTCCTCGCCACCCGCCGGGCCTGGCCGTCCGAGATCCTGTCGGTCACCTTCACCAACAAGGCGGCGCGCGAGATGAAGGAGCGGGTCGGCCGGATCGTCGGCGACGTCGTCGAGGGCATGCCCTGGCTCGGCACCTTCCACGCGATCGGAGCCAAGATGCTCCGCCGCCACGCCGAGCTTGTGGGCCTCCAGTCCAACTTCACCATCCTCGACACGGACGACCAGCTTCGCCTTCTGAAGCAGCTGATCTCGGCAGCCGACATAGACGAAAAGCGCTGGCCCGCACGCGCGCTCGGCGGCCTCATCGACTGCTGGAAGAACCGCGGCTGGACTCCGCGTGAGGTCGATGCCGGCGAAAGCGAAGCCTATGCGAACGGCAAGGGCGCCCAGCTCTACGCCGCCTATCAGGACCGGCTGAAGGCGCTCAACGCCTGCGACTTCGGCGACCTCCTCCTCCACATGCTGGTGATCCTGAAGACGCACGGCGACGTGCTCGAACTCTACCAGCAGCGCTTCAAATACATCCTCGTCGACGAATATCAGGACACCAACCAGGCGCAGTATCTCTGGCTCCGGCTGCTGGCCCAGGAGCGCAAGAACATCTGCTGCGTCGGCGACGACGACCAGAGCATCTATTCCTGGCGCGGAGCCGAGGTCGCCAACATCCTTCGCTTCGAAAAAGACTTTCCGGGCGCCAAGATCGTCCGCCTCGAGCAGAATTACCGCTCCACTCCGCACATCCTCGCCGCCGCATCCGGAGTGATCGCGCGGAATGCCGGGCGGCTCGGAAAGACACTCTGGACCGAGGAGCCGCAAGGCGAAAAGGTGCGCGTGATCGGGGTCTGGGACGGACCCGAGGAAGCCCGTCGCATAGGCGATGAGATCGAGTCCATCCAGCGCCGCGGGGGCCGAATCGACGACGTCGCAATCCTTGTCCGAGCCCAGTTCCAGACGCGCGAGCTGGAAGACCGCTTCATCGCCATCGGCCTTCCCTACCGGATCGTCGGCGGCTTTCGCTTCTACGAACGCGCCGAGATCCGGGACGCCCTCGCCTATCTCCGGGTTATCGCCCAGCCCGCCGACGACCTCGCCTTCGAGCGGATCGTCAACACCCCCAAGCGCGGCCTCGGCGACAAGGCGGTGGCCAAGGTGCACGCCTTTGCCCGCGCCCAGGACATTCCCCTCATCGCCGCCGCGGCACAGATCCTCGACAGCGACGAATTGACTCCCCAAGCCCGCCGAGCCCTCGGCAACCTGGTCGGCGACTTCGCCCGCTGGCGCTCCCGTCTGGACGAGCTTCCCCACCCGGAGCTCGCCCGCCTCGTCCTCGACGAGAGCGGCTACACGGCAATGCTCCAGGCCGACCGCTCCGCCGAAAGCGCGGGGCGCCTCGAGAATCTCACCGAGCTTACCCGCGCCATGGAGGAATACGAAACCCTCGGCGCCTTCCTGGAGCATGTCAGCCTCGTGATGGAGAACGACGCGGAGCGTGACGTGGCCAAGGTGACGATCATGACCATCCACGCAGCCAAGGGTCTTGAGTTCGGAACCGTCTTCCTCGCCGGCTGGGAGGAAGGCGTGTTCCCCTCGCAGCGCGCCCTGGACGAAGGCGGGAATGCGAGCCTGGAGGAGGAACGCCGCCTCGCCTACGTCGCGATCACCCGAGCTCGGCACAAATGCTTCATCATCCACGCCGCCAACCGTCGAATCTACGGCCAGTGGACCTCGTCCATCCCCTCGCGCTTCGTAAACGAGCTTCCGGGCGAGCATGTCGAGATGGAAACCACGATGAGCGGCGGCGAGAGCCTGTGGCGAGCCAACTGGTCGGAGCGCGCCGACCCGTTCGCGGACGTCACCCGAGGCACCGGCCGCGGAGCCGGCTGGCAGCGCGCCGTCTCAGGCGGATTCGAGCGCACCCCGCCCCGGGTCCTGGAAGCACGCGCCAGCGCCGTAAGCCTGGGCAACCCCGGCCGCGGCGACATTGCGCTCGGCCAGCGGGTCTTCCACTCCAAGTTCGGCTACGGAACGGTGGCCGAGATCGAAGGCAACAAGCTTGAGATCGACTTCGAGCAGGCCGGCCGCAAGCGCGTGCTGGATAGTTTCGTCAGCTTGGGGTGAATTCGGCGGCTACGCCGCCCTGTATGAGCCTACCGCAGCGACGCCATCTGCATCTGCGATCCCTTGTCGAGGTAGGTGATCACGATCGGCACCGGCGCGGCCAGCGACACGTGCTGTTCCGGCTTGGAGGAGCGCAAAGCCGGATCGCGGCCGAGCAGCCAGCGGGCCAGCCGCTGGGCGTCTTCCAGCCGGACGCAGCCGTTGCTGAGGCTTCGGTCGGCCTCCGCGAACAGCTCTTTGTTCGGAGTGTCGTGCAGGAAGATCCCGTCCGTATTGGCAACTCCGATCTTGATCCGTCCCATCGAATTGGCGGGACCCGGCAGCTGCCGGACGTGCACGACGGCCTTACCGTCAGCGACGGCCTTCCAGTCGACGCTTCCGGCGGGGATCACCTTGCCTTCGTCGAAGCTGGAGAGGACCTCGTAGCCCCGCTCGCGAAGATAGGACGTGCCCTCCTTGAGCACTCGCGGAGCGATGATGCTTTGTGCGAGGTCCGTCGGAACGTTCCAGTAGGGGTTGACCGTCGCGACTTGGAGGGTGCTCTTGAGCGCCGGGGTCGCCGCCGAAGGCTTGCCGACGATCACCCGCATCGAATCCTGCACCTCGCCGTCCTCGATCATGAACAGGCGGGCCGAGGCGGCGTCGACTACCACATAGCGGCCCTGGTCGGGCACGTCGGCAGCACGAAGGAGCTCGGCATGGGCCGATGCGACCGATGCGGTTGCGGCAGTCGATGCTTCCGTTGCCGCGAAGGCCGCGGCCGGCGTCAGGGTAAGCGCCGCCGCAGCGCACAGAGCGCGCTTGAAGGACTTGATCACGATTTTTTCTCTTCAATATCTTTGATTTAACCCTACAACGCGCCGGGAAGCAGAGGGTTCAAATTTTTAGTTGACTTAGTCGTGCGAATCATTTCGCTACTGCTGCGAATCACCCCGCGACTCGCGCATTTGTGCGACGAATCGGACAAACGGCCGCGCTCACGCGGGAACCCGCATCGGGGGCCCGATCCGGCAAAAAAGGTGCGTCTGGACGTGTAAGCTGGAGGTGCTAACATGCTCCTGGATTGAACCCGCGGGGTCGAGGGCGTTGCAAGGCAGGGGGAACCGGAATGATCGTTAAGCTCTTGGCAGCCACTGCCCTGCTCATCCTTCCCGCATCGGCTCCGTCGCAACTGGCATCCGGCTATTCCGGGCAGGCGGGCGTGACTTACGGGACGGAAGACGACTATTGGTGGGCGCTTCAGCAATTGGGCTCGTGCCTGGCGATGGCGAAGCGCAGGGACAGCACCTCGCTGCTTTCGGCGCCGGTGCACTCCCGGGACGCGACTGCCGCATTCAAGCGACTGGTCGGTAAAGAGACATCCTGCCTGCGCTGGTTCACCGCGATGAGGGTGGCCGAGGTCGATCTACGCGGCTCCATTGCGGAAGCCTTGTACGAAGCTCAGCTGACCTCCGTTCCCTCGCCCGCTCCGGTCCCGGAACAAGCAGCGCTCCCGCTGGGCGAGGCACGAAAGATGGGGTCCTATGGGATCATCAGAAGCTTCGCTTCCTGTTTCGCTGCCGCCTATCCGGACAAGGTTCACGGCCTTCTGGCCACAACCAAGCTCGGGTCCAGGAAAGAGAAAGAAATGCTGGGCGGGTTTTCGGAGGAGATCGGCTCCTGCCTGCCGCGCAATATCCAGTTCGATGTTCCGCCGGCTCAGCTACGACTGGCTTTGGCCGAAGCCATTTACGAGCGCTCCAGAGGCGCACTGTCTGCGCAGGTGTCCCCCTGACCGCCTGGCGACGCTGAAGGATAGCGATGCGCAGAACGTCTTCCTTGGAGGGGAATTCTGGGGGCCGGCGCTCATTGCTCCGGTTGATCCTGGGCCTCGCGGCCCTCATTCTGCCGATGGCCCCCGCCCACTCGGAGTATCTCCCGCAGCCCGAGGAGATCGCGTTGCCGAGCGAGCGGGCGCTTCTGACCGAAACGCTTTCACGGTTGATCGCGGACCCCGACGCGGAGCCCGGCAAAGTCCTGACTGCTCTGGATCACGCTCTGGGCCGCCTCGGGGAACCCACGCGGCTGCGCGGCTTCATTCAATTCGCCCGGGCTGGCCTGTTGCAAGGCTTGGACAGGGAAGTTGAAGCGAGAGAAGCTGTCGAGGAGAGCATTCGCCTGCTTCCCGGCTACAGCGGACCCTTGCTTCGAGGCGCTATGTTCTACGCCTATTCCGACCAGAGCGCCCGGGCGGCCGATTATCTGATCCGCGCAAGCCGGATCGACCCTGATCTGGTGCGGCAGATCGATGATTACGAAATCAACAACATCTTGGGGCGGCTCGGTCGCGATCAGCGGCGCGTCGCACAATTAAGCGAGCGTCTGCTCGAGATCGGCTGGCTCGGCGAGAGCCTGGCAAGCCGCTCACGCCTCGCGGTTGGAGCGATAGACGCCCGAGTGGTGCAAGGTGATCTGGCCGGTGCGAAGCGCCTGGTCCCTAAACTGCTTTTGCCTGGCGATTCGATGCGCCTGTTGGTGCAGAACAAGTACCAGGGCCTGTGGCCGGAGATAGAACGGTGGGCAGGCACCAAGCTGGAGAAGCAGTGGCCAATCTATTTCAGGGAAGCCCGTGAAAAATGGGAGGCGACCAGGGACCCCGCGCACGCTACCGAGTACGTTGCTGCGCTGAATGCCGCCGGCCACGATGATACGATCATCCGCGTAATGCTGCCGCTCTTCTCCGGAGCTTTGGACCGCGAGAAAGATTACGACCTGATGCTGGTCACCATATGGCTGGGGGAGGCTCTCGCCCGCAAAGGCCGGTGGGATGACATTGAGGCGATGTTCGCTAACGCATCGAAAGCCTGGCCGATGGGCTCGGATGCCAACGCACTGAACATCTCGGGGAACCGGGCTCGCTACTTGCTGTACGCGGGCAAAACGGCTGAGGCCTTAGCCGCCATCGATGCGACCATCGCGGACTCGAAGCGATGGAAAGATGAGATAAACGAAAGTGCGATCGGGGCCATGCATCATTACCGCGCTTGCATGCTCCACAAGCTCGGGAGAAGCCAGGAGGCCGCCACGTCCATTGCCACCGCCAACGAGCGTCAACGCGCGGTTGCACGGGCACAGCTCTACTTGTGCCTTGAACAGCACGACAACGCCAGAGAAACGCTGGTTCAAGCCCTTGGCAGCGAGCAAGATCGAGAAGAGGTTCTTTTGTTCATGCAACGGACGAACCCCCGGACGATGCAAAGCGAGTACGGCCGGGTCATGGGTGCGCGCAACGAAGCTCTTCGTACCGATCCAAAGCTCCTCCAGGAGGCACTGAAATACGGCCGGATCCTGCCGTTCACGCTGAGCGAAGGAGCCCCGCCGGAACTGGCTTCGGCCAAGCCTCTTTGAGGAGGTGTAGCTCGTTGGCGGGAAAACCCCGCCTCTCCACCACCTACGGCGCTTTCATAACTTAAGCAGCCCCCGACGTTCCCAACCTGTGTAAAAGCGGGGGGGGGGAATCGGCTGTATAGCCGGCAATGCCGCGTTTCTTTTTTTACGTTTACGACGACATCGTCGCCATCGACGACGAAGGCGTTGAG
>DASYWC010000226.1:0-6388 GCA_035936615.1 Allosphingosinicella sp. | reverse complement strand
CCCCGTAACCGAGACCTGCCCGCGCCTCCAGATGGGGTCGGTATTGTACGCCCGGAACTCAGGCGACATGAGAACTGACCACTGATCTTCTTGGAGGAGCGGACGATCACGTTCGCCACCTGCCCGGAGAGGCCCGGAATGCTCAGAGTCGCGCCGTCAACGATATCGATGCGGGTCACGTTCTGAGCCGAGATCCGGCCAAGCTCGCTCAGGACGTCATTGGCCTTGCCAGAAATTCGCTGACCGTTGATCAGCACGTTGCCGGTTGCCTGGCCAAGTCCGCGCTCCTGCGCGGCTTCGCGGATGGCGAAGCCGGGCACCTGGCGCAGCATGTCGAGGGCGGTCTTCGGCGCGAACCGGGCAAAGTCGGCTGGAGTGAAGGTCCTTGGACCTTCGACGGTCGCAGCCGGCGGAGCCACGGGAGGGGGATTGTCGCCTGTCCTGGGCTCTTCCTGAGCAAGTGCGGGAGCCGCACCGCTCAAGAGGAGAGCCAGCTGAGCGGAACGTACCGCGCCCCTACGTCTTTCCGAGCTTACCCTATTCACGAAATTCGTCCCCGATCTGTACGCGGCGGCGGCAGCCGTTAATTCTTCAAAAAGCGCTTGAGCTCGCGGACGAAGAGCAGCGGCTGATCATGCATGATCATGTGAAGCGCCCCCGGGACCGGCACGAGGCGCTTCTCGGGTAGGTCCGCATAGCTGTCGCGGTAGATCGAATCGGCGTCCCGGGGCGAGAAGCCGACCACATTCTGGCCCGGGGCATAGACGATCGTCACCGGCACCTTGATGCTGGACAGCCCCGGGCGCTGGTCGAGGCTGAGAAGGTCATGCAGGCCCTGAGCGAAAGCGCGCGGGTCGCTTCTCCCCATGTCGTTCAGGGTCGCTGCGCGCTCCCGATCGCTGATCATCATCGTCTTGAGGTTGGCTTCGTTGCGCGTTGCCCGCTCCTGGTCGCTGAGGGACAGCCATTGCCGGCGAGCTCCTTCCGCGATCTTGGGAATTGCTGAAGCAGGGACCTGGGGAACGGCGACCGAGCCGAGATTCGGCACCATGTCCACCACCATCACCGCACCGACCAGTTCCGGATGACGGTGAGCGAGCCGGAGCGCGATGGCGCCCCCCATGGAGTGCCCCACCAGCTTAGCCCGTCCCTTGGCTGAGGAGCGGATGTAGCGGGCGAGCTCGTCCACGACAGGATCCAGGACGGGCCCATCCGCGTTCGCCCGAGCGGACGCGCCTCCAAAGCCCGCGATCTGGACAAGGTGAACCCGGTAGTTTCGGGGCAGGCTCTTGAGAGTCTTGGTCCAAACCTTCGTCGAGCCCCCCAGGCCATGGATCAGAACCACGTCGGGTCCGGACCCGACGTGGCGTACGGAGATGCGGCCCAAGACCGTCTCCGCACGCGAGACCGGGGTGGCCGGCGCCACGTGAGAGCAAGCCGTAGCGGCTGAAAGGGCGACGGCTGCCGCCAGGGACCGGAGATTGAAGAAGGAAGGCATGTTTCACCTCGTTGCAAAAGACATCCTGGTGCTAGGCGCGGTCTCCGGGTCTCGGAAACGCGAATGGGCCGGACTGCGGAGGGGAGGGATGAGCCGTCTGCTATTCTGGTTGGGTGGGGGGCCCGGCGGCTGACGGTCCGACTGGCGCTCGTCCCTGCCGGCCGCGATCCGTCCCTAAGAGCTCCACTCCGCCAGCAGGTGCCGTCTCAATCCTGCCCTAGCTGCTGATGGCTGAGCTCATGTTTCCATTGGCGCTCGACACAAGGAGAGGTCGCGAGCGGCGCGGATTTCCGTCCCTGGCTGCCGCCGTTCGTACCGCTAGGCTTCAAAATCCCGCTCGGTCCGAGCCATTCCCAACTACATGATTATTCTCTTCAAAGCGGCTCTGGCTCTACGAGCATCTCGTGAAGATGCTTGGATCCTGCTGCGCCGCGGTCTCCGCCTTTACGCGAAGCGTGCTGACGTTCCTGCCGATCCCGCGCCTTGGAAGCAGCTAGGGGCCACTATCCTGTTCCAGCTGCTGACGGTTGGTTTCATCCTGTACTATGGGCTTCAGCGAAGGAGGCGGCGTGAGACAAGTGCGTAAGATCGTGAAGCGTGGAGGTCCTGCCCTTGAACTGGCGATAGCGGCGTATGTTTACGTGGTGAGCGTCGGTTTTTCGGCCCTCGCGGTGCATTATGCACGTCTCGACGATGGCCTGGAGTCGAGACTCGGGCCCGTGGTCGCGTGGCAGGCGCTTCGCTACGGAGCGTGGTTGCCCATTGCCTATTGGCTCTGGCTCCTCTTCCAGCGCAGAGGCGTATCCCGGGCCGGCCTCCTGGCTTGGGCGGCAACTGGAATGGTTGCCGTGCCTGCCCATGCGGCAACCGCAGGGGCCCTGTCCGTGTACTTTTCTCCTTACCTGGGTCGCGATGACCTGACACGCCAGATATTCGAGACCGCTCCAATCAGCCTTCTGGTTTATTGCGCAATAGCCGTAGCTTTGATGCTCGGAGCGATGAGAAAACGGGCAGTCGCGGCTGAAGCGCTCGGTAGCGAACTCGCGGCAGCTCTCGACGAAGCCCGCAGATCCGCAAGTGAGGGTCAGGCAGCGGGCGAGGAGACCGAGATGCTAATGGTCTCAGTCGGGCGCCGCCGGGTACCGGTCGCGGTGAATGAGGTCGAATGGTTCTCGAGTGCGGGCAATTACGTCGTCGTCAACTGGACCAAGCAGGAAGGGCTCATTCGCGAGACCCTTCAGTCGCTGGAGAAGCGCCTTCCATCGCAGATCTTCGCGCGGGTCCATCGGACTACCATCGTGAACCTGTCCAGGGTGACGGAGACCGCGTCGCTGTCGGACGGATCGTGGCGCTTGTGCCTCCAGAGCGGCATGGAGGTCGTTGCAAGCCGAAGCTATCGCGACAAGGTGCTCCAACGACTTGGACGGCGACCCAACTCAGATGCCTGAGGATGAGCTCACCGCGGTTGTGGATAGCGCCAGGCGTGGTACACGTTCCAGCGCGGCAAGCCAAAGGCTCAGCGGGGGTCTCCGCTGGCCCCTAAGAACCCCCACGGAACCGCGTGGTCGTCGCAGCCGGCGGTGCGGTATCTTACCTTATGTAAGATCGGGCCCTTCGAAATATCGCCGACCAGTGGGATCTTAAGCGCTAAACGTTCAGGCGCTCTGCGAACGACTTAGTAGGCACGTACTTCATGGAAGATTTTTTCCATGGAAAATGATCATGCACAATCCGACAGAAGAATTTCGACCCGCATCAATGACTATCGTGGAGCTGGATCGCACGGCTCTCATACCAGATCCGCGAAATGCTCGCAAGCACTCGAAAGCGCAGCTGGTCAAGCTGAAAGCTTCAATCCGAGAGCTAGGTTTCAATGCTCCCATTCTGGTTGACGCAGAGAACAAGGTCATTGCAGGCCACGCCCGGCTGATGGTGGCGGAAGCGCTCGGGATGGAGCGCGTGCCATGCATTCGCCTTTCCCACCTGTCACGGTCGCAAAAGCGAGCACTCGCTATAGCCGACAATCGCATAGCGGAGCAGGCCACGTGGGACCCCGCAGCTCTCAAAGCCGAGTTCGCGGCCTTGTGCGAACTCGATTTCCCGGTTGAGCTCACAGGCTTTGCCACCGCGGAAATCGACTTCATCCTTGAAACGCCGCTGGCAGAGCCACTCGGCGGCGGGGATCCAGCAGACGCCGTCGATGAACCGGATCGGCGGGCACCTCCAGTGTCTCGGCCTGGCGACTGCGGGTTGTTGGCCGACCACGGTCTCTGCTGTGGAAACGCTTTGGAGCCAGCCCCTTACCAAGCTGTGCTGGGGGATGCGCGCGCCGCCATGGTGGTAAGCGACGTCCCTTACAACGTCCCCATACAGGGCCATGTTTCAGGCTTGGGCAAGGCACGGCACCGCGAGTTTGAAATGGCGAGCGGCGAGATGTCCCAGGAGGAATTCACGACCTTTCTAAAGCAGGCAATGGACCTGATGGTCCAGTTCAGCATCGCTGGCTCTCTGCACTTCATCTTCATGGATTGGAGGCATCTGGCAGAGATCACCAGTGCCGGAGCGCAGGCCTACTCCGAACTAAAGGCGCTGTGTGTCTGGGACAAACAATCGGGAGGCATGGGCTCCCTTTACCGATCCCAGCATGAGCTGATCTTCGTCTACAAGAACGGCACCGCTCCTCATCAGAACAACATACTGCTCGGCAAGTTCGGGCGCTACCGGACCAATGTCTGGCAGTATGCGGGGGCGAACACATTCGGCCGGACGCGAGATGCCGATCTGGCCGCTCATCCGACCGTCAAACCGGTCGCGCTCATAGCCGACGCGCTCCGGGACTGCTCCAGACGCGGAGACATCATCCTCGATCCATTCGCGGGATCCGGGACAATTCTCCTCGCAGCCGAGCGGACCGGCCGCAAGGCAGCCGCAATCGAGATCGACCCGCACTACGTCGATACCGCGGTCCGACGCTGGCAGGAGAGCACAGGGAAGTCGGCGACCCTCGCCGGCAGCGGTTCATCCTTTGACGAGGTCGCCGTCCAGCGGGCGGCCGCGCCTGCTCCTGAAGCGGCCCCGGGGTCGCACGAGGGGGTGAGCCATGACTGAGGGCACCGGCTACAAGCGACCACCCGTCGCATCCCGCTGGAAGAAGGGACAATCCGGCAACCCCAGCGGCCGCAAGCGCGGTTCGCTGAACCTCCGCACTGATCTGATCGCCGAGCTCGAGGAGGTCATTCAGATCAACGAGGGGGGCTCGCCGCGGCGGATCACCAAGCAGCGCGCGCTGCTGAAGTCTCTCGCCGCGCGGGGCATCCAGGGCGATGCTCGGGCTGCAAACCTGATCCTCAACCTCATGCTGCGGGTTCTCGACCCGGAGACAGCGCCTGCCGGAGCTGCCGAAATGGCCGCCGAGGACAAGGCCATTCTGGACGCCTACCTCGCCAAACATCTCAGTAAAAAGGATGAAACACGATGACCTACAGTTCCCACGAACTGGACGCGGCAATTCGCTCCGAGTTCCCCTCATTCGTCCGAAAGGTTTTTCATGAGCTCAATCCGGGCGCCGATTACGTCGATAACTGGCATCTGGATGCGCTATCGCACAAGCTCGACCTTGCCAGGACAGGCGACACAAAAAGGCTGATCATCAACGTGCCGCCACGATCGCTGAAGTCGCTCTTTGCTTCGGTCGCCCTCCCCGCCTTTGTGCTGGGACACGATCCTACTGCTCGTCTGGTCTGCGTTTCCTACGCACAGTCCCTCGCTGCGAAGATGTCTAGAGAGTGCAGGCAGGTCCTCACCAGCAGCTGGTATCGGCGAATCTTCCCTGAAACGGTGATCGCGAAGGACACGGAGGACCTGATCGAAACGACCAGGGGCGGCAGCCGCCTGGCTACCTCCGTAGGTGGCGTCGCGACCGGGTTCGGAGGCGGGTTCATTATCTTGGATGATCCCATGAAGCCGGAGGAAGGCTGGTCCGCGGCCGCTCGAGAAAAGATGATCCGATACTACCGTGAGACGTTGATGTCGCGGCTCGACAGCAAGCTTCACGGCGTGATCGTGCTGGTCATGCAGCGACTGCACGCCGATGATCTCGCGGGTCATCTGCTGCGAGAAAGGCCAGGCAAATGGGTACACCTCAATTTGCCTGCGATTGCCCCAGCGGACCGGACGATCGAACTGGGCGGTGGCCGGACCTACTTCTGGAAGGAAGGCGAGGCCCTGCAGCTCACGCGAGAACCGCATCCTGTCCTGGACGACCTGCGCGAGGAACAGGGGAGCCTCGTCTTCCAGGCGCAGTGGCTTCAGGATCCAGCTCCGGAAGGGGGCCTCATGGTGAAGAAGGGAGACGTCATCTTTTACGACAGACAGCCCTCCCTCGCCATGGGCCAGATCTATCAGTCGTGGGATACGGCTCTGTCCGGGGATTCATCGGCCTGCTACTCGGTCTGCACGACCTGGCTACGCATCGGGAACCAGCACTTCCTGATTGATGTGTTCCGCGAACGATTGACCTTCCCGGAGCTGTTGAGGGCAGCCACGGACCTGTACCAGGCGCAACGGCCCGAAGCCGTTCTTATCGAGAACAAGGGCTCAGGCATGTCCCTCATCCAGCAGCTACGGGCCGACACAGGAATGACACTCATCGGCCTGACCCCGGACAAGGACAAGCTGACGAGGCTGGTTACCGTCCTTCCGATGTTCGAGGCTCGGCAGGTCCTTCTGCCTGTGGAGAAGCCCTGGCTGCCGGCGCTGCTGCAGGAGCTTCATGGGTTTCCGGGCACGCGCTACAACGATCAGGTCGACAGCATCTCGCAATATCTGCACTGGGCTCGTGCGCAATCCTACGGGGGGTTCAGTTATGACTTCGGATATTCGCCGGCAGAG
>DASYWC010000225.1:0-2581 GCA_035936615.1 Allosphingosinicella sp. | reverse complement strand
GGTTTGCGTCGTATCCATCCGGCCGAGGCCGCGGGTTCAAGCTTTTGACGGCTTGGCGAGGCGAGCCTTCGCCGCGTTGCGGCGGGCGGCGATGCGGCCCAGCGCGTACTTTATGGGGAGTTCCGCGATAAGGTCCGGGTCGTAGTCTTCGAGCCACTCCACAGCATCAGTATGTTCGGGGTGGGCGGGGTCGGCACGTGCGTCGAGCAAATTGTAGAAGCCCGGCACGCCGCCGCAGTCCTCTGGCGGGCCGTTGCGCTCGCCCGCAGCGTAACGCGGATACCCGATCTCCGGTGTACCCTTGCGGATGTCGCTGACACGGATCTCGTGTTCCCACCCGTCCCCGAAGTCGTAGAGGTAGTCGATGAGGGTCTCGCCGGGCTTCAAGACCTCGCGCAGGCGCACCTTCGCCGCCTCCTTCCGTGGCGCGGTACCCCAGTCCTCGTCCATGGGCAGGCCGTAGGTTCGGCCGTCGATGACGAACTCCCACAGGTGGTAATCGAGCCAGCCCATCGCCGCCTGGACGATATCGTGCAGGACCTTGAGCGTGATCGATGTCGGGATCTCCACCTCGCGCCAGATCGGCGGGTCGGTGTGCTTCAGCTCGATCCGCGCGGTGGCGATCTCGTTGAAGCTAACGACGGCCTTCGGATTCTTCATGCGGCCAGCTTGTCAGCCACTGGCTGCCAGTTCCATGGCAGGAGGTCGTCGAGGCGGGACGCCGGCATCTCGGCGATGCGGGCGAGGACGTCGGCGAGCCAAGCCTGCGGGTCGATGTCGTTGAGCTTGGCGGTGACGATCAGGGTGTACATGAAAGCAGTCCTGTCGCCGCCCCGCTCGGAGCCGGCGAAGAGCCATGCCTTCCGCCCGAGGGCGGCCCCGCGCAGTGCGCGCTCGGCTGCGTTGTTGCTGAGGCAGACGCGTCCATCATGGAGAACCCGACCGAAGCCCTCCCAGCGCTTGAGCATGTAGTCCATGGCCTTGGCCACCGGCGCATGACGCGACAGGGGAGCGCGTTCGGCGCGAAGCCATTGTTCGAGATCGGCTACGATGACGTTGACCCCGATATCCGGACCAGCGCGCTCTGTTATCTATGCGGCCTGAGCCATGGTCATGTCGATCCTCGCTTGAGCCGGTGTGCGGTAGCGGATGCTCGAATGCCGCCGGCGGCGATTGTAGAAGATTTCGATATACTCGAAGAGCGCCGCCTTCGCCTCGGCACGAGTGCCGAACCGCGTTCGGTGGACGAGCTCGGTCTTCAGCGACCCGAAGAAGCTTTCCATTGGCGCGTTGTCGAGGCAGTTCCCTTTGCGGCTCATCGAGGCCTTCATGCCGTGGAGCCGGAGGAGCGCGCGATAGTCTCCACAGGCGTACTGCACGCCGCGATCCGCATGATGGATCAGGCCCTTGGGCGGCCGGCGGTTCCGGATGGCCATGGTGAGCGCGTCCTCGCACAAGGTGCTCTTCAGGCGCTGGGACATCGACCAGCCGACGATCTCCATGGTGGCGAGGTCCTTCACTGCGGCGAGGTAGAGCCAGCCCTCGTCGGTGGGAATGTACGAGATGTCGGCGAGCCAGACCGTGTCGGGCACGTGGACCTCGAACTCCCGGCCGAGCAGGTTGGGCGCGACGGCATGCGCGTGGCGGCTGTCGGTGGTGATCGGCGCGCGCCGTCTGCCTCGAGGCGGCCGAATGCCGTTCTCCTTCATCAGCTTGGCGACCGTGCGCTTCGAGACGCCGTGGCCGCGGTCGCGCAGCTCGGCGTGGATCCGCGGCGCGCCATAGCGCTGCTTGCTGGCCTCGAAGACCTCCCGGATCTGACCGGCAAGGTCTTCACGCTTGGCGGCGCGCTCGGCCCGCAGCGGCGCGGCGCGCTGCCAGGCGTGTAACCAGCTGCGGGCAACACCGAGCACCCGACACATGAGCCGGACGGCATGGTCGGAGGCGTGGGCGGCAATGAACGCGAGCTTCGCGCTCATGTCTTCGCCGCCCACTGAGCGAAAAAAGCCGAGGCCTTCCGCAGAACCTCGACCTCCTCCTTCAACCGCTTGTTGTCCCGGCGCAGCTGCGCCAGCTCGGCCGCCTCGGCTTGCTGGCGCTCGATCGCCGAGGCCGACCCTGCCACCTCCAGCTCGAGCCGCCACGTCTTCAGCTGCGTCGGCGTCACGCCCAGTTCGGCCGCAACGCCAGAATACGTCGCGCCAGGCTCCGACAGCCGGGCAACCGCCTGCTCCTTGTACTCCGGCAAAAACCGCCGCCTCCTCTGCTTCGTCATCGCGTCCCTCCAGGTCGGTAGCTGCTTTACCGCCTGGTCCGGGATCCGGGAGCAACGTCAAGTTTACGCAGAGCTCTGAAGCATTTCCGCTTGTTTTCCGGGCTGAATGAGCGGAATGTTGCTCATCCTCGGCGGTCCCGCCTTTACTGAGTCGAACCTTCATCTGGTTAGTGGCCGCGAATGAGGCTCCCTCATCGGAGGGCTGCGCGGCACTCGGCCACTTGTGTAGGGTATCGGGTGGTGGGCCGGGTGCCGCGTCCTCCCTGAAAGCGCTCCACGTTTACTTGCGTGCCAGGGCAGTTTTCC
>DASYWC010000224.1:0-5699 GCA_035936615.1 Allosphingosinicella sp. | reverse complement strand
CCTTTCAAGCTGCGAGCCGGCGTGCCGAGGCGAGAAACGCTCAGGGATCGAAAAGCACGTCGAAAAAGCCGGGTGACCGTGCGCGGGGAGGACGGCCGGCGTCACTGGCCCCGGAGAGTCGCCCGGATCGTCGGGACGGCCGCCACGGCGACGCGAAGCAGCCCCCGACCGCCAGCGCGATCAGAACCTTTTCATTCGCCAGGCGGTCGTAAGGAAAATGGTGGACGCACTAGGGCTCGAACCTAGGACCCGCTGATTAAGAGTCAGCTGCTCTACCAACTGAGCTATGCGTCCATGCCTGTCGGGCAGAGGGGCCATCTAGTGGCCGCAGCGGCGGAATGCAACGCCTCAGCGCCCGCGCCGCTCCCGGCGGTTGTTGCGGTCGATCGACATCAGGATTCCGAGGCAGATCATCACCGTGAGCATCGCCGATCCGCCATAGGAGAAGAGCGGCAGGGGAATTCCCACGACCGGCGCCAGGCCCATCACCATCAGCAGGTTGATCGCGAAGTAGAAGAAGATCGTCATGCTGAGGCCTCCGGCGACCAGCCGGCCGAAGCGGTCCTGAGTGTCGAGCGCGACTTTGGTCGCCCAGTGAAGCAGCATCGCGAACAGTCCGATGAGCAGCAGCCCTGCGAACATGCCCCATTCCTCGACCATCGCCGGGAAGATGAAATCGGTATGCTGTTCGGGAAGATATTTAAGCTGGCTCTGGGTGCCGTGGAGGAAGCCCTTGCCGAAGATCCCGCCCGATCCGATCGCGATCTTCGACTGGGTGATGTGGTAGCCCGCGCCCAGCGGATCCTCCTCCGGGTAGAGGAAGATCAGCAGCCGCTCGCGCTGGTGCGGGAGGAGGAAGCTGTAGGCGATCGGAGCCATTGCGGCGAGGGCCGCTCCAGCTCCTATGAACAGGCGCATCGGGAGCCCTGCAAGGAACATCACCATGATGCCCCCGAGCAGGAGCAGGGAGGAGGTGCCGAGATCGGGCTGGATCAGGATGACGAAGGTCGGGACGGCGATGATCAGAAGGGCCGGCCAGATCGCACTGAACTTGCGGATCTCGGCAGCCGGAAGGCGGGCGTAGAAGCTTGCAAGGCAAAGGACGACGATCGGCTTCATCAGCTCCGAAGGCTGTATTCGGACAGGGCCGAATTCCAGCCAGCTTCGAGCGCCGCCGCCGATCGCGCCGAAGAGCATCACCGCGATCAGCAGGACGAAGACCAGGATATAGGCCGGCCAGGCATACTCCCGGTACGTCTCCGGCCGAACGTAGGACATCGCGATCGTCATTCCGAGGAAGGCGAAGAAGCGGATCGTATGGTTGAGAGCCCAGGGGGTGATCGAGCCCCCGGCCGCCGAATAGAGGGCGAGCGCACCGAACATCGCGATTGCGATCACCACGAAGATCAGCCGCCACGGCAGGTTCGCGATCGGAGCGGGGACGAGCGAACTGGTGCTCATCGCGTGGCGTTGCCGGTCCCGGATTGAGCGGCAGCAGCGGCAGCGGTGTTGCTATCGGCTCCAGCCGCTGTCGGGCTTACGGTCGCGCTTTGGGTGGTACCCGCGCCTGGCTGAGCGCCCTCGGGAGCGCCGGGCATGGGCTTGCCCTTGCTTGCGTAATAAGCCCGGGTCTGGCGCTCCATCCGCTCCGATATCGTGCCGCCCCAGCCCTGTTCCAGCTCGACCAGAGCCTGCATGGCCTTTGGCCGGTCGAACAGGAAGGTGAGGACATCCTTGGCCACGGGAGCCGCGGCGCGCGATCCGCCCATTCCGTGCTCGATTACCACAGAGCCCGCATAGCGCGGGTTTTCTGCCGGGGCGAAGAACACGAACAGCCCGTGATCGCGGTACTTCCAGGCGCCGCTCTGCCCGCGCTGGCCGCCTGTGATCCGGCGCACCTGGGCGGTGCCGGTCTTTCCGGCCATGTCTATGCCTTCGAGCGGCAGCTTGCTCCGCCCCGCGGTGCCGTCGCCGTTCACCACCTCCCACATCGCCCGGCGCACCGCCTCCAGATGCTCGCGCTCGTAGGGCAGCGGACGGGCGGGCTCACGCTTCTGCAGGAGAAGCTGCGGCTGGACGTGCTTGCCCGAAGCGATCCGCGCCGACATCACTGCCAGCTGAAGCGGATTGAGGATGACGAAGCCCTGGCCGATCGCGGCGTTGAGGGTGTCCGACTCCGTCCAGTCGGGGCGCTCGATCAGGCGAGGGCTCTTCTCGAAGCGCCGCTTCTTCCAGGCCGTATCCGGATAGGTGCCGTAGTTCTGCGAAACCACCGGCAGGTCGAACTTCTCGCCGAGCCCGAGCGTGTGAGCAACGGCCGCAAGCTTGTCGATCCCGATCTTGCGGCCCATCGAATAGAAATAGGTGTTGCAGCTCTTGGCGATCGCCCGGTGCATGTTCACCGTTCCGTGGCGGCCGAGGCAGCGGAAGAAGCGGCTGCCGAGCTGGAATCCGCCCGGGCAATAGACGGTCTCCTTCGGGTCGATGCCCGCTTCCTGGAGAGCGATCCCGGCCATCGGCTTCAGGGTGGAGCCCGGCGGGTAAAGCCCGTTCAAGGTCTTGTTGGCCAGCGGCCGGCGCTCGTCCTCCGAAAGCATCGCCCACTCCATCCGGCTGATCCCGTCGGAGAAGGTGTTGGGGTCGTAGGCCGGCATCGACGCCATGCAGAGGATGTCTCCGCTGTGGCAGTCCATGACGACGCAGGAGCCCGATTCGTTGCCGAGGCGCCTGGCCGCATATTCCTGAAGGTCGGAATCGATGGTCAGCGCGAGCGATCCGCCGCTCTTGTCGGGGAGGGTCGAGAGTTCGCGGACCAGCCTTCCGCCGGCGGTCACCTCCAGGCGCTTCGCGCCGGGGACTCCGCGAAGGCGCTGTTCCATAGTCTTTTCAAGACCTTCCTTGCCGATCTTGAAACCCGGAGTGACCAGGAGGCGGTTCTTGCCCTCCGCCTCATACTCCTCCTTGTTGGCGGTTCCGACATAGCCGATCAGGTGGCCGACCGCGGCCCCGTCGGGGTAGAAGCGGCTGAAACCCCGAAGCGGCGCGACCCCCGGCAGCTCGGGAAGGCGAACCGTCACTGCGGCGTATTTCTCGTAAGGAATGTTCTCGGCGACCGCGACCGGCTGATATCCCGCCGCCACCTCCAGCTCCTCCCGGATCCGGTCCACCTCCTCCTGGGGAAGCTCGAGCAGCTGGGCGAGCTGGGCGATGACCCGATCCTCGTCCTCCAGCTGATCGGGGATGAGGTCGATCCGGTAATCGCTTCGATTGACGGCGATCGGCTTTCCGTAACGGTCCACGATCCAGCCGCGCCTTGGCGGGACGAGCACCAACTGGAACCGGTTCTCTTCGGAGGCGAGCTTGTATTTCTCCGTGTCGGCCAGGGACAGGTAGGCGAGGCGGCCAGCCATCAGCGCCGAGAGGCCCAGCTGGAACCCGCCCACCACCATCGCCCTCCGGGTAAAGGTGTAGGACTGGCTGTTTTCCGTCACCAGCGGGATCGGGCGCCTTCTCATCGGGCCAACCGCCATCTGTCGAGCATTAGAACGAAGCGCGCCACTACCGGGAAAGCGAGGATCGAGGCCGCGAGCTGGGGAAGCATGACCGTGAAAGCGGCGGTGCTCCCCATGAGCCTGCCGATATACCAGTCGGCAAAGACGTAGCCCGCGATCGCGAACGAGGCGATCAGCCAGTCCATCCAATAGTCCCGGAACAGGACCCGGCTGTCGATGATATCGAACAGGATGAACAGGAATGTCCAAAGCGCCATCGACTGGCCGAGCGGGTGTCCCGCGACGAGGTCGTTGAACAGCCCTAGCGGCAGAGCCACGATGGGCCCCCACATCTCCGGGCGCAGCAATCTCCAAGCTATGAGCATCAGGAACGCGAAATCGGGGATGACAGGTGAACTGACGATGATCGGGAGCAGGGCGAGCAGGCTTGCAAGGATCGTGGAGACGATCGGCACATATTCCCGGCGCAGGTGCTTTCGGCGTACTTCGGCCTTGTTGAACGCGATGCGGCTCACGGCGCTGGGGCGGCCCCGTTGGCCTCGGGCTCGGGCGGCGGCGCTTGCAAGGCGTCGGAATTGGGCGCGGGCGCCTGATTGAGCGGGGTTTCGGCCGAGGGCATGTAGATGCTCTGGATGATCGCGAAGTCTATGCGCGACGGGTCCGCGAGCGGCCGGGCGATCGTCTCGTCCCGCCCGACCTGGACCACGATGGCGGCAGGGATATTGGGGCCGAAGATCCCGCCGGTGCCTGAGGTCACGAAGATGTCGCCCTTGCGGAACGGGTTCTTCCCAAGCTCCAGGGTCTTGATGTCGAGCGTTCCGTCGCCGCGCCCGGTGGCCATTGCCGGGGTGCCGTCGCGAACCAGCCGGACAGGCACGTTGCTCGCCCCGTCGGTGATCAGGAGCACGCGCGAGGCGTACCGCCCGGTCTCCACGATCCGCCCGATCAGTCCCTCGGGAGCGCGGACCGGCTGGCCGACCTTCACTCCATCGGAGCTTCCCGCCGCGATTGTCGCAAGGCGCCGGCTGGAATCGAACGTGCTGTTGACGATCCGGGCCGTCGCTACGTCGTCCTTCAGCTCGCCCGACAGCTTGAGGAGCTGTCTCAGGCGCGCATTCTCGAAGCGAATGGCCCGTGCCTCGATCAGCTCGTGCCGGTTTCGCTCGACCTCCCGCTTCAGCTCGTCGTTCTGGGCTGCCGCTCTGAAGTAATATCTTACCGCCGAGCCGCTTCCTGTGACGAAGCGGACAACGCTTCGGCCCGCCGAGGTGATTGGCAGGGTGGCGTCCAGGGCTGCTCCCCGAAGAGCGCTGAACCCCCGCGGGTCGACCACCGCGATCACCAGCAGAAGCACCGCCAGCAGGACTCCGCCGACCGCCAGGACATAGCCCAGGAACAGTCCATATTGCGCCCTGCGGGAAAATCCGGGGCGCCGGGTCTTTGGCGGCGCCATTCGAGGCCTTTCCGGACGCTTACGCCGTCTGAAGCACGCCGCGGAAGATTTCCTCTTCCAGGGCGCGCCCCGTGCCGAGAGCGACGCAGGTGAGGGGATCCTCCGCGACCGTGACCGGAAGCCCCGTCTCGTCGCGAAGCACTTCGTCCAGCCCCTGTAGAAGCGCCCCCCCGCCGGTGAGCACGATGCCCTGATCGACGATGTCGGCGGCAAGCTCGGGCGCGGTATTCTCCAGAGCGATTCGAACGCCCTCCACGATCGTGCCGACCGGCTCGGACAGAGCTTCCGCGATCTGGCGCTGGTTGATCGTGATCTCCTTTGGAACGCCGTTCACCAGGTCGCGTCCCTTGATGTGGACGGTCAGCCCGTCGCCGTCGGCAGGGGGCTTGGCGATCCCGACCTGCTGCTTGATCCGCTCGGCCGTGGCCTCGCCGATCAGCAGGTTGTGGTTGCGGCGGACGTAGGAGGAGATCGCCTCGTCCATCTTGTCGCCGCCGACGCGCACCGAGGTGGTGTAAGCGAGGCCGCGAAGCGAGAGCACCGCGACCTCCGTGGTGCCGCCGCCGATATCGACGACCATCGATCCGATCGGCTCGGTCACCGGCATGTCGGCGCCGATCGCGGCCGCCATCGGCTCCTCGATCAGCCAGACCTGGCTGGCGCCGGCATTGGAAGCCGCATCGCGGATCGCGCGCCGCTCGACCGAAGTGGAGCCGGAAGGCACGCAGATCACG
>DASYWC010000223.1:0-8614 GCA_035936615.1 Allosphingosinicella sp. | reverse complement strand
GTGCATGTCCTCGATGCAAAGGCTTTCCTTTACGAAGAGGAGGGCGAGGAGGTCCATGTCGATGCCCAAGAACTCGCGACTGCGCGGCAGCTTGGTTCGCTTGAGCACCCAGCGACGGGCGAACTGATCCAGGACTTCGAGAGCAGGCTTATTCCGTACTTCGAGTCCTCCACGCGCTTCCTGGAGGCGCGAGCGCATGGGTGAGCTGACGCTGCGCGAGTTGCAGCTAATGGCGCGTGGGAACATCGCTTGGGAGACGCCGCTCGCACTGATTGCGGCAACTAGCGCGGAAGATATCCTGGCTCGCGTGAACCCCGCGATTGACCACATCCTGCAAGAATTCTCGCGCACTCCGAAGGAGCGAAAGGATCGCAGTGAAGATGGATTGTCCATAGACCTCATCACGTCCCTTAAGCATTTCGGTTTCCAAGCGTCGCACGACACGACGACCGGCGGGCACTGTGACATCGTTATTGACGGCCGCTTCGACTTCCTCTGGCTCGGCGAAGCCAAGATCCACAGCAGCTACGACTGGCTACTTAAAGGGTTTAACCAGCTCGACAGCCGGTACGCGACCGCCATCAAAGGCCAGGATCGGGGTGGACTCGTAATCTATCATCGTGGCCCGCGGATCGATCAAGTGATGGATGGTTGGGCTAAGCACCTCGCCAGTGAGCGGCCGGAGGTTACGATTGAAGCCCGCCAGCCTGGCGACCTAGTGATGAACACGCGCCACCTGCACGAGCGGACCGGGCGCGAGTACCACGTCCGTCACGTCATCGTTTCCATCTACTGGAACCCCAGAGACTAGCCCTTCACGCCGTCGCGGTTGCACTGCTGTAGGTTGAAATTCAGTCGGTGGTTTGGGGCAAACTACACCCAGGCCTGTCTAAGAAGGTCGTGACCTGGGCGAGAAGTGCTCCGGATGACCGAACTTCGCACTCCCACACCACGAGCACATCCCAGCCCTGCGCCAGCAGTGCATTGCGGTTCGCCTCGTCGCGCTCGACATTGCGCGCCAGCTTCTCGTTCCAATAAGTGGTATTGGACTTCGGACGGCGTCCATCGGAGCAGGCTTCTCGCTCGTGCTGGTGCCAGAAGCACCCATGCACAAAGATCACTTTGCGCCGTTTCCTAAAGACCAGATCGGGCTTTCCCGGAAGGCCCGGATCGTGCAGCCTGTAGCGATAGCCTGCGGCATGAAGCAGGCGCCGGACAATCATCTCCGGTTTGGTGTCACGCGACCTGATCCGACTCATATTGACCGAGCGCTGGGCGGCTGTCAGCTTATCCACCATGCCAACAAAGCCGATCAACAAGGAGGGGACCGCTGCTGGTCGGGAGGTACTCGAACTCCTGAAGAGGCATCCCGACGGCCTCACAGCCCCCGAGATACGCGCGCAAGTTGGTGGCGTCGGCGACCAAGAACAGTTGATGCGGAGGCTGCGGCACCTGCGGAAGCATTATGTCATCCCCTACTCCAAGGAAGATGGCCGCTGGGCTTATCGTTACAAGGGTGAAAAGCAGGATGTTAAGACGGACTCTGGCGCGATTTCTGGCAAGCAGCGCGCTCGCATCCTCAACCTAGCTAAAGGCAAATGCCAGATGTGCGGCAGGTCGGTCGAGGAGGATGGGATTAAGCTCCAAGTAGACCACCGGGTACCTCAGACGTGGGGTGGGCTTACGGTCGATGAAAACCTCTGGGCTCTTTGCGTTCAATGCAACCACGGTAAACGCGACTTCTTCGAGTCGTTCGACCCGAACGAGATGACGGAGCTCATGGCAATAGAGTCCGTCCATGAGCGCATTGCTCGCTTCTTACGCATGCACGAAGGTGAGGCAGTTGACTCTAACTTGATCGAGGACATCGCGAACGTCCGTGAGAGGCAAGAGGACTGGCAGAAGCGCCTACGGGAGCTGCGCTACCCCGTCGTGGGGATGGAGATCGAGCCGGGGCGCTATAAGACGGCGGAGGGCTTCATAAGAAGCACCTATAAGCTCGTGAAGTGGGTGGACCTGCCGCCCAATCACCAGCAGCTTATTCGTGCCTGGGACAACAAGAAGAAACGGGCAGAACTCAAGCAACAGCTAGGGATCGCCTGACGCTAATCGCCTTCTTGAGTTCGGCCGCCACGGCCGCCGCCACTGGCGGTGGAAATGCGTTCCCGACCTGCCGGTAAGCCGCTGTCTTCCGACCGGAGATCTTCCACTCTACCGGAAAGCCTTGGAGCAGCGCGACCATCGGCACTGTCAGCCTCGGCATCCCCAGGAAGTCCGGCTCAGGCGGTGCATCCGCGAGCGTGTGGCCGTTGACGCCAAGCGCGGCCCAGGCCCGCTTAGCCCGCGTAGGCCCGAGGTCCGGGCCGCCGTGCTTCTTAGAGCCCCCGACGAGCGTCGGGGCGATGTCGTCCGCCCTGGCGCGCCATTGAGCTGCGCCCTTCCATCCGTTCGACGCCATGTGCTTGTAGAGTGTCTGCCCGACAGTCTTCGGATTTACCCGGTTCACGGTCGGCCATTCGAAGTCGCTCCAGTACTCGGTACGCACTGCTACGATAACGACCCGCGGGCGCAGCTGAGGAACGCCGAAGTCTGACGCGTTGAGTAGGCGCCAGTCGGCCTCGTAGCCAAGCTTCTTCAACTGAGCCTTCAGATGCAGCCGGTAGTCCTCGAAAACGGCGTCCAGGAAGCCCCGGACATTCTCGATCATCACCGCCTTAGGTCTGATCGCATCCACGATATCCAGAGCATCGGGGAACAGGTTCCGCTCATCCAATGCACCGAGCTGCTTCCCGGCCACGGAGAACGGCGGGCACGGCAATCCGCCCGCAACCAGTTCTACCCCCGCAAAGTCGCCTGCCCGGTCCTTGAACAGCCGGAGGTCGTCTTCGATTACATTCCACGTTGGCCTGTTTAGCCGCAGGGTTTCGCAGCAGTGCCGGTCGATCTCGACGAGCGCGCTATGCTCAAAGCCCGCCCGCTCCAGCCCGATTGCTTGACCGCCCGCACCTGCACAGAGTTCCACTGAGTGCATGATGATCCCCTCTATTTGCTGTGGCAGCGTTCATGGTCTGTTCTTATGCCGCAAACGGCCGGAGCCTCGCAACCCTGTAAATACCAGCGGACTGATTCCGTAAAGCGCGTCAGAAAAAACTTGGGGATAAGCTGGTCAGAGCTGTTCTCGGAAGAGGTCGCAGGGGTGGACGCCAAGGGAGGTGGCGAGACGCCCGACAACGGTGACCGAAGGGTTCCGGCGACCACGCTCAATGCCCCCGAGATAGGTCAAATCAATCCGGGCCTCATGCGCGAGCTGCTCCTGGGTGAGCTTCCGCTCGACCCGCAGCCGACGCACGTTCGTGCCGACGATCTTCCCCCAGTCCATTGTTAGACAAGGGAAGCCCCTTTGCGGCAGGGTCTAGGGACTATATACCCGATTGTGCGGGCTTCTGAAGGAGTGGGGGAATGCAGAAGATCATTATTGGAGCGGCGGCTGCCGGTATCTTGGCCACGGCCGGGTTCTCGGACCCGGCGGAGGCGAGGCGTAAGCCGCGAGAGACCTGGGAGGTCAGCAGGGTCACCGACCCTATCACCGGGTCCCAGACCTGCGTCGTCGCGGCGTACGACCGTGCGGCCGGGATGTCCTTCACGCGGATGGGCCACCTCTACCCGGTGGTCGAGAGAAACCCGCAGTTCGGCGTCCTGGTGGGCGTGAGCAGCGGCGGCCGGTTCAGGTTCCCCACGGGCGACATCCTTTGGCGGGTGGACACCAACCCGCACCGCGAGATCAAGGCAGCGGACAACCCCGCGCCCGCTTCGGCCGCCCCGGCGCCCGCCACCGACGCCGCCAGCAGCGCGCTGCAGGAGACCATGGCGCTGTCCATGCGGCTCGCGCTTGCGGGTACGGCCACGAGCACGCTAGCCAGCGGCGAGCGCGCCCAGGAGATGCTCCGGGAGATGCTCTCCGGGAGCGGGCTGATATTCCGCGCGGCAGCCGCCACGCCCGCCTACGGGCTGCCGAGCTCCGCGACCGGGCAGGTGGGCCAGATCACGCGGGACGGCCTCAAGCCCATCCCGCTGGACCAGTCCTTCCGGAAGGGGCTCGCGGAATGCGGCATCAGCGCTGCGCCCCCAGCCGCTCCCTGAGCCAGAGCGGCGGCCACTCCAGCAGCCTGAGCATGTCGCCATCGCCGATGTCCAATTCGGGCATATCGACGAGGCCGCTGACCGCCCCCGCCCGCTCCCCTTCAGGGTGGCGGTCGATCCTCTTGACCGACGCGGCGCGGTTCCCGGCTCGGTCCACGCACACGGTCGTGACCACCTCCGCCTTGTCCTCCCTCGCGCTCGGGGGGAGCGACCGGAGGGGGTCGTCGGCCCTAGGCAGCGTGGCCGCCCACGCCTCGCTCACCACGCAGTACATCGATGCGTCTATAGCCCGCAGCGCGGTCGCCGCCTTGACGTACCAGTCCCCGCGGTCCTCGGCCTCGATGTTGACGAAGCCGAGGCGGCCGTGGGCGACAGCGGCGAGCATCATGGCGATCTGCCTCTCGGGCCCGCCGTTGTCGTAGTACGGCATGTGGAGGCCAGCCACGAGGTCGTGGAAGGCGCTAACGTCGAAGTCGGGTGGAACGTCCATTGGTCTCATCCTGAGGCAGTTTTCGAGAGACCGGACATCTGTCGTGTTTTCGTGCCCTCGGGAGCGCCCCCTACGGCTCATTCTGGAGAGCGCCGGGCCACTTCGGCGCTCGGGTGCTGCTTCGGCTGAGCCTTCACCCACCGAGGCTCCTGAAGGCGACCTGGAAGGTCCGCTGCTACCAGCCACAGGCGATATGAAGGTTCGGGCCGGGCAGACCGGCGGGCTTAATGCGGCCTCTCCATCCCGGAGTTGAGGACCACGAATGCAAGCTATCTCAACCGATCCGACGACAACCCAGAAGGCGCGGGGCGTAACCGTCCGCTACGAGGTGCACCGCGAGCGGGAGCCTGGGCGGAAGGGCGCCGAGCGCCAGCCCCTAGTGGAGGAGTTCTACGGTCTCGACCGGGCGCGGATCGCGGCCTTGGGGTTCGCCCTCGACGGCCCCACGATGACCGGCGACAGGTTCACCGGTCTCGTGCGGGTCTACCAGGCCATGCACCTCGACGACAGCCGGACCAGGCGGAGCCTCGTGGACGTGATCGATGAGCGCCTCGCCTCCCGGCTGCTGAACGAGACCCGCCTTCCCCGCGCCGACCAGCTCGCCCTCTCGCTGGAGAGGCTCCAGGGCTCGGTGGACGCGCTGCTGCCTGGCTGATGGACAGAGGCCCGGCTGGATCCCCCAGCCGAGCCCGCCGTCTCAGTCGAAGTTGGTGTAGGTCTCGACCTCCCGCCCGCGGAGGGCGCCGTAGTCGATCGGCCAGGGGCCGCGCACCCACCTGAAGCCGGTCCTGCCGCCGTCCAGCCCGCGGACCCACCTCTGTCGGTAGCCGAGTTCCCGGAGGAGGTCGCACAGCCCCCTCCGGATGTCGCTCGGGACCGCCTCAGGGCGGCTCTCGCCGCCGATCAGCCGGTACACTTCCTCAACGTCGGTCACCTGGCGACCGGCCAGGGCCTCGATGCCTGCCTCGATCAGTATCGGATGCACGGCTCAGGCCTCATTGAGGGGGCCGCCGCCGCGGGTGAGGCGGGGCCAGGTGGTGCCGGAGGGCCTGCCGACCGGCAGGCCTTGCACCGCCACCGGCTGGACGCCGGGGCCGATCAGCGCTGCAGTGAAGCCCTGGATGGAGGTGCCGCCAACTAGCCTCTGCGCGACGGTGCGGGCGGCCGCCTCGTCGGCGCCCTCTGCGAGCACGAAGCCGATGCCGTCCGGGCGGCGGAGGTGCTCGGCGGCGGGGAAGAATGCGTATACGGCCATGGTTCAGTTCCTTCGATTGGGTTGGTTCTGTGCTGCTGTATGGCGTCGCGGCAGGGGCCGCGGCGGAGCTCTAGGAGCGTCGGGACTGGAGCCCCGCCTCGATGCGCTCGGTGGCATTTGCGTGGGTCGTTACCGCGTCCTCGGCCTCCTCGCCCTCGTCCTCGTCCTCGTCCTCCCCCTCGTCCTCGTCGTCGAAGCCGTAGGCCCCTATCTCCCGCTCCCGCTTCTTCAGCATGGCGATCTCAAGGGAGCGCTGCGCGTTCGGCTTCCCCGTCTCGAACTCGGTGTCCTGGTTGAGGCCCTCCAGGACCCGCCGCTCAGCCTCGACCAGCGCCTGGCTCAGCTCCCGGTGGATTTCGCCGAACATCACGTCGGCTAGCTCGGCGGCCGAGAAGGGCCGCTCCGCGCGGGGCAGGTCGGCCACGCGGCCGCACAGCGCGGCCGCTAGGTCCTTGTCCTTGGTGGCGGCGGCGAACTCGGCCAGGCTGGCGAGCTCAACCGGGCCGGAGGCCGCGATCTGCTGTATGATGCGGCTGCGGCGCTCGGAGCCGAGCGTCTCCCGCATGAGCATCTGTACCGGGCTCTTGTAGTGGGTAGCTGCGGACTTGATCCGCTCCGCCAGCTCGCCGAGCTGGCGGGTGTGCGCCCTCCTCACGTCGGAGCTCTCGCGCACCAGCTCCCCGCGCATCCCGCTCACAGCCTTGGCGACGACCGACGGGCGGTCCTTCGCGTCGAGGCCGCGCAGCGATCCGGCCACCTGCTCCTCGTGCCGCTGGAGGCGGTGCGATAGGGTGCGCAGCAGGTTCGAGTGCGCTGTCCGACTGGTGTGGATGCGTTCGATGGTTGATCGGATGTCGGTCGGGCTCAGCCATTTTGCGCCGAGCTTGGCAGTGGGTGCGGGCATGGTCATCTCCTTGGAAGGCTCTCGCGTCACGCTTGAGGCTTCGGGGATCGACCATGCCCAGGCGCAGCCCAGGGAGTTCGCCCGCCATCGCGGACTATGGCCGAGACGCAGCTGCCTCGGTGCTAGACACGAAAGGAGAGATGCGCCGCCGGAGCAGCGATCTGGACCAACATTGCCACCAGATGACCCTGATTGGCCTCGTGGCGGTGCGTAATCCGGTACCCAAGCCAGACCGCAGTTCCCAAAGCCTTGATCCGGTTGATGCGCCGGTCAGCAGTCCCTCCGATCCAGGATCAGAGGGTCAGGGCGACGGTGCTAGGGTCCCGCTCCCGGTGCTTCGCCTGCTGGGCGGCCGCCGCCGCGCCCCAGGTCTCGAAGTCCATGGGAGCCGGGACGACCAGGACGCCTCCGCCCTTCCCTTCGATCTTCAGCTTGGGGTCTTCACGGTCACGCCAGCCGTGCCGCGCCTTCGCCAGGAAGATGGCGGCCACGGTGTCGCCCTTGCGGGCAAGCTCCATCAGGATGTCGCGAAGCTCGGTCTCCTCGAAGGAGCGCTGCGCCTCGACGGCGTCCATCAGCTCTCGGTCGTCGGCCATCAGCCGCCGCAGCGTCGGGGCGGAGATGCCGAGAGCCCGGGCGATGGCCGCTTGGGGGTAGCCGTCCAGGAGCGCCTGGGCGACCCTCTGCCTGTTGGCCTCGGAGAGGCGCACCTTGTTGTGGGGCTCGGGGGCGGTCGGCTCCATGTCTAGGGGCGGCCGGGACGGCGCCACGGCCTGACCGTACCGCTCGTCGAGCGGGTCGAGGCCAAGGCGCTTTGCGCGCTTCTTCGGTGATCCAGGCATGCCGCCCGTGTGCCACGCTCGCCCGCGCGCCCGATGCCAGCAGTCTGCCCCGCAGTGCTCGGCTAGGCGAGCCAAACCATCCCGGACCGTCTGAAACCGTTTGCTATACGGTTTGAAACAGTGCACAGACTAATCGTCCGCGGCGAATCGGTGCCTCGGACCTGGAGCGGAAGGACAATTCGTTATGACAAACCGTTTGAAGGAAATGGGCGAGAGCGCCGCGTGGCACCTGATGGTCAGCGCGGCGCTAGAGGGGGCGAAGCAACAGGGCTATTCGCTCAAGCGGCAGCCTGGCCGGGGGCTGTCGAACACCTATGAGGTGACAAAGGATGGGAAGACGCAGGTGGCGAGCGTACGCACCACGCGCGACCGGTACATCGCCTTCCCGCCCCTGGACGGCGGAAAGCGGTGGAAGACCCTGGATGACGCCGACCTGGTCCTCGTCAGCGCGGTAGATGATCCGGCCAACCCGCAGAACGTGGACGTGTACATGTTCCCGGCGGAAGAGGTGCGGAAGCGGTTCGATGCCTCCTATGCTGCCCGGATCGCGAACAAGCACACCGTCCGCGACAACTACGGCATGTGGGTGATGCTGGATAAGGGCGACGACAAGGTCGTCAGCCAGATCGGCCACAGCCTCGCGGTTGATTACCCGCGGATCGCCCACTTCACGATCGACGAGCTCCAGGCGAGTGCCGATCCGGATGTGCGGAAGATGGCCGACGAGACCCCTGTCGTCGAGGAGGAGGCCGGAGTCCGCGAGGTTCAGGCCGCAGGACCGACGCTCGACACAGTCGCCGATGTGCTGTCGTTCGCCCGCGAAAGGATCGCCGCTCTCACCGGAATGCCGGAAGACGCGGTCAAGCTGGACCTCAAGATGGGGGTCTGAGGATGCCCACGGGTCTGCGGGCGTCAGGGCGGGCCGCCGTGCCCGCCCTTTCTCTGTGCGGACCCCCCCGCCGGTGCCTGAGACGGTGCTTAGC
>DASYWC010000222.1:0-11880 GCA_035936615.1 Allosphingosinicella sp. | reverse complement strand
GCACCAGCTGGAGCGCTGCGACCGGAGCCGCAAGCCCGATGCAGCCGATGATCGCCGCCAGGGTCCAGCTCGAGCCGGACGGCGTGGGACGGCCGTCGAGCACCGCCCTCACTCGCCGAGCGAAGCTTGCTCCCGAGCCGGCAATGCTGTTGGCCGGCACCCTGGCTCTGCCGCAGCGCTGGGCGCAGGTCACGAGAGCCTCGGCGTAGCGGACGGCTTCGACCTGCTCCACCGCGTGGCTGTCGGCCGCTTCCTCGGCATTCTGGAGCACTTGCCGCTCCATCAGCCAGACCAGCGGGTTGAACCAGAACAGCGCCACCGCGGCCCGGGCAAGCACCAGCGCGAGCCAGTCCCGCCGAGCCACATGCGCCATCTCGTGAGCAAGGATGGCGTCGGCATCGTCCGGCCGTTCCAGAGAGGCGCTGTCGAGGAGGATCACCGGCTGGCGAAGGCCCCAGCTGAGCGGGGAGGCGACTTGCTCCGACCAGATCAGAAGCGGAAGCGACCTCTGCTTCGGCGCCTGGCGCTCGAGAGCCCGGATCCACTGGGTCGAAGCGACTTGCCTTCCGCGCCTCGTCCAGCGGCGAAGGGTGAGCAGTCCTGCGCCCAGCCGAAGGGCGATCAGGAGCACGCCCGCGAGGTAGGCCAGAGCGACCGCCAGCTCCACCTGCAGCCAACCGGAGCCCGTCTCCCGAGGTGTGGAGGCCGCAAGCGCTGCAAGCTCGGCTGCAGTCATGGCCGGGATTGCGGCGGCGCCGGCCGCGGCGGGCGCGGGCGCGGTCTCGATGGTGAGTGCCGGAAGGAGGACCGACACGAACGGAAGCAGAAGGAGGAGGAGCACTCCCACTCGAAGCAGCGCAGCCCGGTCCGAAGCCGAGCGCTTCCTCAGGAGCGCGACCAGAAGCAGTGCAGCGCCGCTGATGAGGACGGACTTCCATGCCATTGCGAAGATGAAGGACAGGCTCATTGCTGGCGCTCCTTTGCTTCGTCGATCGCCCGCTGAAGGGCGTCCAGTTCCTTGGGGTCGAGGTCCCTGGACAGGCCGAGGAGCGCCGTCGCGGCGCTTGCCGCGGACCCGTCGAAGAAGGTCCTGACGAGCTGCTTCAGAGCCGATTCCCGCACCTTCGCGGGCTTCAGCGCGGGCTTGTAGATATAAGCCTGCTGTTCGCTCCGGTGGCTTACGAGGCCTTTCGCCTCAAGCCGGCTGAGCATGGTTCGAACCGCCGAATGGCTCGGAGGATCGGCCATCGCGCGCCGCACGTCGGCCGCGCTGGCTTCGCCGGCGCAGCAGAGGATCTCGAAGATTTCGCGCTCTCGTCTTGGAAGGGAATCGATCAAGGTGCTCCTCCTGCTACGCCAGTAGCATGACACGTCCGCCGCGGAACGCAAGCCCTGGATCGGCGGCTGCGTCCAGCCTAGGACGGGAAGGCTGAGAGCAGATCCTTGGTGAAGCGGGTCAGATCGAAGTTCATTCCGGACCCGTCGAACCCGCGCCTGACGATCACGAGACTGCGCGACGGGACCACCACCACGTACTGTCCCCGGTTGCCTTGGGCGACGATCGCATCCTGAGGCAGCCCCGAGTCGCGTGGAAAGGTCCACCATGTGGCACCGTAGCCGTACCCGCTGGCGGGCTGCGCCGATCCGTGCGTTCGGACATAGTCCCTCCAGCCGGCCGGCAGGATGCGTTCTCCCTGCCAGGTTCCGTCGTTGAGGTGGAGGAGCCCCAGGCGCGCCAAGTCCCTCGCCGTGGTCCAGACCTGACTCGACATGACGAAGTGACCCCGCCAGTCCGTCTCCGGCACCGTTCGAGTCATTCCGATCTTCCAAAGAAGAGCCTCGAACGGGAACCGAAGCGACTTTTCGCCGTCGCCCAGGACATGCTGGAGGCCGCGAATTGCGAGAACGGTGTCGTTGTTGGCATACCGGAACACGGTCCCGGGTTCGGCAACCAGCGGCCACCCTGCCGCCTGGTCGGCCACTCCCACTCCGCCGAAATAGAGCGCATCCGTCCGGTTTCCGGCATGATCGCTGTGGAGGCCGCTTGCCATCCGAAGCAACTGGTCGGTCGTGATGCGCTGGCGGGGATCGCCCGGGCGCCGCCACTCCGGCACGGGTGCAGGGGCTGCAACTTCGATCAGCCCCTTCTGAACGCCTGCGCCGATGACCGTTCCGGCGATGCTTTTGCCGACCGACCATGTGCGTTGAGAGGAGTGCATATTGAAATCGGGCCGGTAGCGCTCGCTGACGATGCGCCCGTTCTGGACGATGAGTAGTGCAGTGGTCTCACTCCCCTGGCCGTAAGTGCGACGGTCGAAGGCTCCGTCCACAACCCGTCGCATCAGGGGAATATCGCCGCGCGCGGGTCCGGCAGCGTTCCTGTCGCCGGTCGGCCAAGGCTGCGAATCCAGATTGGGCGGTGTGACGCCGATCCGGGGCAATGCGTCCGCCGCATCCATCGTGGCGCCGATCGGAAGCTGGGCGCAGCCGAGGCTAGGGCGCCAGACCGCGATCCTGGGCGGCATCGCCTGACCGTAGGAGACGGAAACGATCTTGCGCTGCCGGTCCACCGAAGCGGCTAAGGTGGGAAAGAGAGGATTGAGATTGCTGTACGTGCCCCTCAGGTCGTCAGCCTCCGTCTGTTGTTCGGAGAGGCCGCCGTTGAAGAGATTGCTGCACAGGAACGAGGCTTTGTAACCCGCTGCGAGAGCCTTCACGTAGGCCGGTCGGTCCTCTTGAGCAGCGGCACTCCCGCAAAGCAGAAGGGCTCCGAAGGCGGCTGCGGACAATTTGAAGTGCATCATCAGGCAAGCCTCTCATCTTCTGGGACCATCTGCAATGGGTTGGCGGGGGGGACGGCCACATCCACATCTGCGACCCTAGGCCGATTTGGTTGAATCGGGAAACTGCTGTATGGGGCTCGTACACAGTGCAAGTTTCCGTTCATCTTGCCCTTGCTAGCGGGCGGCTGACCGGGTTTGGGTTGGCAGCGGGACTGCGCCGCCCTAAGGGGCCCACTTGCTTCATCGGAGTGATTAATGCTGACAGCTACGTTGCGCATGCCTGATTTGCGCTTCCCGAAATGGCAGCGCGAACACTGGCTGAGCAGCACTGTGCTTGCGGTCGCGGCCTCGCTGTATCTCTTCGCCGGGATCAGCGTCACTTCGCTCGCCGGGCCCGATGGCGCAGCGAACGCCAAGGTGACGCGCTCGCTGGACCAGTCGCTCCTGAAGGCCGTGCCCGCCGCGGAGCCGCTGAAGTTCAAGCAGGTGGCGCCCGAGGATGCAGTAGCGATCAACGCTGCCGTTCCGGTCTCCACCCTTCCAAATCCCGCGGCGGCCGCCTTCCTGCTGAACGCTGGAGCCGACGTCTACGCCCGCTCGCTCTCCTGCCTCACCGCAGCAGTGTATTACGAGGCCGCGTCCGAGTCGCTGGACGGACAGCGCGCAGTAGCCCAGGTCGTTCTCAACCGGCTCCGCCACCCCGCCTATCCCAACAGCGTCTGCGGAGTCGTCTTCCAGGGCTCGGAGCGGTCCACCGGCTGTCAGTTCACCTTCACCTGCGACGGCGCCCTCGCCCGCGCTCCGAACGCCGGCATCTGGGAGCGTGCGCGAAAGGTCGCCGAGGCGGCGCTTGCAGGAAGCGTCTATGCTCCCGTGGGCTGGGCGACCCACTACCACACCAACTGGGTGGTTCCTTACTGGAGTTCCAGCCTGGTCAAGATCGGCAATGTGGGAACCCACATCTTCTATCGCTGGGAAGGCGGCTGGGGCCGCGCTCCGGCCTTCCGGGACCGCCACAGCGGGACCGAGCCCCTGCTTCCGAAGATGGGCTACCTTGGCTTCGGCGCTCCTCCGAAGGAGCAGCCGGTCACTGTGGAGCTGACGGCCGAGGAAAAGGCGGCGCTTGCCGCTGCCGAGCTTCCCGCCGCCCAACTCGCCGAAGGTGCTCCATTGCCGGCTCCAGTCGCCGCGGCAAGCTACGACGCGGCCGCCCTCAACAGGGCGATCGTGCGCCGCTTCGTCCCGGCCAGCCGCGAGGGCGTCGCAGCAACTCTCGCCAAGCAGACTCCGGCGGGGGCGAAGATCGACGACAGCACCCGCTGGGCCTTGACCGGCGAAGGCGTGAAGCAGGAAGACGCGCTCGGCAAGAAGGCCGACGAGAAGCCGTCCAGCCAGCCATAAACCGAGCCGGCTAGCGGGCGCTGCGGATCAGCCGCGCATCCGCTCCCGAACCCAGTTCGCGACCACCTGGCCGAGTATCTCGAGCGGCATGTCGCCGCCCAGCAGCACCGCGTCGTGGAACGACTTGATGTCGAACCGCGGGCCGAGCTTCGCCTTCGCGTCCTCCCGAAGGCGCACGAATTCGTTGTGTCCGATCTTGTAGCTCGCGGCCTGGCCCGGCCAGACCAGGTAGCGGTCGATCTCGTTCTCAGCGGCGGCAGGGGCAAGCCCGACATTGTCGGCAAAGTAGCGGATCGCCTGATCGCGGCTCCAGCCCTTCGAGTGCATTCCGGTGTCCACCACGATCCGAGCCGCCCGGTAGAGGAAGCTTTGAAGCATCCCGATCCGCCCCTGCGGGAAGTCCCGGTACATTCCGATCTCGTCCGCGAGCTGCTCCGCGTAGAGGGCCCACCCCTCTCCGTAGGCGGGAATTCCGAGATTGCGGTGGAGGAGCGGGATCGCCTGGTTCTCAAGAACGATCGAGCCCTGCCAGAGATGGCCTGGGATGCTCTCGTGATAGGTGAGGGTCGGAAGCGCCCATTTCGGCCAGATGCGGGTGTCGGCCAGGTTGATGTAGTATGCGCCGGGTCGGGAGCCGTCGAGGCTCGGGCCCTGCGCATAGCCGCGAGGGGCGCCGAGTTCGATCGCCGGCGGAACCCGCTTCACCTCCATCGGCGAGCGAGGGATGGTGGCGAAATATTCCGGCATCCGGACGCGGATCGCGTCCATCTGGCGGTTGACGTCGGCCATCAACTGCGTCCGGCCAGCGTCCGTGTTGGGGTAGAGCCAGCGCTCCTGCTTGCCGAACTCGGTAAGGCGCGCTCCCACGCTCCCCTGAGTCAGCCCCTCGCGGCGGAGCAAAGCATCCGCTTCGGCGCTGAGCTCCGCAACCTGCTTCAGGCCGACCGCGTGCGCCTGGTCGGGGGTGAGGCTGGTGCTGGTGTGGAAGCGGAGCGCCGCCTTATAGTAGGACTCGCCGCCCGGAAGGCTGGCCGCGCCTGCCGGAGCGCCGCGGCCCCGAAGGAGGCGAAGCGCCGCCGCCTGCTTGCCCAGCGCGGCTGCGAGCGGACCGTCGACGATTGCTGCCGCCCGCCGGCCCCAGTCTCCTGCGATTCCCTTTTCGCGAGTCCGGCGGACAAGCGATTGGACGAGGCTGGAGCCTTCGCCCCTCTCCTTCTGCAAATTCTCCGTCTGGGCGATCGCCTTTTCGACGATGAACGGTGGAGGAGCGACGCCCCTTTCGGAATCCGCGAGAGCCTTCTCGACCTCCAGATTGACGTTGCGGGCGAAGTGGTCGAGCCGCGACAGATACGCCTCGGCGTCATCGCGTGTTTCGATTTTGTGCTGGCTGTCGAGGAAGTCCGGAACGTCCTGGTAGGAGCCGGTCAGCTGGCTAAGCACGTAGGGGACCGGATAGTTGTACCCGGCGATGGAGGTGTAGGGAAAGGCGGTGGCGTCCCGGATCCGCTCGGCGATCCAGATCACCGTGTCGAGCTGAGTTGCTTGCTGCGCGTTGAGACGCGAGCGGTCGATCGCCGCAAGCTGGGGCAGAGCTTCGATCATCGGCCGGTAGGCTCCGAGTCTTCCTGCCGGAGAAGCGTCGTGGAGCCGGTACTTGAGGGCGGATCGGGCGCCGGTATCGAGGCCCAGGCTCGTCGCCATTTCGGGCGAAGCCTGGAGCATTCGCTCGAAGATTGAGTCGTAGAGCGCGCGCGCCTTGAGCGCCTCCCCTCCCGCCGCCAATGGCGCGGTGGCGCAGCCGTTCAGAGCAAAGGCGCCCGCGGCCGTGGAGGTCAGAAGGAACTGGCGGCGGTCGAACATGCTCATTCTCCTTGGTCCAGCGCCAGAAGCGCGAAGGTGGCAAGCCAGTGCTCGCCCATATAGTCGCCGGCCACATGGGGAAGGCTGGCATCGAGATGATCGTCGGCCGCTGAATGGGCCAGTTGGGCGAGCACAGGCTCAAGAGCTCCGGCGATGCCCCGCCAGCACCAGGCTCGGCTGAGGTTGAAGCCGTCCAGATGCGCGATCTTGCCGTCGGAGCGGTCCGATACTTCGGCCGGGATGAAGAGGCTGCGTGGTTCCCCCACGGCGAGGTCGGGCAGGAACTGCACCAACCAGCTGGAGAACTCCCGGTGCTTGATCGCGCGGCGCATACACAGCGCCTCCACCAGGGCGGAGGACAGGAAGTCGTCGCCTCCAGGCTCCCAGGCGGGGCAGTCGCGGTCCTCGCGATAATAGTCCTCGGCGCGGGAGCGGATGAGGCCGGCCAGGGCGTCATCGTTCGCTCCGGCCCATTGCAGTGCCAGGATCAGGGCGAAGGCGGTGTTGAAATGGGTGCCGGTGCGGATCGGATAGGTGAGCTTGGGGAGGAAGGCATGGAACCGCTCCGCAAAGGCGCGGGCGAGCGGCTCCAGCGTCGCCGCCCAGGGCCCGTCGCCGTGGAGCTGCGCCTCCCGGTGCAAGGCAAGCAGCCAGGCCCAGCCGTAGGGCCGCTCGAACCCGCCGGAATAGGCTCGGTCCAGATAGGCCAGCTCACCCGTCACGTTCTCAGCCGTCAGCATCTCGTCCGCCAGCTGCTCGACCCGCCTCGCTACCGCCAGATCCGGAAACAGCCGCCGGACTCGAAGCAGCAGCCAGTAGCCGTGGACGCAGCTGTGCCAGTCGAAACTGCCGAAGAAGATCGGGTGAAGCGCCCGCGGGCCGAGCACGTCCTCCGGCCCGTCCATCACATGGTCGAGCTTGTGCGGATATTCGCGAGTGACGTGCCCAAGCGCGATCTCGGCGAACCGCTGCGCTATCTCCGGGGTGAGTTGGTGCCTCACTTACCCCCTCTCCCATGGGGAGAGGGCTGGGGTGAGGGGATGGGATGTGCGAGAATCATCGCTGGCATCATAACCCCTCACCCAGCTACGACTAGGCATCAAGGGCACCCACCAAAGTACTTCTTTGGTGGGAACCCTAGCTACCAAGTCTTCGCAACCCTCTCCCGATGGGAGAGGGATCAGAACGCGAAGAAGTAGATGAATAGGATGTTCACGACCAGCATCGGAATTGCCGTTCCGATCTGGGCCTTGATGACTCCGTTCTGGTCCTTGAGCTCAAGCAGTGCCGCCGGCACTAGGTTGAAGTTGGCAGCCATGGGGGTCATCAAGGTCCCGCAAAAGCCGGCAAGCATGCCGATCGCTCCGACCACCGCCGGATCGCCGCCATAGCCCTGGATGAGCAAAGGCACTCCGATCGCCGTCGCCATGACTGGGAAAGCCGCGAAGGCGTTGCCGGTGAGGATGGTGAGGAGCGCCATTCCGACCCCGAACACGATGACTGCGGGAAGGACCGTTCCTTCCGGGATCACTGTCAGGAGCAGGGTTCCGATCGTCTTGCCAACTCCGGTGTCCGCCAGTACCAGTCCAAGCGCTGCGAGCATGAGCGGCAGCACCGCGGCCCAGCCTACGGCGTCGATCAGCCGCCGCCCCTCGTCCAGCGGAGCCAGGATCGGCGGCTTAAGCCAGGCGAATATGACGGCGAGCGCGAGCAGCACCCCGAAGCACAGAAGGATGAAGGTCTCGCGGTTCTTCTCGAACAGGCCGGTCTCGCGCAAGGGCGTGTAAAGGTAGAGCAAAGTCCCAAGGACCGCGGTCAGCAATACGACGAGGATCGGAAGGAACAGCTTGTTGCCGTGACGCTCGCCTGCCGCCGCCCGCTCCGCCTCGCCGACCGAGGGCGCGCCGCGGCCGAGCATCTTGAAGGTCGCGAGAGCGGCAAGGGCGAGAACGAGCAAGCCGTTGTGGAAGTCCTCGAGCAGGTGCCCGGCGATCAGGCTGAGAGCGATCAGTCCCCAGAAGGCGGCGTTGCCGAACCGCTTGGGGTTGGTCCGGTCGAACAGGCTGAGCAGCGACCATGCCGCGAACAGGGCGCCGACGAGGTAGAAGACGAACTGGATGGTGATCATGGGCGCCGCATCCCATCTCCCGTTGTTCGCGCCAACGAGCGATCCAGCATGAGCAGTCTTGCACCATGGATGATGAAGGCGGCGATGGCCGTGGGGATCGCCCAGACCGCGAGCTCGAGCGGGGAGAGGATGATGTCGTAGGCTTCCAGGGTCTGCTGGATGAGGACGATCGATCCGATCGCGAAGAAGATGTCCTCGCCGAAGAACAGGCCGACATTGTCGGTGGCGGCGGAATAGGCTTTCACCTTCTCCTCGGTCTCCTCGTCGAGCTCGGTCTGCTTCTCGGCGGCGGCGACCGCCATCGGAGCGAGCAGCGGCCGGACCGTCTGCGGGTGCCCCGCGGTCGAATGCAGCCCGATCGCGGAGATGATTTGGCGGTAGAGCAGATAGAGGATGAGCAGGCGGCCGGCTGTGGCCGCCCTGAAGCCGCCGATCACCGCCCGGGCCCGCTGCTGTAGCCCGTAGCGCTCAAGCAGGCCGATCACCGGAAGAACGACCCAGGGAATGATGATGATCCGGGCGTCGTTGAACGCCTTGCCCAGCTTGCCGATCACTTCCTCGATGTCGAAGCCGGCGAGCAACCCCGTCGTCAGCGCCGCCGCCGGCACCACGAGCATCGGATTGAACCTCAGCGCGAAGCCGAAGATGACGACGACGATGCCGAGGAGTGGGAGGTATTGGTTCAAAGCCCCCTCTCCCATGGGGAGAGGGATGGGGTGAGGGATTCAGGCGTCAGCATGTAATCTCCTAATCCGTACACCCTCACCCTGCCCTCTCCCTTAGGGAGAGGGTTTCCCCGTAACCTCCACCACCCGGAGTCTCGATCACGAACATGTCGCCGGGGGCCATGTCGGCCGAAGCGGTGGCGCCGAGGGTTTCGACGGTGCCGTCGGCGCGGACGACCTGATTGATTCCGGGCTTCGCCTCCGAGCCTCCGGCGAGACCCGCCGGCGGCACCTCGCGACGGTTGGAAAGGATGCCCGCGCGCATGCGCTCGCGGAAGCGGATGTGGCGCTCTACTCCGTCGCCGCCCCGGTGAGCGCCGTTCCCGCCGGAGCCGCGGCGAATCGCAAATCGCTCCAGAAGCACCGGAAAGCGGGTCTCAAGTATCTCCGGATCGGTAAGGCGGCTGTTGGTCATGTGGGTCTGAACCGCGCTCGCTCCGTCGAAATCGGGGCCTGCACCCGCGCCGCCCGCGATCGTCTCATAATATTGATATTCGTCATTGCCGAACGTGAAGTTGTTCATCGTCCCTTGGCTTGGCGCAATCGCGCGGCAAGCGGCGAACAGCGCGTCGGTGATCACCTGGCTGGTCTCCACGTTTCCGGCGACGACCGCGGCCGGATAGCGCGGATTGAGCATCGATCCTTCCGGCACTTTCAAGGTTACGGGTCTGAGGCAGCCGTCGTTCATCGGGATGGCGTCGTCGACCAGAGTGCGGAACACGTAGAGCGTCGCCGCCCGGCAGATCGAATAAGGCGCGTTGAAGTTGTTCGGCTGCTGCTCGCTTGTGCCGGTGAAGTCGATGACTGCCGAGCGGCCCGCCTGGTCCACCGTCACGCTCACCGACACCTGCGCGCCATTGTCCATCGCGTAGGTGAAGCTGCCGTCCCTCAGGCCTCCGATCAGCCGGCGAACCGCCTCTTCGGCATTGGCCATGACGTGGCCCATATAGGCGTCGATCGCCTCCCTCCCATATTCCCCAGCGATCCTGCGAAGCTCGTTGGCTCCGCGGGTGCAGGCGGCGACCTGCGCCTTTAGGTCCGCGATATTGCGGTTTGGGTCGCGCGCCGGCCAGTCCCCTTGCGCGAGAAGCGCCCGCATCTCCGTCTCGCAAAAGCGGCCGGCGTCGACCAGCAGGACATTGTCGATCAGGACCCCTTCCTCATGCACCGTCTTGCTGTCCGGCGGCATGGAGCCTGGAGCGATCCCTCCGATGTCGGCATGGTGGCCTCTGGCGGCGACGTACCAGGCGGGTGCTTCGTCCCCGTCGACAAACACCGGCACGATCACCGTTATGTCCGGCAGATGGGTGCCGCCGCGATAGGGGGCGTTCAGAACGTAGGCGTCGCCCGGCTTCATTCCCCGCCCGTCGCGCATGCCGCCCCGAGCGTCGATGATCGTTCGGATGCTGTCGCCCATCGAGCCCAGGTGCACAGGTATGTGCGGAGCGTTGGCGATGAGCTGGCCTTCCGAGTCGAACAGGGCGCAGGAGAAGTCGAGCCGCTCCTTGATGTTGACCGAGGAAGCAGTGTTCTGAAGCGCCACCCCCATCTCCTCGGCGATAGCCATGAACAGGTTGTTGAAGATCTCCAGCATCACCGGATCGGCGTCGGTGCCGATTGCGCGGGCGGTTTCGCGAAGAACTGAGCGGGTGAGGATGAGGTTGCCGAGCCTGTCCACTTCGGCCTGCCACCCGGGCTCAACGACGGTGGTCGCGGAGGGATCGATGATGAGGGCGGTGCCCGAGATTGTGGTGCCGGGGGCGAGATCGGCGCGGTCGTAGAGATCCTCCCCTGCCTTTGCAGGGGACGGGAACCGGCTGAAAGCCGGTGGAGGGGCTTCTTCCCTCCCGAGGCCCCCTCCACCACCCTTCGGGTGGTCCCCCTCCCCCGGAAATCCGGGGGAGGATGTGGCCTCGACGATCGCCGTCTCGATGATGATCGGCGTGCCCTCCGAGGAGAAGCCGAAGCGGGAGCGGTGGAGCTCTTCGAAGGCCGCCTGCATCGCCGCAGCATCCGCGACCGGGACTTCCAGACTGGTGTCGCTGCCGTGGTAGCGAAGCGCCGCCCGCCGGTGGATCTCGACGGGGCCTGAGACGCCCTGCTGCCGCAGTGCCGCTTCGGCGTCGTGCGCCAGCTCGGACAGCAGCTCGTCTACGCTTTCCCCGAGCGGGCGCCCGAAGGTCCGCTGCCTCAGCTCGCTCATATCCGCCACGCCCATTCCGTAGGCGCTGAGCACGCCCGCAAGCGGATGGATCATCACCTTTTCCATACCGAGCGCGTCGGCCACCAGACAGGCATGCTGGCCGCCCGCTCCGCCGAAGCATTGGAGGGTGTAGCGGGTCACGTCGTGGCCGCGGGCGATCGAGATCTGCTTGATCGCGTTGGCCATGTTGTCGACCGCGATCCGGACGAACCCCTCCGCCACCTCGCGCGCGGAAAGGCCAGACTGCTCGCCGATGGCGGAGCAGAGCGCCAGCGAAGCGTCGGGGTCGATCCCCTGGTCGCCCCCCGGGCCGAACACGGCCGGGAAGTGCTCCGGCCGGATCTTGCCAAGCACCACGTTGCAGTCGGTGATGGTGAGCGGCCCGCCGCGGCGGTAGCAGGCGGGGCCGGGGATTGCGCCCGCCGAGTCCGGCCCCACGCGGAAGCGGCTTCCGTCGAAATGACATATCGATCCCCCGCCCGCAGCAACGGTATGAATCTCCAGCATCGGAGCCCGCACCCGGACTCCAGCCACCATTCGCTCAGCTGTGCGCTCGAAGTTGCCAGCGAAGTGGGACACGTCGGTGGAGGTGCCGCCCATGTCGAAGCCGATTACCTTGTCGAACCCAGCCTCCCCCGCGGTCCTCGCCATTCCTACGATTCCGCCCGCGGGGCCGGAGAGGATCGCGTCCTTGCCCTGAAAGGCGGAGGCGTCGGTGAGGCCGCCGCTCGACTGCATGAAGAAGAGGCGGTTGTCGTGCCCCAGAGCGCCCACCACCCG
>DASYWC010000221.1:0-8148 GCA_035936615.1 Allosphingosinicella sp. | reverse complement strand
CCCGCGCGAGAAAATAGAATTCCTCCGGCCGGGCGGCGATCACCTGCGCATCCAGCGCCTCGAGGAAGGTCAAATGCTCCTTCATCGAAGCCGGGATGCCCGCGCCGCGAAGCTCGTCTACGAAGGAAAAGAACATGGTTACCACTACTCCGTTCGCCCTGAGCCTGTCGAAGGGCCTTTCTTTCTTTCTTTCTTTCTTTCTTTTGCTTCCCCCTTTCAGGCCTCAGACGAAGGTGGGGGCTTCGACAAGCTCAGCCCGAACGGCGGGGCGGGTGGGCCTACCCGCCCCGCCTCGTCATGAAGGCGAGGCGTTCGAACAGCATCACGTCCTGCTCGTTCTTCAGAAGCGCTCCGTGCAAGGGCGGGATCGCCTTCTTCGGATCGCGGGACTGGAGGACCTCGAGCGGCATATCCTCGTGCAGAAGAAGCTTCAGCCAGTCGATCAACTCGCTGGTTGACGGCTTCTTCTTCAGGCCCGGAACCTCCCGAACCTCGTAGAAGATGTCCATCGCCTTTGAGACCAGCATCTTCTGGATGCCCGGAAAGTGGACGTCGATGATCGCCTGCATCGTGTCGCGGTCGGGGAACTTGATGTAGTGGAAGAAGCAGCGGCGCAGGAACGCGTCCGGAAGCTCCTTCTCGTTGTTCGACGTGATGACTACGATCGGCCGCTCGGCCGCCTTCACCGTCTCCCGGGTCTCGTAAACGTGGAACTCCATCCGGTCCAGTTCCTGGAGGAGGTCGTTCGGAAACTCGATGTCCGCCTTGTCGATCTCGTCGATCAGAAGGACCGGAAGCTGAGGCGAGGTGAACGCCTCCCAAAGCTTTCCCCGGCGGATATAGTTGGAGATGTCGTGCACCCGCTCGTCGCCGAGCTGCCCGTCGCGAAGCCGGGCCACCGCGTCATATTCGTAAAGGCCCTGCTGCGCCTTGGTGGTGGACTTGACGTTCCACTCTATCAGCGGAGCGCCGACGGCCCGGGCGATCTCGTGAGCGAGCACGGTCTTTCCGGTTCCGGGCTCGCCCTTGACGAGGAGGGGACGCCGGAGCGTGACGGCCGCATTCACCGCGACCTTCAGGTCCTCGGTCGCGACATAGCTTTGGGTTCCTTCGAAGCGCATGGCCGGCCTCTTAGAGGCTAGCGCGCCTCCCGGGCAAGCTGCCGCGCTTCCAGGAGGTCCCAGAGGCCCCGGTGCTGGAGCATGATCTGCTGGGCTCCGAACAGGAGGGCCCGCTCCACGAGCGGCTCCGTCCCGAGAGCGTCGGCAAGCGCTCCAACCGAATCCTTTCCGATTAGCCCGTGCGCCGGAACGGACATGCCGAAGCGCCTTGCCGCCGTATCCAGCACGGGGCGCACAGCGCTCCAGTCCGCCACCAGAGCCATCGCTGCTCCAAGAGCGCAGCCGAGGCGCTCCGACTGAGCGAGCAGTGCGAGCGCCCGGCGCTGCGCGACGAGGGTAGCTTCGGCGCCGGCCGCGCCGGGGGTGCGCGGAACGGGCCCTGCTTCGACGGTCAGGCGTGCCAGGAAGGTCCGTTCCGCCGAGAAGCCTTCCCTCGCCTCGACGAGCCACGCGTGGACCGGACCCTCGGTCGAGCGGGTAGCGGCATGGTCCAGGATGCCGGGGTAGCGGCCGTGGATGGTGCACAGGAAGTGAACTGCGTCTGCGAGGTTCCGCGTCGAACAGGGCGCGATCAGCAGTTCGGCGCTCCCCACATAGGGATGGCTGGCGCTCCCCTGCTCGGCTACACAGGCGATGAGGCGTTCCCCGGTACTGGCTCCAGCCACCTTTTCGATCGAGGCTGCGATCATGCGACTCCTCCGCAAGGCGCGCCGTTTCGGCGGCCTGGAGGCTATGCTACGAAGAGGATGTAAAGGCGGGGTTTACGCGCCGTCGAAACGGCGGCCTAAACCTTGTCGCAGTAGAGCATCCGGCCGGGCCCAAGCCGGTCCATGACTTCGCGGTGGCTCGCGCTCGACAGTGCGAAGCAGCCTTCGCTCCGCCCGAGCTTCCCGAAGCGGTCGATCACTTCAGGCTCCGCATAGCGCGCGGAATGGATCACGATCGCGCGGACTTCGGCATGGCGGTTGCTGTGATCGAGGCCGATCAGCGTCTGCGACCGGCCGTACTTGCCGTAATAATAATTGCCGGTGAGATAGGCGCCGGCCGAGGATGCCTTGGACCCCGGATCGTCGGAGAACTGGTGGACGTAGCCGCTGTGCATCGGGTCGGAGCCGCGGCCGTGGGCCACGTGGAAGCTGCTCACCCGGCCGCTTGCAGTCTCGACGAGATGGAACCGCTCCTCGCCCGAAGGAAGCGAGAAGTCCGCGATCGCGAAGATGTCCGTGTGGGGAAGCATGTGGCGCTTGTGCTCGAGCGCGGCCCGGGCGCGTGCAAGCAGGAGCGGGTTGAGCTGGTGGGAGGAAGAAACTGCGGCGGCCAAAGGCGCCGACGCGGACAACAGGCAGGTCGCAGCACCGCCCTTGAGCAAACCTCTACGTGTAAGCATCGTGGAACCCTCCCGCCGGTTCTCACTACGCCTAACACAGTTAACGGATAATTACACATAATTTCAGAGGCTTGCTCACGGAGCTCTTTTTCGTCCGCTGATGCCGCGGCCTCCTACGGCGCCAGCCCCGCCTGCCTTACCGGGCTTCGGTCCGCGTTCAGGGGGACGGAGGCGTGGAACCTGGCCATGTCCAGCGCTTGCTTGGCAGAGGCGAACTTCTCGTCGGCGATGAAGACCGAGCTTCCGACGGAGGTCGCTTCGAACAGGCTCTGCGCGAACTTCGCCGGAAGGCGGATGCAGCCGTGCGAGGCCGGGCGGCCCGGGATCTCGCCGGCGTGAAGGGCGACCCCGCGCCACGTCAGCCGCTGCATGAACGGCATCGGCGCGTCGTTGTACCGGTTGGAGCGGTGGACCTTGCGCTTCTCCAGTATCTGGAAGCGGCCGACCGGCGATTCGTGGCCTGTCCTCCCGCTGGAGACTGTGGAGACTCCGATCAGAGTACCGCCGCGATAGACGTAGGCGCGCTGAAGCCCGAGGCTGATGACGATCTCGACGGGGCCGCCGGTCGCGCGCCCCGGCTCCCAGAGAAACTGGCCCGGCTTCAAGGCGTCCGCCTTGGCGTCAAGAGGAGCCGTTTCCTTCGCCGCTGCGGGCGACAGTGGCGACAGGCCAAGCAGCAGGCTGAGCACCGCCACTTTTAAAAAACTCAACATCTTCTGAAGCATGGAAGCTTCCCATTACAACTACTTACTTGTCCGAAATACGCCTGGGGGTCCCTCGGGGTTCCGATAGCTACGGCTCCTTCCCGATGCTGGTGCGTTAACACATGTTAGGAAGAAGGAGGCGAAGCCGTGGCCAATCTGCTGACGATGAAGCTGGAGCAGTTCATTGACTTCGACCCGGGCGAGCGTGCTCGCCTCGACGAACTTCTGAGCTACCCGACAGAAACCTACGAGCGTGGGAAGCCGATCATTCGCGAAGGCGCGAAAGTGCCCAACATCTACCTCGTGCTCACCGGCCTTGCGGCGCGCTCCAAGACGCTCCGAAACGGGGAGCGGCAGATCATGGCCCTGCTCGTGCCCGGCGACCTGTGCGATGTGGAGGTGTTCGTCCTTGAGCGAATGGACCACGACATCATCGCCCTTGCCGAAACGACCTGCGTCCTCATTCCGGCAGAGGTGCTGGAGGGGCTGCTTAGCGAGTTCTCCAAGCTCACCAAGGCGCTGTGGTGGAGCACGATGACCGATTCGGCGGTACTTCGCCAATGGATCGTCGGCCACGGCGCGCGCGACTCACGGGAGCAGATCGCTCACCTGATGTACGAAATGCTGATCCGCTACCGGATCATCGGGCAGGCCGCGAACGACACTTTTCCTTTCCTTCTGACCCAGGAGGAGCTCGGAGACGCCACCGGCATAACGTCGGTGCACGTCAACCGAACCCTTCAGCAGCTCCGGTCGGAGGGGCTGATCGACCTCAGGAACAGGACATTGACGGTCTTGGATACCGACGGCCTTCGCAAGGCCGCGCAATACGAAAGCGCCTACCTCCACCTCACCAGGACGGAGCGGCGGGACGAGGAAGTGTCGGGCCGTGCCGGCGATCTCGTCGACCCGTCACACCGCGGAGCGGTTCGAGACACGGCGGAAAAGATCAGCTCCCTGTTCGGCTCCGGAACTAGCTAAAAACCCCCGTCACGCGGCCAGAGCGACTGGCTCCTGCTCCACAGGAGCTGCGACCTCGTCCGGCACGCCTGCGGCGCAAGCGGACTCCGGAACCTTCGCCGGCCCGGGCTCGGGCACGATCAACCGCGTGGCGAGGACGATCAGGCCCGCCGTCAGATAGACAGCAGCCGCCGCGGGCGGGTTCCAGAACAGGGCGCCCCCAAGCGCCACCCGAAGGATGTTGGGATGAATCCCGAAGTCCTGCCCCAGCCCTTCGCAGACTCCGAAAAAGGTGTCGTCGCGGGTGAAAAGGTTGGGCTGCTCGCTCTGCATCGTCTGCTCCTTTGCCGTCTATGCAAAGCCACTGAGCAGGAGTCGTGCCAGATCGGGCATCCGGTGGTTTTCGAAGAGCTTAGGGGAGGGCGGCGAGGCGTCTCATGCGCCGGTTGGCAAATGGCGCCGCCACAAGTTGGGAAGTATCGCCACCTGAAGGCTAGCTCCTGGCCCCGGGATAGGTGATTGCCACGATCTCCCACTCCTTCGCTCCGGCGGGGAGCACCACTTGCCGAACGTCGCCTACCTTCGCGCCTCGAAGCGCGGTGGCGATCGGCGAGTTCCAGCTCACCAGTCCCGCGCCCGCATCGGCTTCGTCCTCGCCGACCAGCGTGACCACCCGCTCATTATTCTCTTCGTCGGCAAGGGTGACGGTGGCTCCGAAGAGAACCCGGTCCCTGGCCTCCTGCGAAGCGGGATCGACCACTCGGGCCGCCTTCATCCGCCGCGAAAGGAAGCCGATCCGCCTGTCGATCTCGCGAAGGCGCTTCCGGCCGTAGATATAGTCTCCGTTCTCCGATCGGTCGCCGTTTCCCGCGGCCCAGCTGACCGTCTCGACCAGCTTCGGCCGCTCCACCGAGAACAGGGCCTCGTATTCCTCTCGCAGCGCCCGATAGCCTGCGGGAGTGATGTAATTGGTGCGCTCTGCCATGAGCCCGCTTTAGCCTGGGTCGCGCTTGCCCAGGTAGTGCGACAGCCGGTTGTGCGGGGGCGAGCCGGAGCGCGCAGGATCCATCGTGTCGTAGACCACGGCATTCTCGAGCACCCGGTGGACGTAGTTCCTCGTCTCGAAGAACGGGATCTCCTCGACCCAGCGGAGCACGTCCACATGCGGCATACTGGGATCGCCCCGTTCGCGGATCCACTTGCGCACATTGCCCGGCCCGGCATTGTAAGCCGCCACGGCCAGTGGAGCATAGTTGCCGAAGCTGTTCATCAGGTCCTGGAAATAGCGGCTTCCAAGCATGATATTGTACTGCGGATCGCTGGTGAGGCGGCTAAGATCATAAGACATGCCGAGCTTTCCGGCCGTCTCCCGGGCCGTTGCCGGCATGAGCTGCATCATCCCTCGGGCTCCGACCGGGCTCATGGCAGTCCTGTCGAACGAGCTTTCCTGGCGCATGATCGCGTGGCTGATCGTCTTCATGTGCGAATAGGCCGGCGGCATCGTCACTTCCGGGAAGCTGGCCCGGGTATAATGGCTCACTCCGGCGTTCCGGGCCTGCCGAGCCACCCAGACCGGCAAATCGGGCCGGCCGATCTGGAGCCCCAGGTCCGCCGCCAGCACCCGCTCGTCGGTGGTCTTGAGACTGTCGGCGAGCGCCCGGATGAAGGCGGATTGGTCCTCGCGCTGCCCCTGTTGTCCCAGAAGCCTGGTCGCCTCGACGAGGTCGTTGCGGGCAAAGGCTGCTCGAGCCGCGGGGCTCGGCATTGTGAGCTGTGCGGCGGGCGCCGGCACCGAGCGGCCGAGCCTTTCCATCGCTAGCTGGCCGTAGAACTGGTCAGGGAAGGCTGCGGCCTCGGCGAAGTAGCCGTTCGCGCGTTGCGCTTGCTGCGCCTGGAGGAGGGCGCGTCCGGCCCAATAGTAGCCCTTGGCGCGGGTCTGGGGCGAGCGCGCCGCCCTTGCATAGCGATCGAACATGGCTGCGGCATCGGCCGGCCGCCCGAGGTGGTGGAAAGCCGTCGTTCCGGCGAGCCAGGCGAGGTTGGTATATTCGTCCCTCTCGCCATAGGATTGGGCGGAGACGTCCGTTCCCGGCATGTACGCGTCGTCCAGCTGGGACGCGATCTGGTAGGCCAGGCTCCACTGCTGGTCGTTCGCCGCCGCCTTCGCCATGGTGACCAGGGTCTGGTAGTATTTCTCCACGTTCTGCGGACGCACGGTGACGACGCGGGGCTGGGCGAGGAGCGAACGCGCCGCGATCGGCTGACCGGTGTTTCGGAGCCAGTTGGCCCGGTCGACCAGCAGCCCGGCGTCCCCATTGCCCAGGGATCCAAGCTGCGCCACCCGGCTCATTGCGTCGGGCGCTCTGGACTGGAGAGCGAGCCGGGCCTCGTAGACCGCGCGGCGCGGGCCGGAGGCGAAGCCGAGAGTGCGCTGAGCGGTGACCAGGTCGCCGTTGTCGAGCAGGGTCTCCAGGCGGCGGTCATGGTCCGCCGGCCCGAGCGAGGCGCTGAAGAAGGCGAGGATCCGGTCTTCCACGTCGCGCGGCATCACTCCGGCGTGCCAGGCCCGCCGGGCCGCCTCCCGAGCCTCGCCCGGCTGCCCGAGCGCCTGGAGTGCGAAGGCATGACGCGCATGGCCGACCGCGGTCGTGGGCGGCAACATGCGGAAGAAGGAGACGACTTCGCTCGGCGATGTGCTGTCGTTGATCGCCCTCTCGGCCGACCTGCGCATCGCCGCTTCGCCCGGCCAGCCCCGATAGGTGGTGAGGAAGGAGGCGTAGGAGCCGAAGGGGTAGCCGTCGCTCTGGCGAAGGCTTCGCCAGCGCACCAGTCCCGCGGCGCCCGCTCCGCCGAAGGATTGGACCGGCTGCTGATATTGCGGCTGCGCCTGAATCGGCATCTGCATCCGAACCGGAGCCTGGACCGTGGAGGCGGACTGCGTGGCCATGCTGTGGACTTCCAGCGGCGAAAGCCTCGTCACCTTGGCGGGCGGAGAAGTGGTTGCGACGGCCGCGACCGAGGCTGCGAGCAGGGAGAGGGCTATGGCTTTCTTATGCATGCTGGACAGACTAAAGCCCCGCTCCTTATCAGTCGCTGAATGAACCCGGTCGATGTGCATGTCCGAGGATATGCGCAGGTCGGCTGCCAACGTGAAGGAGAAGGGCATGTTCCGCGGGTCGATCCCGGCTCTGGTGACCCCGTTTCGGGACGAAGCGTTCGCCGAGGACGAATTCCGCGCCTTCGTCGAGTGGCAAATTGCCGAAGGAAGTCATGGACTTGTGCCCTGCGGCACGACCGGCGAATCGGCGACTCTGACGGCCGAGGAGCAGGCCCGGGTGATCCGCGCCTGCGTCGAACAGGCCGCGGGCCGGGTGCCGGTTCTCGCAGGCTGCGGTTCCAACAGCACAACAGTAGTTAAGCACCACATGAAGGCCGCGCAGGAGGCCGGCGCCGACGCGGCCCTGGTAGTCCTGCCCTACTACAACCGGCCGAACCAGGAGGGCATCTACGCCCATTATGCGGCTATTGCGGAAGCCTCTTCGCTCCCGATCGTCGTCTACAACGTGCCCGGCCGGACGGTTACCGACGTCGCCCCCGAGACGCTCGGGCGCATCGCTCAGATCCCGACCGTAGTCGGGATCAAGGACGCCAGCGGCGACCTCACCCGGGTGACCGCCCATCGCGCCCTGTGCGGCGAGGATTTCGTCCAGCTTTCCGGCAACGACGACATGGCGCTGGGCTTCCTCGCAATGGGCGGGGTGGGCACCATCTCCGTCACCGCCAACGTGGCCCCCCGCCTCTTCGCCCAGTTCCACGAGGCCTACCTCTCCGGCGATCGCGAAACGGCGCTTGCCCTCCAGGACCGCCTGTTCCCGCTCCACAAGGCCCTCTTCACCGACGCCTCGCCGGGCCCCGTCAAATATGCGCTGAGCCGAGTTCGCCCCGGCTCCCCGACCGAGCTTCGGCTACCCATGAC
>DASYWC010000220.1:0-6648 GCA_035936615.1 Allosphingosinicella sp. | reverse complement strand
TGAGCAGCATGTTGAGCTCGAGCGCCGGGCGGCCGCCAGCTTCCATGCGCGCCTTGTCCGTGGCCTTCCACTGATCGCCCGCGAGCATTGCCCACTCGGTCCGGCGCTTCTCGCGAATGTTCGAATGAGCGTCCGCCGATTCCTTGAACCAAAGCTGGATTTGCTTAACCAGCTCCTCATCCGGACGCTGATAGGGCCCGATTGGCTCCGCCTCCGGCGTGACCTTGGGATCGACGACTTCGGCGCCTTCCTCAACGAGCGGTGCATCTTCGCTGTACGCCATGGTCTAGTTCCCCATCCAGCTTGCGCCGGCCATCTCAGGTTCTTTTCGCCAGGCATCGCCCCACGCGTCCTGTTTCTCGGGCAGGAGGTCGAACGGCACGGCGAAGGTCAGTGCGAGCGCGTCGCCAACGTCGGGGGAAGGGACGTTCCGGCGGCGCATTTCCTCCTTGGTTTCCAGGCGGAGCTTGCCTGTGCCAGAGGGCTTCTTCTTGATGGTGAGCAGGTCGTCGGTCAGCTGCGGCAGGTTCGGCAGCTCGACGTATCCCTCAAGCCACTCCTTGCAGAGCGCCCACATTTCGACACGGAGGTTGACGTAGAGGTCCGGCTCATTGGCGGCGACGCCGGTATTCACGCCCCACACGTTATCCGCGTAGCCCATGTCCTGGAGCATTTCGACGACGCCGACACCCATGCCGAGCTCCTCAATCACGCATTGCGCGGTGAGCCCCTGGTCCTCCCGGTAGAAGCGGATTTCGTCCGCGATCCGGCGCCCGAAGTCGGTGGTGCGCTCGCCGCGCAGGATCTCCACCTTGTCCAGCACCTTCCGGCCGCGACGCGGAAGAATGACCGATCGGTCGCCGCGGCCGACGTCGATGCCGAGGATGAGCGGCCAGCGATCAAACATTGCGACCGTCCGCTCCATCGCTGCGTCGACGAGCTCTTTTCCGATGAACTGCTCCACGTCGAAGCGAGGCGGCAGCCCGGCCACGCGCACGCGGAATTCGTCGCTATCCTCGCCGAGCTGCGCCTTCATCTCCTCGACCCAGCTTTGCTCGACGAAGGGTGAGGCCCAGCTGGGCACGACGAAACTGTTCCACATGCCCCGCTTAGTGTCGCCCGGCTTGCGGGCCTTCAGCTTCCCGTGAACCGCGTCGTAGAAATACCCTTCCGACCTGGTGCTGTTGCCGAGCAGCAGCCACCGGGCGCCCGGCGTGGTCATGGCGCCGGCAAAGACGTTGAAGATCACGCGTGGAATCGCGGACGCCTCATCGAACAAGCCGAGCACGTGCTGCTCGTGGGTGCCGGCGAACGCCTCCGGGTTATCTTCCGACCAGGCGATCGCCATGGCTTGGGCCGTCGGATCCGCGAACATGGTGAAGGTCGACGCCTTCCAGTCGAACCAATCCTTGTTCTTGGCCTTGTTGTTGACCTTGGCGAGTTCGCGCCAGAGCTTCGTCTTGAGCTGCGTCTCGGTGTTGGCGGTGGCGACGATCGCCGGATGCGGCCGGGTCGAGATGAACCAGTGGATGGCGGCAGCGCCGAGGCCGGTCTTGCCGATGCCGTGGCCGGCACCGACGGCGGTGCGCTTGTTCTCCATGAGGGAGAGGCCGACCTCATCCTGCCAGTCGGCAGGCTTCATCCCGAGAATGTCGCGCCGATATCCGTTGAAGTCGTCTTTGTAGGTTTCGACGATGAAGCGGATGAACTCGGGGGACTGCGCTGGCGAGCTCATCGCCCGCCTTCAGATTTACGCGACCATCCGTCCATTTCCGTCAGCCCCCCGGCGTGGAAGCTGCTCAAGTATCATGTCGGCCAAAGAATCCCAAGAATTATTCGGACCATCCGAACCGCTCCACGTGGAACAGCCGCCGCCAATCCGCTGGTTTCCCTTGTAAATGTCGATAATTGCGAGGTTCCAGCCATACGAAATCCACGAACTTTCGCGGAAGTCGAGGCGCCAGCCCTGTTCAAGGGCCAGCGCCTCTAGGCGTTCCTTAGCTCCCGAGCTTTTCAAGTTGAGCGTCGATGGCTTCGATCACGCCGACCCGGGTTTTCCCGGCCTGCTCCTCGTCCCGCAGCTTGCGGAGCTCCGAAGCAGATGCGGTTTTGATCGCCGCCTTCACCTGGTCGATGTTGCCGTCGAGTACGCCTTCCCGATCGGCCTTCGTTCGGAGTGACGTGCCGCTTTCATCAGGGGTAGAGCTATCGTCGTCCGTGCCGGAGCCAGCGTCAGCGTCCGAGCTCGAGCTCCCGCCGGTGCCGTCGGATCCGGCGTCAGCATTGGCGGCGCCTGCAGCCGGGTCATTGTCCGGACGGTTGGTCGCCTGCGCATGGCGCTGGCGCTCGGCTTCCTCCTGGCGGCGCTGCTCCTCCTCCTCGCGCTGGCGCTCCTGCTCCTTGAGGTCGTCCTCATCCATCGAGCCCTGGGTGGCAGGAACTTCGGCGGACTGGTTCGGGGCCCTGTAAGCGTCAGCCCCCCCGGTCCCAGCGGAAGCGGTAACGGTCGACGTCGCAGCGTTCTCTCCGCCAATAGTCTCGCTGGACGCTGGGGCATTTCCCACGATGGTCTGGTCCCCGTCTCCCGTCGACTGGATCGAGTTCTCGCGCTGCGATTGGGTCGAGGTGTCCATCGCCTGGCCGCCGGTGCCGCGGGCGTCGACGGCGCCGCTGCCCGGTTGCTCCGTGTTGACCACGAAGCTGGTGCCTTCCTGAGTGGTGGGTGCGGGAACCTCCTCCTCGGAGGTCAGGAGCTCGAGCGCACGGTGCAGCGAGCGGCCATCGGCACCCGGGCCGAGAGCTTCGCGGATCAGGCGCACCGCGCCGTCGATGTTGCCTTGGGGAATTTTGGATTGAGCGGTCATGTTGTCGTTCTCCTTGAGGGTGGCCCTGTTGGCGCTGGTGCGCTCTTGTGTTGTTCGCGATCGTCAGTCGTCCGCGCCGACCGAAGCATTCCCAGAGTTGGGGGACGGCCGAGGCGGGCGCGGCCTGCCTTGGTCTATTCTCTTGAGCTCGTTGAGGGTGCCGACGGCATTGCCCCGGTGCCGCACAAACTCGCCGCCAACCGTCGCCCAATCGAGCTCCCGCTTCTTCCTGGCGGAAATTAGAACGTCGCCGGCCGAGCAGAAGTCCTTGAGCGTCGTCTCGGTCGCGACGATCACGGGCACGCTGCCGCCGAGCTCCCGCTGCACCCAAGCCCGCTTGTCTGCCTCGCCCCATGCTCCCGGGGGCAGGGTAGTCAGGATGCGGGGAGAGGGGACCCTGGAGGAGATACCCCCCCACAGGGTCTTGCCGCCCTTGGCCCAGCCGAGGCTGGCGAAGAAACCCTCCGCCAGCTTCAGCCGGTGCCAGAACTCCTTCTCGCCGTGGAGCTCGATGAACTCCTTGGGCTTGCGGCCGAGGACCTGCTCCGCGCCAGCGTCGAAGTCGGCGAGCACGTTGTCGAGCGAGACGTAGAGGATGGGCATCAGCCGCCCTCCTTCGTGAGCTCGAGCAGTTTGAACCCGAGCTCCTGCAGAACGGTCTCGATACCGAGCTCGAGATTTGCCGCGAGTACGCGCTGGGGCGTCGTCTGGATCGTGCGAACGCCCGTCTCATAATTCTTGGCGAAAGCAGCGATCCCGTACTTTGCCCCATAGTCGAACGGCTGGACGTTCAGCTGGGCGCTAAGTCCGCGCTCCGCCGCAAGCCGCCGAACTTCGGCCAGCTTCACAGCAGCACCAGGGCAATGATCGGCGCCCAGCTCAGCAGGATCAGGAAAACCCAGACCGCCACGATCCGTCCGGCGCGCGACCTACTCGTCATGGGCGCGAGCTCCGCTTCGAGCTGTAGCGCTTCTCCATGCGTCAACGGCGTCGGGAACGGTGACTGGTCCGGTACTTCGTCCATCAGGCCGCGCATTGCCCGGTTTCGCGCGATCGCGGCCTGCTGCTTGGGCGTGAGCTTGCGTTGCGTTCCCATAGTCGTCGTCTCCTGGCTGTTCGAAGATTGACCGAGCGTCTGCAGTTTCAGAGTGTGGCGTGGTGGAGGGGGGAGGTATTGACGAGGGACCCGGATGGGACCCTGAAAGCTCGACCCCCCCCGGCCTAATCACCTCGGCGGCGGGCGGCTCGAGCGCCGGCTGGTCAGTGCCTTCAAGGGTCTGTGAATTGTCCGGCATTGCAGGTGGAATGTCGGACATTCGACGCTGTTTCGCGTCCCATATCTCTCCGATCAGCGCTTGTGCCTGCTGTCCATTCACCTGCACGCCGACGTTCACCTGCACGCCACCCTTCGGTGCGCTCATTCCACCACGATCCAAGAGGGAATTGGCGGCCTGGACACGAGCTCGAGCATCCTGATCGGGGTCGCAGGCTATCTCGACGAGCACTCGGATGGCGATGGGCAGGTAAGCCTGGACGTTCGACACCATGAGACGCTTGATTTCGGCCAGCACTCCACCGTGGACCAGGCATCGGTGACCGGCGACGTGCGCTCCATTCTCCGAATATCCGGCCAAGATCGCGGCCTTGGTCGCGTTCCCACCATTGAGGACGTACTGCCTGGCGAACTCGCGCATGAGGGGTGAGAGCGAGGAGGAGCCCAGCTTAACACTCTCCACATCTGAGGGAGGGGGATCAACGAGCTGGGTGGTCGCGCTTAACATCGGAACGACGTGCTATCATCATTCGGCCATTTCGAACAACTGTTACCGTGTAACTGATGTAACCCGAGTTTTTGCAAACTTTCCTAGAAAACAGGGGGTCGTGCGCGCGCGCGTGCGAGGGCAGGGGGTAAGTGTCTGTTTCTTATATGTGCGCCTGTACCGGTTACACAGTTACTCAGTAACAAATTCGGAAGATCAAAGGCTTGCGCGTTACTGAGCGTTACCGAAGAAAAACCACTCGGTAACACTAAGTCGCTGATTTCCGCCATTTCTTAGTGCATTGACAGAATGTTCGAAATGACCGAACATTTAGGCTCCACAGCCAAGGAGCCCATGACATGTCTGCACCGCTTCCCATCCGCACCTGCCTTCGCGACGCCGCAACCGCCAAAGCCATGGACCTGGTCGAGGCCTTGCGGTGCGAGGAGGAGCGCCAACGGGCGCGCGGAAACTACAAAGCCGCCACGACCTGCCGCCTTGCCGCTGACCTGCCGATGGCCGCGCTGCAGCGCCTCGCAACCTCCATCTGACCACCCTCGAAGAAGGATCACAGCCATGATCAGACGCATCACAATCGAACTTGAGCAGGACAAGGGCAGCGACGAGCTCGAGCCGATCCTCAGCGCCGTAACTGCCAAGCTGAGCAGCTGCTGGGCAGATACAACGATGGGCCCAATCCATGATGGGGACGGTCGCCACGTTGCAAACGTGAAGGTCGAGCTTATCCCGGTCTCACTGCAAATCGCGCTAGAAGGCGTCAAAGCCGCCTGACCCCATCCAACGAGGCGCGGGGCCCAGCTGCTCCGCGCTTCCCGGATGGGGCCGATCCCATCGCTCACAGCCAGGAGCAGCGGACATGATCTACACAGCGTTTTGCCAGGACGGAACGGGCCGGGGGACCATCTGGATCGACAAGGTCGAGGCCAGCACCGTGGAGGAAGCCAAGGACCTCGCTCGAGCATCCTGCGCCGATGATTGGGGATACGAGGACCAGAGCCAGATCCACGTCCTGGGCATCGCACGGGGCAATGTGGAAATCGCCGATTGGGAGGACCTCGAGCAATGACCGCGCCTCGCCCGATCCGCCGCGCTTCGCTGTTCATGCGAGGCGTCATGTTCGACCCGCAGTCGAGCACCACCACCCCGATCGACACAACCGAGGAGAGCGATTGCACCACGCCGGCAGGGCATGCACGGCTGAGGGTGCTCCGAGGCATCTTCGACTTCGACAAGCCGAAGCGGCCGCGCGGATGAGGAAGGCTCGACCAGCCTGGACGACGCACGAAAAGAACGTGCTCGTCCGCCACTTTGAGAGCGAAGGCGCCGAGGGCTGTATGACCCGAATGAAGAAGCTCGAGGCTCGAGGCGCCCTCGCGATCAAGCAGGTAGCGCGGAAGCTCGGACTTAAAGAGCCGCGGCGCCACAATAGCCTCATCTACCGCCTCACTCCCGACCAGGTCGAGGAAGTGATCCGCCTGCATGATGAGGAGAAAATAGGCTTCAAGCCGATCGGTCAGCGCTTCGGCGTCTGCGAGTCGACGGCTGCCAACGCTTACCTCGCGGCCATGTGCGTACGGCGCGGGTACCGACCTGCCCAGCGAGACGAGAACGGCCACCTGCTGCCGGACGAGATAGAGAGGCTGCGCGCCTTCCTCCGCAAGGGCACAAAGCCGCGCGATATCCAGATCTATATGGCCATCAGCGCCGGCGCGATCAGCAATGAACGGCGCCAGTATAATGCTGAGCTGAAGGCGAAGGGGAAGCGCCCGCTCCCACCGCCAGGAGGCGGAGAGCGCTACAGCGGCGCCAAGATACCCAAGGAGACGACGCGCCTGGTCGAGCAGCTCTATCTCGAAGGCATTGCCACCCCGAAGGTGAGCGAGCGCACCGGCGTCTCGAAAACGCATTGCCTGCGCGTGCGAGCTAAGCTCATCCGTCGGCTCAAGCGCAAAGGAGAGTGCTTGCCAGGCTGCGACGCTGCCGGGAAGCGGCTCACTTATGAC
>DASYWC010000219.1:0-4313 GCA_035936615.1 Allosphingosinicella sp. | reverse complement strand
AGCTGTATTCAGGACTCCCCTGGAACCCTGCATCGAGGCCCAGGCGGACTGGAGACCGCTGATCGACGAGACGGCCGATCGTGCCCCGCACCTGATAGGTCCCGTTGAAGACGCCTGATGAGGCTCGCCAGGTGGCGCGCCAGGCGGGATTGATGTTGTACCCGCCGTCCGTCTGGACACCCAGGTCCAGCCTGGTGCCCACCCGATCGTTGTCAGGATCCGGAGGCTCGATCTCCAGATCGTTGATTCGAGGACCGGCGGAGAAGTTGGCCCAGCCCCAGGGGCCGGAATGCTGCGACACGAGGGCGACCTCGGCGGAGAAATATTCGCCGTCGAAGTCGGTGCCGTTCCGCTCGAAGGTGAAATCTCCAAGGCTGGTTGCGCCGCGCACAGCCAGCCCTTTCCCCAGGCTCCCCCCGGGCAACGCGACCGTGGCGCCGGCATAGCCGGACGTGCCGCGGCCGGTGGAAACTCCGGCAAAAGCAACGCCTTTGTAGGTTTGAGCGGACCCGGCTTGGGGCAGGAGCAGCGACATTGCTGCGGCCGCCACGGCAATGCTTCTCACGCTTTTCGATCTCCGACTGATCCGCTGGTTGGGGAGCAATGACGAACTACACTGTTTGGAATGCCGAACAACACAATTGCGGCGACGAGCGCCACGCTCACCGTGGGCCGTAAATGCGAACATAGTCCACCTCCAGGCGTGCCGGTAAGCCTTCACTGTCGACGCCTTGGCTACCAGCCCAGTGGCCGCCGACCGCCAGGTTGACGATCAAGTAGAACGGCTCGTCGAACGGCCAATCCTGCAGGAGCTTCCGGCGGTAGGAAAAGGTTCGGCGGCCATCCACTCCCATGGCGATTTCGTCTGGCGTCCAGTGAAGCTGGTAGGTGTGAAAGGCCTCGCAGGCGTCGGGCACGCGCGTAGCGCGGGTCGGGTGGTTGCCGCGCCTGAAGTTGCGCCGCTTGGTATGGACGGAATGACGCACCCCGCCGGCCTGGTGAGCCACGTGCTCGAAGATGTCGATCTCGCCGTTCGAGAAGTCCGGATCCCTCGTGCTCGGCAGGAGCCAGGCGGCGGGCCACGTGCCTAGAACGCAAGGCAGCTTCGCACGAACCTCGAAAAAGCCGTAGGTCCAGGCGCCGCGACCGCGGGTGACGAGCCGAGCCGAGCTGTAGCGCTGCCCACCCCAGTCCGGACGGTCGGCCAAGGCTTCCGCACGCGCCTCAACGATCAGGCGTCCGTTCTCCACGCGCGCGTTTTCAGGCCGATGAGCCGCATAATATTGCAGCTCTCCGTTAGCCAGCCGCTCCGGTTGTACTCGGTGTCGTACCCCCAATGCGTCTCCTTCGGCGGACCCGGCTGGTCGAACTCGTCGGCCCAGACCAGGCCATAGTGCGCCGGCGGCTTGAGTGCTGCTGGGTCGTTCACAGTCCCACCCGATACACAGCCCGAGCTGATCAGGCCGAGGGCAGATGCGGTCAGCAGGCGCCGAGTCAGGGGTGCGCCCTCAGGTTCACGGAGGAATAGCGAGTGAGAGTGCGGGTCTTTCGCCCGGTCGATGAAGGTGAGAACGTCGCTACTGCTGTAGCCCTGGCAGGCATGTTCAAGTGGTTCTCCAGCCTCACGAACATCTTCAGCAGGAAAAAGAGCTTCTCCCCTTCATAGCCTCCAACTATGCGGGAGGAAGCGGATTTTATTTAACGAGGATCAAAGCCTCGCCAGACCGCCTGTTTACGGAGATCGGCGCGTTGACCGATGATGAAGAAGAGGTCGGGCTGTCCGTGCTGGTGGCGGACGATGATGCGCTTCTGGGCGACTATCTGTGCATGGCGCTCGAAAGCCTCGGCTGCGCAGCGGAACTGGTGGGCGACGGGCAGTTGGCGCTGAGGCTGCTCAGGGAGAAGCATTTTGACGTCCTCATCACCGACTGGATGATGCCGGAGATGGACGGGATGGAGCTCGTCCGGCGGGTGCGTCTCGATCGTGAGGAGTACCTGCACGTAATCCTGATGACCGCGACCGGCCGGGATCAGGCGGTGCGCACCGCCCTTGAGGCTGGAGTCGACGATTTCCTCCACAAGCCGTTCCAGGACATTCAGATCGAGCTGGGCATCAATGCAGCCCGCCGGGTGGTCCAGCTGCAGCGCAGGTTGGAGCAGCACAACCGGCGTTTGACGGCTGCGCACGAACAGATCCGCGACGCGTATCGCCTGCTGAAGGAGGATCTCGCGGCTGCTGCCGAGATGCAGCAGAGCCTGCTCCCCGGAAACAAGCTCGACGGCCCATTGCGGCAGGCTTCAACTTTCATCCCCTCGCTCGACATCGGGGGTGATGCTCTGGGCGTTCTTCAGGTTGAGGGCGGGCGCTTCCTGTTCTTCAATTTCGACGTCTCAGGTCACGGAGTGCCGGCGGCGCTCAACAGCTTTGCGCTCCACAGCCGTATGACCCGCCTCGCCCCCTCACGCCCCGAGGATCTGGTCGAGGCGGCGCAGATCCTCAACGAGGACCTGCTGTCCCAGGGGAGCGATGCGTATATGACCGCTGCCATTGGACTTGCCGAGGCAGACGGGACAAGGCTTTGGCTGCTTCGGGCCGGGCACCCGATGCCGGTCCTCGTCCCTACCGCATCGCCCGCCCGGTTCCTGGAGCAGGGCGGGTTGCCTCTGGGTATGCTCCCGGGGGTTCGGCATGAGGTTTGCGAGATGGTGCTCGATCCGGGCGACCGGCTGCTGATCTACTCGGACGGCGTGATCGAAGAGGGTCTCGGCGAAGCAGGGCTTCTTGAAGCCGTGGAGGATCAGCGGCAGAGCGAGCTCAGCGTCATGATCGGAGCCCTCGAACGGCGGCTTCTCGACTTACGCGAGGGTCGCCCGCCGCAGGACGATGTGTCAATGCTCAGCCTGGAAGCAGGTCCTCGGGCCAACGTGTGAGAGAATTGAATGACTGAATTTGAGGATCAGGATGGGATCGTGGTGGTAAGGATCGGGACCGAGCGCCTCGATGCCGCCGCGGCCCCCGCTTTCAAAAAAGCCTTACAGGAGAACATCACGGATCAGCCGCACCTTGTGATCCTCGACGTCAGTTCGGTGCAGTTCCTCGACTCTACAGGCCTCGGAGTCTTCGTGTCCCTTCTCAAGATGATGGGCGTGCCGGGTGTTATCGGAATAGTCGGCGCCCAAGCCGCGGTACGGCGCCTTCTCCAGATTACCCAGCTCGACCGAATCTTTCGGTTGTTTGACAATATCAGCGATGCCACCGCGGCCCTGCGCTCCTCCTGAGGCGACGATCACGGTCGCGGCAAAGCTGGAAGAGGTCCGGCGGCTGACGGACTGCGTCCGGGCGTTCGCGGAGGCCCATGACAGCGGCCAGGACGCGTTGATCGACCTCGAGCTGGCGGTCGCCGAAGCTGCGAACAATATCGTCATTCACGGCTATGACGGCACCCCCGGCGAGATCACGCTGCACCTGGCGCGACAGCCGGAGGGTCTCCGCATCGAGCTCCTGGATAGCGGGGCACCCATTCCCGCCGCGGTGTTCGACCATACATCTCCAGCGCCTGATGGCGCAGAGAGCGGGCGGGGGATGGCGATCATCTTCGCCTGCGTGGACGAGCTTGCTTACGAGAGCGCCGACGGGATCAACAGGCTCAAGTTGCTGAAGCGCCAGCCTTGAGTGGGGAGACGACAAGGCATTCCACTCTCTTGGCACGCGCAATTCGGCAGATGCGGCGAGCCGTTGCCTCGTTTGAAACCTCTCTCACTTCCAGCCGCACCGACTTATCGGTCGTCCGTACGATCTGTACCGCGTGAAGACCTGGCGTCGAGCGAAGAAGATCCCACTGCCGACCGGCCTCCTCGCCACTTTCGTATTCGCCCAGTTCTACGCGCCAGCTGCCCACGCCCCGTTCACGCTCAACCCACAAAATGTAGGCCGCGGCCGAGAGGAGGGCCAGGATGAAGACGATGTGGCTGCGCGCACGGGAGAAGCTTTGCCCGATGCTCATTCGGCCTGCCCCTCCTCATGGTCCGGTTTCCAGAAGGCGGCCCGAACCATGATCGACATCGCCAGGATGTTGTTCACCCCCCACAGGCCGTTAGCGAGCACGCCTTCGAAGGTGTAATCGTCTCGCCCGAGGATCAGGCTGACCGAGGCCCAGACGATTCCGGCAGCCGTCAGAACCATGATCGCCACCTGCGGCCAGACGATGTTGAGGAAGTTGCCTTCCTGGCGATCCTTGGGCGTGACGTGAAACTTGATCTTTTTCTTGCGGATCACCGACCATAAAGCCTGCAGCGAGAGAGGGAAGGACGCG
>DASYWC010000218.1:0-10683 GCA_035936615.1 Allosphingosinicella sp. | reverse complement strand
GAAGGCTTCATCGGACGCGCCAGTGCGTTGTTGCCACCCTTGTTGTTCGTTGCCATTTGGCCCTCCTGTGAATTTAACCTAGGGTAGAGCGCAAACGGGCGCGATACGCAATGCCTTGTGGCGCCATTTGCCTCAAGAATGGGCCTGCAGGCCGAACGGGACCACCTTATTGTCCGAATCGTGGCCGATGTCGGCGCGCCCGAGATAGGGTATCCCGGACCGGTCGCACCAATGGCGGACGATCTCCTCCTCCGTCTCGCCGAACTCCGGATCGTTCGCGGGAACCTCGCTGCAGCGGCCGAGCCTGATCCCCGCCAGCTGCCTCACCCGCGGATTGCTGGTGATGTGGAACATCGACCGGTCCGTGCGGTAGAGATGCTCCGACACGTCCTCAAGCATCAGGACATGGCCTGAAAGGTCCGGCTCCAGCGGAGTTCCGAGCAGCTGGCTGAACACGGTGATGTTGAACGCCGCGATCCTCGCGCCGCCAACGCTCGGCTCAAGCGACTCCTTCGCTCCCGACGCGAGCCAGTCGAGCACACGCTCGATCGCCGCTTCGCCGCCTTCCCGCCGGACGTCGACCGGCATCGGCCCGTGCGCGACCTTGGGGAATCCAGCGGCGTAAAGCCCGGCAAGCAGGTAGCCCGCGTCGCTGTAGCCGATGTAGGTCTTGTCGCGCGCGGCCTCGCCGAGACGCCCGAGCACCTCCTCGGCGATCCGGCACGATCCGTAGCCGCCTCTCGCGAACCACAAGGCGTCGATTTCCGGATCGTTCGCAACCTCCACGAAAGCGTCGGCGCGCGCGGAGTCCTCCCCTGCGAAATGGTTGTGGACGAGGAAGCATTGCGGGTGGAAGAACAGCTCCGCATCGGGGAAGCGCGCTCCGGCTACCGCCGTCACCCGCTGAGCGACCTCCGGCAGGATCGGGATCGAGGGCGCCACGACTCCGATCCGCATCCTCAACTCCCCCTCGAGACCCGTGAAACGCCAAACACTTTGAAATGCCCGCCGCTTCCCAATAGGGCACCGCCATGAATCGCGCCAAACCCTATTTCTTCTGCGGCATCGGCGGCAGCGGAATGCTGCCTCTCGCCTGCATCGTCCGGGCCCGAGGCCACGAAGTCGCAGGCTCCGACCGCTCGCTCGACCAGGGCCGCGTCGGCGACAAGTTCGCCTTCCTCGAAAGCCGCGGGATCTCGCTGTTTCCGCAGGACGGCAGCGGGATCACCAGCCCCGACCAGGTGCTCGTCACCTCGGCCGCCATCGAGGATACGGTCCCGGACGTCCAGTCGGCGATCCGCATTGGGGCGGAGCGCATTACCCGGCCGCAGCTGCTGGCGGAACTGTTCAACGCCTCGGGCACCGCAATCGCCTGCGGAGGCACAAGCGGCAAATCCACCACGACCGGAATGATCGGATGGATCCTGCATCGGCTTGGGCTCGAGCCGACGGTGATGAACGGAGCGGTGATGAAGAACTTCGTCACCGCCGACACTCCCTTCGCAAGCGCACTGGTCGGAACCGGCGGCATGTTCGTCAGCGAAGTGGACGAAAGCGACGGGTCGATTTCCCTCTACAAGCCGCGGGTAGCGGTGCTCGGCAACATCACCCTTGACCACAAGTCGATGGAAGAGCTCCGTTCGCTGTTCCTCGGCTTCGTCTCGCGCGCCCAGGTCGCGGTCCTCAACCTGGACGACCCGGAGACGCGGCTGCTCGCCGCCAGGGTCGCTCCGGAACGGCTGACCACCTTCAGCTTTTCAGACCCCGACGCCGATCTGCTCGGCGGCAATGTCGCAGAAGAGCCGCTTGCAGTCTCCTTCTCCGCCACCCGCCGAGGCACCGGCGAAGCGGTTCGGGTCAGGCTCGCAGTCCCCGGCCGCCACAACGCGTCCAACGCGCTCGCGGCTCTTGCAGCCGTCTCAGCCGCCGGGACCGATCTCGCCGAGGCTTCCGAAGCGCTTGCCGGCTTTACCGGCCTTCGCCGCCGGTTCGAAGTGGTCGGAACTAAGAACGGGATCACCGTCATCGACGATTTCGGGCACAACCCGGACAAGATCACCGCCACGCTCTCGACTCTGCACGCATTCCCGGGCCGGCTGCTGGTCCTGTTCCAGCCCCACGGCTACGGGCCCCTGCGGACGATGCGGCAGGAGCTGATCGACTGCTTCGCGGAGCAGCTCGCGCCCGACGACGTGCTGATCATGCCCGATCCCGTCTATCACGGCGGCACCACCAACCGGGAAGTCGGAAGCGAGCACATCGTGGAAGGTGTACGCTCCGCGGGCGGGCAGGTCGAGCACATCGCGGACCGCTCCGCCGCCGGCGAACGCCTCCGAGAACTCGCCCGTCCCGGCGACCGGATCATCGTGATGGGCGCTCGCGACGACACCCTGTCCACCTTTGCGGCGGACCTGCTGAGTGGCCTTTAAGGAGGGGGAGGCCGCAGCGGCAGCCTCCCACTTGCGTCAGCCGGCGACGGTAACGTCCACCTTTTCCACCCACTCAGGGTAGAAGGCCGGCTCCCGGTTCGACCAGCCGGGCGCGGTCGCGGCGGCTTCGCTGATCGACTGCAGAAGCACCCGGCGGCGCTCCGGATGGAGGTGCGGTAGCGCCGCGGCGGCACAAAAGGCACCCGGAAGCCACGGACGAACCGCCGCTCCGATCAGCCGCTCGTACAAGAAGCGGTAGGAGGCGAAGTCGGGCAATTTGTCCTGCCCCAGGTCGAAAGCAGTCATCGCGACCAGCGGGCCCATCATCGGCTCCATCGCGTCCAGGCCGCTGTCGTCGGGCACATAGTCGCGGATATGGTCCAGCCGGCGGTAGACGCGCTCCTGGGCCCGGATGCTGGCCGCTTCGCCGACGTCGCGCGACCAGCGCTTCATTGCGTCGCGGCGGCCGAGCCCGACGTCCAGCGAGCGGCGAATGTAGCGCTGAGTTCCTTTCGAAAACCCGGCGAATTCCTTGATTTCGATAAGCGTAAGCGCCCCGTCCGGCGATTTGACCTGCGTACCCATGAGCCCGCTCCTTTGCCTGTCGTGGTGCGCCCCGGCTACTTGCGGGAGGCTTAACCACGACCCCGTCCCCAATGGAATTGAATCAGAGATCAGGTTGGGCCGCAACTGATTTGTTCGGGCGGATTCATGCTGTTGGCGACTGTCACATCGCAGCAACATAATGTGGCCTCCGGCACCCGCCCGACAGGTTCAGCCGGAGGCCGCCGGCCCCTCGGGCGGCGCGCTTTCATCGGCCGAGTCCTCGCTTTGCCTAAGCAGCTCCTGGTTGCCTTCCACCGGTTGGTCCGGGCTTGCAGGCGGATGGTCCGGATGGCCGGTAAAGGCCCGCTCCTCGGGATCCGGCGGAACTTCGGTACCCTCGGGGCCAGCGGTCTGCTTTGCATCGTCCATCATCGTCTCCTTTGCGTCCGCCAACGCTTGTCGCGCGGCTTCGACGCACGCGCATCGGCCGCTCTCTTCGACGAAGTGCGGGGCTGCTTCTACCAACCGACGTGCGCGGTGAAGCTTTTGGAACGCCGCTGCGCTAAACAGAGGCAATGGCCTCGCTTTCACTCCCGCGCCCGGAGGGGCGCTTCCACGACCTGCCGCTGGCGATCAAGTCGATCGTCGGCTTCTGGTCCTTTTACTTCCTGACGGTGCTCGCGCGCAGCCCGTTCATGGAGGTTCCCGTTCGCGACTTCCTCCTCTTAAGGTCCGTCTCCGCTGTGGTCGGAGCGCTGCTCACTTTCCTGGTCTACGTGATGCTCCGCCTGCTTGCCGCGAGGGGCAGCCTCCGCCGAATGGCCATCATCGCCGCCCTTGCCTCCATTCCTGCCGCCGCGACCTTTTCCGTCTTCAGCTTCACTATGTTCCGACTGAACGATCCGCTGGCCACGGCGAAGAAGACGGAGGAAGGGAAAGACGGCACCACCCTTACCCGCACCCCCGACGGACAAATCATCCTGCAACGGCCCAACGGCCAGGCCCAGGTCGTGCTTCAGGCGCAGACGAACCGCGAGATGATGATGAAGTACGCGCCGCGAATGCTCGTCGACGGCACCGTCACATGGTACTTCTTCTTCGCCGCCTGGTCGGCAATCTATGTAGCCTTGAGCTCCGCCGCACAGCTGCGCCAGGCAGAACGGCGCGCGTCCGAATTCGAGCGCGCCGCGCAGTCCGCCCATCTTCGAGCACTCCGCTACCAGGTCAATCCGCACTTCCTGTTCAACACTTTGAACTCGCTCTCCTCGCTGATCATGGCGCGGCGGGACGAGGAGGCGGAGCGGATGATCATGAACCTTTCGAACTTCTTCCGGGCGACCCTTGCCACCGATCCCACCGCCGACGTTTCGCTCTCCGAGGAGATTGCGCTTCAGCGGCTTTACCTCGATATCGAGAAGGCCCGGTTCCCGAACCGGCTTCAGGTGGAGGTGGATATCCCCGAAAGGCTCCAGTCCGCTCGGGTCCCGGCGCTGCTGCTCCAGCCGGTGGTCGAGAACGCCATCAAGTACGGAGTGGCTCGGGCGAAGGACATCGTGACCCTCACGATCCGTGCCGAGCAGGAGGGAGCGAGGCTTCACCTGATCGTCGAGAATAGCGGCGATCCCGCCTCGGCCATACCGGCCCTGGACGAAGAGCCGAGCACCGGAGTCGGGCTTACCAATGTGTGCCAGCGGCTCCAGGCACGGTTCGGGGTGTCGACCAGCTGCGACTACGGCCCGCGCCCTGAAGGAGGCTTTCGGGTGGCGCTTACAATGCCCCTGGTGACCCATGGCTGAGGCCGCGCCGCTCACCGTCCTCGTGGTGGACGACGAGCCGCTCGCGGTGGAGCGGATGCAGCTTCTTCTGGCACGCTGCCCCAACGTCACTCTGGCCGGCACCGGCTCGGACGGCGAGGCCGCGATCCGGCTGGTGGTGGCGCTTTCGCCGGACGTTGTGCTGCTCGACATCTCGATGCCCGGGATGGACGGGATCGACGTCGCACGGGCTCTTGCCGCTCTTCCCAACTCGCCGGTGGTGGTTTTCGTCACCGCCTTCGACAGCTTCGCGGTCGCCGCCTTCGAGGTCGAAGCGGTGGATTACCTGATGAAGCCTGCCGATCCGGAGCGCCTCGCCCGGGCGCTCGACCGCGCCCGCGCCCATCTCGAAGCGCGCAGGGGCGAAGCGGCTCCGGTCCCGGAAGCCGCCCCACAATATCTCGAGGAATTCTGGGCCTCCGATCAAACCGGCCTCGTCCGGATCTCCGTTCAGGACATCGACAAGGTCACCGCGGAGCGCGACTACATGCGGCTCCATGTCGGCAAGAGAAGCTGGCTCGTCCACCACAGTATGGCGAAGCTCGAGGAAGGGCTCGACCCCGACCGCTTCGTGCGGCTCCACCGCTCGGCGATCGTCCGCCGGGATTTCATCACCGGCCTCAGGCGCGACGAATCGGGAAGCTGGTACGCCCGCCTCGCCGACCAAGGCGAGCAGAAGATCGGCCGCCTCTACCTTCAAAACGCCCGAAGCCTCGCGGGGCGGTAGGCGCCTTTCTCAGAACAGGGGCTGGAGGTTGCGGCGCAGCACCCTGGCTAGCGAGGATGACTGTTTCGCGAGCGCTGCGCCGCCCGGCCCTGATCGCACGACATGCTTGGTCCCGCTCCAGCGCTTCGACCAAGCGCCGGCTGGCTTCGACGAAGGTCAGCGCTTCGCCGTCACCGTCCTAGCGAACTCGGCCATGTCCCGAAGCACCGGCGCCTTGCCCCGGAACAGCTTCGACAAGGCGGAGATGATCCCGACATGGCCGAGATCCGGGTAGATCCGAGCCTCCGCCGGCACTCCCGCCTGGGACAGCTTCATCGCCAGCTCCCGGCTCTTGGCCGGGCGGACGAGGGTGTCGCTACCGCCGGTCAGAAGCAGCGCCGGCGGGTCGTCCGGGCTTGCGAAGTTCACCGGCTGGGTCGAGGGCAGGTCCTCGACATGGCCGAACGTCTGCCTGGTGGTCTGAGTGTCGAGCGGGAGGAAGGAATAGGGGCCGGCAAGGCCGATCAGCCCCTTTACCGCAGCCCTGTCCCTTCCCAGCCACCTCGGGTCGAGGCTCAGCATCGCCGCGTTGTAGGCCCCCGCCGAATGGCCGGCGAGAACGATCCTGTCTGGGTCCCCGCCGAAGCGCTCCGCGTTTGCCCGAACCCACCGTACCGCCGCTGCTCCGTCCTCGAGGAAGCCCGGATAGCGCGCCTGCTGCACCAGCCTGTAGTCCGGAACAACGACGACGAACCCCTGGGCCGCCAGTGCCTGGCCTGCAAAGCCGTATTCGGCCTTGCTCCCAGTGCTCCAGGAGCCGCCGTAGAAGAAGACGATCACGGGCACCTTCGATCCCGCTCTGGTTCCGGCCGGCGCATAGACATCGAGCCTTCCGCGCTCGTGCGGCGCGAACGCCTGGTCCTTCGCAATCAGCCCTGCCCCCCGGTCCTTGGGCACCAGCGCATTGAACGCCTCCAGCGAGGAGCAGCCGCCGGCAAGGAGCAGCAGCAGACAGGCAAGAAGTCGGGTCATCGCGTCATCCTCGGCGGCTCGCCGCTCGGGCGATGGGGTACAAGAAACGCATCGCCCGCACCTTCGTTGGCCTCGAAAAGGAGACCAACATGCGCGGCAATAGCGGCGGCGGCAAAAGCCAGAACAATAATCACAACCCCACCCTCAAGGAGCACGAGCGCGCCAAGGGCGTGTCCGGCAACGCCATCCGGGGTGAGAAGAAGGCGGGCTCCTCGCCCGACCGCAAATCGGCCCGGAAGACCGGCTCCAACACCAGCCCCTGATCCCGGCGGAGCAGCTTAGGGTCCAATGATGCTGACATGGGTGCGCAGCTGCTGCCGCTCCTGTCCCTGCATGCCGAGCGCCCGGGCAAGGTCCTCGTCCCAGCCATAGGGATCGGTCCGGAACAGCACCCGTCCGTTCAGCGCATAGGCGGTGTGATAGAGCAGCCGGACCGGGATCTTGTTCTGGATCGGAACATGGGTCTCCTCGCGCGAGAGCAGCCCCTTGTCGAATTCCTCCAGAACGCCCTCGTCCCGCGCAAGCAGCCGGGCGAACTGCACGGCATTGTGGACGCGAACGCAGCCGTGGCTCGAGTGGCGATCGTTGGTCGCGAACAGCGCCTTCGCGGGAGTGTCGTGGAGGTAGATTGCGTGCGGGTTGTCCATGTCGAACTTGACCTCGCCCAGAGCCGACTTGGGGCTCGGCTCCTGAACCAGCCGGCCGTTCGCCTTTCTCGAAAAGCCGTTGCGCGCCAGATAGGCCGCGCCCTTGGCCAGAAGCTCGTCCTGCTCGATCGACTCAGGAACGTTCCACGGCGGGTTGGCGACCAGCTTCACGATCGGCGATCCGAGCGGCGGGGTCTCCCACTCCGGCTGCCCGACCACCACCCGCCGCGCATCCGAATGGTTCCCGTCGCGCCAGTAGCTTAGGAAAGCCGCTGCGGTATTGACGTCGATCCGGGTCTTGGGCGGCTGCCGCTCGAGCCAGCGCCTCCGCTCCAGATTGATGGCAAGAGTCCGCGCGCGTTCGGCAGCGCCCGTGTTCAGCATCTGCAGAGTGGTCGTTCCGATCACTCCGTCGGCGTCCTCGCCATAATCCTCCTGGAGCCGCTTCACCGCTTCCGCCATTGCCGGAGTGTAGCGGGTGGGGTCCGCCTGGGCCTCCTTCGCGCCCTCCTTCTGCTGCGGTTGTTGCTGCGGTTGCTGCTGCCCCCGATCCTGCAAATAGCCGTTGATCCGGAGCGCGTCCGCGATCTGCGGCACTCGCGGATCCTTTTGACCCGGCTTGATCGTCTCGCCCGCGGCGATCTTCTGCGCCTCCTGTTTCGATGCCTGCGAATAGCGCACGAAGGCGTCGGAAAGCGCCCGATACTCCTCATCCTGGGGAGCGAGGCGCGCAAGCCACTCGCCTACATTGCCCTGGGCTATCGCCTGATTGAGGCCGGCGATCACGTCCACCTTCGGCATCGGGACGCTATATTCCTTCCACAGCGTCTTGGGATCGATCCGCCCGTTGGAAAGCGCGGCGGCATAGCTGACCGCACCCTCGCTGAGCGCTGCCTCGCGCGCCACGGGGTCGCGCGCCGCATCGCCTTCTTTCAGGAACTGCACAGCCTCCATCCCGTGCCTCGGCGCCTCTCGCAACGCTTCGGTGAGCTCGCGCGCCTGGTCCTCCTTCCAAGCCGCCTTCCAGCCTCGGCTCTCGTAGAAGGCCCGAACCCGCGGGTCCTTCACAGCCGCCTGAAGCTGAGCCGCGGTCACTTCCTTGGGCGCAACCGCGTCCGCTCCCCGGTCTCCCGGCAACTCGGTGCCGCTGTCGCAACCGGTCGCGGCAAGCAGCGCCGCCACCGAAACACCCACCAATCTGATACTCATGCCGCCTCGGCTAAATCATTGATCTGGTTGGCCCAACGCCTGTCCTGGCGATTAGGCTCCGCTCAATTCGGCAAGGGTGGCGGGGCCTCGATCCTGCCCATGAAGACGACTCCGCCGTTCCGGTTGTCGCGGACCAGGAAGAAGAAGGGATGGTCCGCGATGAAGCGGGTCTTGACCAGCGATCCTTCGGTCAAATCATGGTCCTTGGATCGCTGATGCGTCCCAGGAACAGGATCGTTCCGCTGCGATTGTCGCGGATCAGGAAGAAGAACGGGCGGTCGGCGTGGAACTCCCGAGGCATGCTGACGATCTCGGCGATGCCGGCGGTCACGGCAGCCGCCTCGGTCCCCTTTTCGTCGACCAGCAGGAACGTCTGGTGAATGACGTCGCTCAGCCTCAGCCGGGCCGGAGCGGCGATCCCGCCGAGCTCGGCCGAGTTGCTGAACGCCCGCCGCATTCCGAGCGCCTGAAGCTCCGGCACCAGCGAAGCGCGGGTGGTGAGCTGAAGCTTCGGCATAACCAGCTCCACGTCGCTGCGCTCCTCAGCCATCAGCTTCCCGATCCAGCCGTCAAGCTTCTGAGCGGTGAGGCTGCTTTCGAACTGGGCGAGCCCCTCCGGCCGCTCCGGAACGAACAGGATCATCGACAGCTCTTCGCCCTTGTACGGCGCTTCCAGCGCCTCGAAGCCCGGCTCCCTCAGCACTCGGAAGCTCGAGCGCTGGCGCATGAAGGTCGCCGGTACCGAGCGTCCTCCGGGCAGCCGGAACGGGCGCTGCCGGGTGTGGTTCGCGCTGAACGGTCGAAGCCAGTCCCCCTTGAAATAGATGCTGTTGGTAAGGATCAGGCGCGTGTCCACGGTGACGTTGGAGCGCTGGATCACCCCCTTGATCCGACCGGCCGTCTTGTCCTCGGCCCAGCGGTTGACCGTCGCGATCGCCTGCTCCGGAGCGGCGACGAAATCCACCGGAGTCGCCTCCCCGCCATAATGGCGCTTCACCAGCTGGCTGTACTCGGGCCGAAGCGCGAAGTCCCGCTGCACCCACAGCGCGTTGGCGATGCGCAGGACCCGCCCCTCCGCCTCGATCGGAAGCCGCCTCAGCAGCGCTCCCATGCCTTCGTGGAAACCGGGTCCTGCCGGATAACGAAGCGCCTCAGCCATCTGAGCCGCGGTTTCGCCCTCGGCTCCGGCATAGACCATCGCCAGCGCCGCCGAGATGCTGGCCGGCGACAGGAAGATGTTGCCCGGCTGAGCGCCAAGCCGGCGGTAGAGATCAACTGCGAATTCGGCCTGCCCAGCCGCGAGATCGGCCGGCGGCGGCGCCGGCGCTCGGGCTTCGGGCAGTGCGGGCGTGACCCGTTGCTGCGGCCCGGGTTCAGGCTCCATCTGGGAGGCGCTGCAGGCCGGAAGCCCTATCAGCAGGGCTGCAAGGACGAAACCGATCCGCTTGGCCGACATAAAAAAGCTCCGGCTGTTCGGCCGGAGCATAGCAGATCGTAATGTGACATTGTATCAGGAAAATGGCAGCGGCCCTGGAAGAGGCCGCTGCCTGTCACTTAGCGGCGGCGGATTCCGTACCAGCGATGTACCCGGTCGCCATAGGATTCGTTGAACTGCGGCTCCGTCTCGCGGTCGAAGCTCGGGGCGTCCTTCAGGTCGCGTTCCGTCATGTCGATCCGGTACCCGCCCTGCCGCGTGTCGTAGGTCAGCATCTGCCAGGGGAGCGGATAGTAGCGCTGCCCCATTCCGAGCATTCCGCCATAGCTCATCACCGCATATTCGACCTTGCCCGAAAGCTTGTCGACCATGAAGTTGTAGATGCTTCCGAGGCGGTTTCCGTCGCGGCCGTAGACCGCCGTTCCTTCCACCTTGTTCGAGCCGATCAGGCGGCTCGTCTCCTCGATCGGGAGGCCGTCCCGCTCGTCGTCGCGGCCATAGCCGCGCTCGCGGTCGTCGTCGCGGTCGCGGTCCCTGCGCCGGCTGCTCTCGCGGCCGTCGTCGTCATCGCGGTCGCCGCTTCGCCAACCGAGGTGGGGGCCCCAGCCGCTGCTCATCCTCTCGCCCTGATCGCGCCGGCCGCGCACGGAGCCGCGCTCTCTGTGCTCGTCGTCGTCGTCGAAGCGGTCGCGGTCGCGGTCGTCGCCGCTATGCCTGCCGCGGCCCCAGCTGAGATTCTCGCGGTCCTCGGTCCAGTCGCTTCGGCCTCGCGGGCTTCGATCGTCGCGATCCTCATCGCGTTCCCGCTCCCGCGAGCCGCTTCCGAAGATGCTGCTTCCACGGCCTCGCTTGGAGTCGCGGTCGT
>DASYWC010000217.1:0-10195 GCA_035936615.1 Allosphingosinicella sp. | reverse complement strand
GAGCGTGTGGGCAAGGAGATCGCCGACCGCCGCGGAAAGCCTGCCCATTTCGATCGGCGCAGGCTCCAGCTGCTGCCGCCGGGCGAAGGCCAGAAGGCGCTTCACAAGCTCCGATCCCTGCTCGGCGGCGTGCTTGGTCATCCCGAGGATCTTCTGCTGGTCTTCTGAGAACTCGACCCGCTTTTCCAGCATCCCGAGGCCGCCGAGCACCGCCGCCAGCAGGTTGTTGAAATCGTGGGCGATCCCGCCCGTGAGCTTTCCAACCGCGTCCATCTTCTGCGAGTGGACGAGCTGGTTTTCCAGGAGCTTCCGGTCGGTGACGTCCATCAGGGTCCCGGCGAATTCCGCCGGATTGCCGGCAGAGTCGCGAAGCAGGATCGTCTGATCGAGGAAGTGCTTGTATTGCCCATCGGCGCTTCGCCAGCGATACTCCATCGAGAAGGAGCCCGTTTCCGTACGGGCTGCAAGCGCCTCGAGAACCCGGTCCCGGTCCTCCTCGTGAAGGCGGTCCATCCAGATCGTCGGGTTCTGCTTCACATGATCGAAGCTGAAGCCCGTCACGGCCTCGAAATTGCCGCTGACGAACTGAGGGGCTCGCGGTGAAGCGTCGAGCGGCTCGAGATAGACGATGATCGGCAGGGACTCGATGATCGCCGCCTGCCGCTGCTGCTCCATTCGAAGCTCTTTCTCGATCCGGAGCCGCTCGGCATTGGCCCTCAGATTGGCGTCGAGCAGCTCCTGTTCCTGCTTCGCCTTGCGCTGGATTTCGCGCGTCTTTGCGAAGAGGTCGACGAACACCGCGACCTTCGATCGAAGCACGACAGGCTCGACCGGTTTGAACACATAGTCGACCGCGCCCATTTCGTAGCCGCGCAGGAGATGGGCGCTCTCCTTGTTGACCGCGGAAAGGAAGACGATCGGGATCCGCTTGGTCTGCTCCCGCTCGCGGATGATCTTGGCGGTTTCGTACCCGTCGATGCCGGGCATGAAGACGTCCAGAAGGATGACGGCGAACTCGCCTTTGAGGAGCTGGCGAAGCGCCTCTTCGCCAGAGGAGGCGGTCACCGCGTCCGCCACTTCCTCGACCACGGTCTTGAGGGCGAGCAGGTTCCTCTCGTCGTCGTCCACGATCAGCACCCGAGGCCGGTCGACCGGCTCCTCGGCAGCCATGGACGTGCCGGCCCCGAGCAACGGGGCCGCGCCTGCCGGAAGCTGCGCTACTCGCTTTTGAGCCGTCACCCCTTACTCCGCTGCGTTCTGCACGAGCTGCGGCTCCGACTGCGCGCCCGCCGCCTTGTCGCGGGCCCGCCCGATCCACACGCGCAGAAGCGCAAGCAGGAGGTCCATGTCGACGGGCTTGGCGATATAGTCGGAGGCGCCCGCGTCGAGGCACTTCTGGCGGTCGCCCTTCATCGCCTTTGCGGTGACTGCGATCAGAGGCACGTCGGCCAGGTTCTTGCGTGCCCGTATCTGCTGCATCGTCTCGTAACCGTCCATCTCCGGCATCATGATGTCGATGAGGGCCACGTCGATCGAAGGGTTCTCTTCGAGGATCGAGATGCCCTCCCGGCCGCGCTCGGCATGGAGGACTACCGCATCGTAGGTCTCAAGGACGCTCGTCAGCGAGTAGATGTTCCGGATATCGTCGTCGACCACCAGGATCGTCGCTCCGGCGAGCTCGGGAACTGCGCGCGAGGACGCTTCGTCTCCCGCCGAGGCCGCCTTGCCCTTGCGCAACGTCGTCGAGACGATCGCCTCAAGCTCGTCCTCGGTCCTGGCAACGATGATGTTCCAGTGTGCCGCAAGCCTGTTGAGGGCAACGTTGACCTCATCTTCCGCCTCGCCCTCGCTTGCGATGATCACCGGGACCGTCGCCGAGTCGGGGCCGAGCGCTTCGAGCTCGTCGGCAACGCTCTTGGCCTCGGAGGCCGCCACGACCACGGCGTCGAACGCTTCGATCCCCGCCTTGACGATTCCCTTGACCAGCGTCGCCGAGCTTTCCACCGCCACTCCCGGGCTGGAGACCACTCGGGTGAGGTTCTTTCGGGACTTGCCGTCGCTGATCACCAGCAGCTTCTTCTCGCGGCGGCCGACCTTTTGGTGCAGGTCCCTGAACACTTCGAGAAGTTGCTCCCGCGACGCCGGCTTCTCGGTGGAGCCGACCGCTCCGAGCGCGAGCGCTCCGGCCGCTTCCTCCTTGCCGGAAATGACGTGCACCGGAATGTGCTGGGTGTCCGGATCGTGCTTGAGGAGATCGAGCAGAACCGACCCGTCGATGTCCGAAAGCCCGAGGTCCAGAGTGATCGCATCCGGCTGGAGCTTGCGCGCCATCGCCACGGTGCCCGCTCCGGCGCCCGACAGGACTCCTTTCAGCCCCGCTTCGCGCGCGATCTCGAGAAGGATCGACGCGAAGGTGGGGTCGTCCTCCACGATCAGCACGAACGGCTGGTCGCCGAGCCGGTCTCGGTCGTCTCCCAGATCCTCGGGCACGAGTTCGGGGATGGCCATGGTCGTGGGCACATCCTTGTCCCCGACCAGGGAGGCGGGAACCGGCAGAGCGTTCTGCTCCACCGCGTCCTGCGGGATGAACAGAGTGAAGGTCGATCCCTCGCCCGGAGTGGACTGCACTTGAAGCTCGCCGCCGAGAAGGCGCGCGATCTCGCGGCTGATGGAGAGGCCGAGGCCGGTACCCCCGTAGCGCCGGCTGGTCGTTCCGTCCGCCTGCTGGAACGCCTCGAAGATGAGGCGCTGCTTGTCCTCGGGAATGCCGATGCCCGTGTCGGTGACCGAGATGGCGAGAACGCTGTCCGCCTTGCTCAGCACCGGATGCGTCGGAGTCCAGCCTTCCTCGGCGCACTCCACCGCGAGGGTGACTCCGCCTTGCGAGGTAAACTTGAAGGCGTTGGACAGGAGGTTCAGGACCACCTGTTGCAGCCGCTTCTCGTCGGTTCGGATGGTGAGCGGCAGGCGGCTGTCGAACTCGACATCGAATTTGAGGTTCTTGTCCGCCGCGAGCTGCCGGAACGTGCGCTCCGCATTCTGGCGAAGGCTCTTCAGAGGAACGTCGCTGACGTCGATCGACACCGTACCGGATTCGATCTTCGAGAGGTCCAGGATGTCGTTAATGAGGCTCAACAGGTCCGAACCCGCAGAGTTGATCGTCCGCGCGAACTCGGTCTGCTTCTCCGACAGATTGCCCTGCGGGTTGTCCGCGAGCAGCTTCGACAGGATGAGCAGCGAGTTCAAAGGCGTGCGAAGCTCGTGTGACATGTTCGCAAGGAACTCGGACTTGTACTTTGAGGTGAGGGCGAGCTGCTCCGCCTTTTCCTCGATGGCCCGCCTGGCCATGTCGATCTCGAGGTTCTTCGCCTCCACCTGCTTCTTCTCATATTCGAGCAGAAGCGCCTTTTCCTGAAGCTCCTCGTTGGTGGCGTGGAGTTCTTCCTGCTTGGTGGTGAGCTCGGTCTGGCGCGCCTGAAGCTCCTGGGTCAGGAGCTGCGACTGCTTCAGGAGCCCTTCCGTGCGCATGGTCGCCGCGATCGTGTTCAAGACGATGCCGATGGATTCCATGAGCTGGTCGAGGAAGCTCTGGTGGGTCTCGTTGAACTCGCTGAAGGAGGCGAGCTCGATCACCGCCTTTACGTCGTCCTCGAACAAGGCTGGGAGGATGTTGACGTTGGCCGGAGCCGCGTGGCCGAGGCCCGATCCGATCCGGACGAAGTCCCCCGGCACGTTCTCGAGCAGGATGCTTCGCTTGTCGGCCGCGGCCTGGCCGATCAGGCCCTCGCGAAGCTTGAAGCTAGGCTTCAGCTGGTCGGCGTTCTCCGCGCCATAGCTTGCGGCAAGGTCGAGCACCGTCTCGTCGCCATCCCGCTTGGTGACGTAGAAGACCCCGTACTGGGCGTTCACCAGCGGAGCGAGCTCCGACATGATGAGGTTCGACACGGTCGTGAGGTCGCGCTCGCCCTGAAGCATTCGGCTGAAGCGGGCGAGGTTCGTCTTGAGCCAGTCCTGCTCCGCATTCTTCAAGGTCTGTTCCTTGAGGTTGCGGATCATCTCGTTGATGTTGTCTTTCAGAGCGGCCATTTCGCCCGATGCTTCCACCGCGATCGAGCGCGAAAGGTCGCCTTTGGTCACCGCGGTCGCAACGTCGGCGATCGAGCGCACCTGGTTCGTGAGGTTGGCTGCGAGCTGGTTCACGTTGTCGGTGAGGTCGCGCCACAGGCCGGCGGCGCCCGGCACCTTGGCCTGGCCGCCCAGCTTTCCTTCGATACCCACTTCGCGGGCCATGTTGGTGACCTGGTCGCCGAAGGTCGACAGGGTGTCGATCATTCCGTTGATCGTGTCGGCCAGCTCGGCGATCTCGCCCTTGGCGTCCACGGCGAGCTTGCGCTTCAGGTTACCCTGGGCGACCGCGGTCACCACGTCCGCGATTCCGCGCACTTGGTTCGTGAGGTTCTTCGCCATCAGGTTCACGTTGTCCGTGAGGTCCTTCCAGGTCCCGCCGACGCCAGGCACCTGCGCCTGTGCTCCAAGCTTGCCCTCGGTGCCGACGTCGCGGGCGACTCGCGTCACTTCCGATGCGAAGGAGTTGAGCTGGTCCACCATGGTGTTGATGGTGTTCTTGAGTTCGAGCACCTCGCCCTTCACGTTCACCGTGATCTTCTTGGACAAGTCGCCCTTTGCCACCGCGGTGGTCACTTCGGCGATGTTTCGCACCTGGCCGGTGAGGTTGTCGGCCATGAGGTTCACGTTGTCGGTCAGGTCCTTCCAGGTGCCGGCGACTCCGCGCACCTGCGCACGTCCGCCCAGCTTCCCTTCCGTACCCACTTCGCGGGCAACGCGAGTCACTTCCGATGCGAAGCCGTTCAGCTGGTCCACCATGACGTTGATGGTGTTTTTCAGCTCCAGGATCTCGCCCTTCACGTCCACCGTGATCTTCTTGGAGAGGTCCCCCAGGGCCACCGCGGTCGTGACCTCGGCGATGTTTCGCACTTGGCCCGTCAGGTTTGCCGCCATGGCGTTCACGTTGTCGGTGAGGTCCTTCCAGGTACCTCCGACGCCCTCCACCTGGGCCTGGGCTCCGAGCTTTCCTTCGGTTCCCACTTCGCGGGCAACTCGGGTCACTTCCGATGCGAAGGAGTTGAGCTGATCGACCATGGTGTTGATGGTGTTCTTGAGCTCCAGAACCTCGCCCTTCACGTCCACGGTGATCTTCTTCGACAGATCGCCCTTCGCGACTGCGGTCGTGACCTCGGCGATGTTGCGCACCTGGCCGGTGAGGTTTGCGGCAAGGCCGTTCACGTTGTCGGTAAGATCGGCCCAGGTGCCGGCGACGCCTTCCACCTGCGCCTGGCCGCCCAGACGTCCCTCGGTGCCCACTTCGCGGGCTACTCGCGTCACTTCGGAGGCGAAGCTGTTGAGCTGGTCGACCATGGTGTTGATCGTGTCCTTGAGCTCGAGCACCTCGCCCTTCACGTCCACCGTGATCTTCTTGGAAAGATCGCCCTTCGCCACCGCGGTCGTCACGTCGGCGATGTTCCGGACCTGCCCCGTGAGGTTCGCGGCCATCAGGTTCACATTGTCGGTAAGGTCCGCCCAGGTGCCGGCCACTCCGGGCACCTGCGCCTGGCCGCCGAGTTTTCCTTCGGTGCCGACCTCGCGCGCCACTCGGGTCACTTCCGAAGCGAAGCCGTTCAGCTGGTCCACCATGGTGTTGATGGTGTTTTTCAGCTCGAGGATCTCGCCCTTCACGTCCACCGTGATCTTCTTGGAGAGATCGCCCAAGGCCACCGCGGTCGTCACTTCGGCGATGTTTCGGACCTGGCCCGTGAGGTTGTCGGCCATCAGGTTCACGTTGTCCGTAAGGTCCTTCCAGGTGCCTCCGACTCCTTCCACCTGCGCCTGCGCTCCGAGCTTTCCTTCCGTACCCACTTCGCGGGCGACCCTGGTCACTTCCGACGCGAAGGAGTTCAGCTGGTCGACCATGGTGTTGATCGTGTTCTTGAGCTCGAGCACCTCGCCCTTCACGTCCACGGTGATCTTCTTGGAAAGATCGCCCAGTGCCACCGCGGTGGTCACCTCCGCGATGTTCCGGACCTGGCCGGTGAGGTTGTCGGCCATGAGGTTCACGTTGTCGGTGAGGTCCTTCCAGGTGCCGGCCACTCCGGGCACCTGAGCCTGGGCTCCCAGCTTTCCTTCCGTACCCACTTCGCGGGCGACCCGGGTCACTTCCGAAGCGAAGCCGTTAAGCTGGTCGACCATCGTATTGATCGTGTTCTTGAGCTCGAGCACCTCGCCCTTGACGTCCACCGTGATCTTCTTGGAAAGATCGCCCTTCGCTACGGCAGTCGTCACGTCGGCGATGTTCCGGACCTGGCCGGTGAGGTTCGCGGCCATCTGGTTGACGTTGTCGGTAAGGTCCTTCCAGGTGCCTGCGACGCCCTGGACGCGCGCCTGGCCGCCCAGCTTTCCTTCCGTTCCCACTTCGCGCGCAACGCGGGTCACCTCCGAGGCGAAGGAGGCGAGCTGCTCCACCATCGTGTTCACGACCTTGCCGATGCGCAGGAACTCGCCCCGAAGCGGACGGCCGTCGATCTCCACGGTCATGGTCTGGGAAAGGTCGCCTTTCGCAACGGCCCCGATCACTCGCGCGACTTCCGCGGTCGGCTGAACCATGTCCTCGATCAGCTCGTTGACCGACTGGATGGTCGTCTCCCAGCCGCCGCGAGCGCCCTTGATCCGGCCGCGCTGGTTGATCTTGCCTTCCTTGCCGACGACCTTGGAGAGGCGCTTCACCTCGTTGGTCATCTCGTCGTTGAGGCCGACGATCTCGTTGAACAGGGTGGCGATATCGCCGTCCATTCCGGGCTGGTCCTCCGGCAGGCGCACCGAGAAGTCGCCGCGCCGGAAGGCGCGCAAGGCGTTCAGAAGCTGGCGGCGATCAAAGCCTTCGACCCGCGTTTCGATATTCACTGATAGAGACTCCTGCTCAGGCCCGCTTCACCCGCCCAAAAGGCAGCGGCAACGTCCGACTCTGGGCCGAGCCGCTCCGGCCGCCCCTATATATCAGGGGGTTGCCGCAGCCTGAACCCCCGCCATGACCGCGTCAACAGGCCAATCGCCGATTCAGATCACCCACGAGACCAGCGCCTTCGGGCGCAGGACCGGCCGAGTCCTTAGCCGCGCTACCGGTCGTTCTTGCGCGAGCGGTTTGCGTAGAGAAGAGCCGCGACGATCGCTGCCGATCCGACGCCCACCGCGACGCCCGTTGAAACGAACGGCTTCTTTCGCTTCGGGTCCACGGTCTTGGCGCTTGCCGCCCGCTCCGCCGCTTCGGAGGCTGGCGGGCTCCCGACTGGAGCATCCTTGGGGTAGCTGGGTTCGCGGGACATGGCGGTGACTCCGGTAGACGAAGGGCGGGCCCCCGGTCATAATCCGATCCGGCCCTTCGAGGCTAGGACGTTTGGCAGGAGCAGCAGATGGATTTCTTCAGAAACATGCAGCAGAAGGACTGGATCGTCGCTGCCGTCGCCTTCGTCCTGGGCGCGATCATCTTCTAGCCCTCGCGCGCCTGGTCCGGGCGCCCCGCACGCTCTCGCGCCCTCTGCGTGGGTGACGGGGAAGAGCGACCACCCAAGCCGATCGTTGGGGCGCGATATGGTTGCCGGATACGTCCCGTCGCCTCACGCCTTCCCGCCAGCCAAAGCTGTGCTAAGAGCGGTGCGTTCCCGCAAGGAGGAAGAGTTTGCGTCTGTTGCTGCCCGCCGTGCTTGCCCTGGGCTCCCTCGCCGGGTGTCAGAAAGCCTATCTGCTCGACCAGACCGTTCCTACCAAGACGGCGCTGCTGACCCCGGAGCTTGCACGCCACGGCCTTGAGCCGTCCAAGAGCCAGTGCGTGGCCGGCGCTCTGGCCTCCAAGCTTTCGGTTTGGCAGCTTCGGGAGCTGACCGCCGCGCTCGCCGCTCAGCGGGACTCTGGCGGGGCTGCAGGAGTAGGCGAGGCGCAGCTTTGGCAGATCGTTCCGCAGATCGCTCTGCCCAAGGTACGCAGCCGGGTCACCGGCGCCTTCGAGACATGCGGTGTGAGCAGGGTGGCTTCGGCGCCCGCCGCCGCGCCCGCGGCTTCGGCCGCCACGGTCGAAGGCACTGCCGAGGCCGCTCCCGGCAAGATCCAGAACGGCCCTGCCAATTACGAGCCCAGCGCGAACCTCCTGAAGGCGCTGGACGCGTACGAGCGCAGGGACTTCGCTGGCGCGGCCCGTCTTGCGAAGGCGGCGGCCGATTCAGGAGACAGCGGAGCCCAGCAGTTCCTGGGCGGCCTCTACGCCTCCGGCCAGGGAGTCCCGGTCGACCACGCCGCAGCCGCCCGATACTACCGGCTGGCGGCGGAGCAGGGCTGGTCCGAGGCGATGAACAACCTCGGCAAGGCCTTGGAAGCGGGTGCAGGGGTAGCGGCGGATCCCGTCGAGGCCCTGAAATGGTACCTCCTGGCTTCAGCCCGCGCCACCGAAGACGAGCAACTGGTGGCGCGCAACGTGCAGAATCTCCTCAACGGCCTGCAACCGGCCGCGGTCGAAAAGGCGCGTGCGATGGCGCGCGAATGGGAAGAAAGCCGGCGGCGGCAATGATCCGGACCCGGCTGATTGGCTAGACTTCGCAAACCCCTCGCCCGCCTGCAGGGCGACCAGCTTCGAGCGTCGAACCCTGCCGATCATGCAGCGCTCTCCGCCTCGGCAGGTACGGGCAAGACCCATGTCCTCACCGCAAGGGTGCTCCGGCTTCTGCTGTCGGGCGTAGACCCGTCCTCGATCCTGTGCCTGACCTTCACCAAGGCTGGCGCTGCCGAGATGGCCGAGCGAATCCATGAGCGGCTCGCTTACTGGGTGCGGCTGAAGGGGCCCGATCTCGCGTCCGAGCTCAGGGCGCTCGGCGAAGATGTCGGCCCGGCGGCGCAGGAGAATGCCCGAACTCTGTTCGCGAAGGTGCTCGACGCTCCGGGCGGAGGTCTGCGAATCCAGACCATCCACGCCTTCGCACAGTCCCTGCTTGCCGCGTTCCCGGCGGAGGCCGGGCTGATTCCGGGTTTCCGCCCGATGGAGGCGAGGGAAGAGCAGCTGCTTGCCCGCCAGACCTTGGCCGACCTGCTGGTCCGGGCCGAGCGGGGCGGCGACCTCAAGCTGATCGAGGACATGCAGGCGCTCAGCCACCGGCTGGGCCAGGGCGGCGCCGAGGCCTACCTCATGTGCTGCGCCCGTGAGCCGGCCGCGATGCAGGCGCTGGGCCCGCGCGAAGGGATCGAGGCCCGGCTTCGGCGGGCCTTCGATATTCCTTCGGGAGACATTGAAGAAGCCATCGCAAGCGCCTGCTGCGACGAGGTTTTCGACATAGAGTCTCTCCGAAGAATCGGCGCTGCCAACAAGGCCTGGGGCAGGGCGACCGGCCTCGACTGCTGCGACGTCATCGCCCAGTGGCTGGGCGGCAGCAACGAGCAGCGCGGCACCTCGCTCTCGGCGGTCGCCAACCTGGTCCTCACCAAGTCGGGCGACCCGCGCAAGCCGCAGGCGGGTCTCCTCAAGGCAGACCCCGACTACGAAGCGCATGCGGCCCGCCTCGTGCAATGCTGCCAGCGGCTTCGCCACATGCGCGCCGTCGCCGGACTGGTCGCGGCAATGGCTGCGGGCCTGAGGGCAGGCCAGACCTTCGCCTTCGCCTACGCCGAAGCCAAACGGGCGGCCGGAGTGGTCGATTTCGACGATCTCATCCGCTGGGCGGAGGAACTGCTTCTCACTCCCGGAATGGGCGAGTGGGTCCGCTACAAGCTCGACCAGACCACCGATCATATCCTCGTCGACGAGGCGCAGGACACCAACCTTCGCCAGTGGAACATCGTCCGCGCCCTCGCTCTCGAATATTTCGCCGGCGAAGGCGCAAGCCACCGCCACCGCACCATCTTCACGGTCGGCGACTACAAGCAGGCCATCTTCGGCTTCCAGGGCACCGATCCTCAGAGCTTCGACGTCGCCCGCGCCTGGTTCAGTCGCGAGGCCAATGCCGTCGATCGCGATTTCCTCGACCTGTCGATGGACCGGAGCTTCCGCTCGGGGCCGCCGATCCTGGAGACGGTCGACCGGGTGATCGCCGACCTCGGCCACGAAGCGCTGGGCCTTCCCCGCCGCCCCAACCCGCACGAAAGC
>DASYWC010000216.1:0-10642 GCA_035936615.1 Allosphingosinicella sp. | reverse complement strand
ATGGTACCCGGCTCGTTCTGCGCCGTCTGAGCGCCCGCCGGCTGAAGCGTCAACGTCGCGGCCGTCCCGCCCAGAAGCAGGGCCGCGGTGATGCCATAAACATAACGCACTATGTCGTTCTCCTCGATGCTTAGTCCCCGTCAGCCTCGGCGCAGGCTATCGTCTGCGGCTGAACGAGCATTGAACTAACCCCATGCGCGGGACGCAGGTCAGCGCCTTCCGCGAAACTCCCTGAGATAATCGTTTTGCGGCGACAGGATGATGCTGGACTTGCCCATCTCCTGCCCCGATCCATTGTCCACAAAGCTCGCCTCGTAAGACTGCATTGCCCTGTAGAAATCGTAGAAGTCGGCGTCCTTGCCGAACGCTTCGGCATAGGTGCGCGCGGCCTCGGCGTCGGCCTCGGCGCGAATGATCTGCGCCTGCTTCAGGCCCTGCGCCCTGATCGACCGTGCTTCCTGCTGACGCGCCGTCTGCATCCGCTGGTACGCCGACTCCAGCGGTGTCCCCTCGGGAAGGTCCGCGCGCTTGATTCGGACGTCGACGATCTCGGCTCCGTACTGGCGGGCCACGCGATTGAGCGCGTTCTGGATGTTGTCCATCATCTGGCCTCGCTCGGGGCTAAGCAGCGACGCGAACGGCCGCTTGCCAAGCTCGTTGCGAAGCGCCGATCCCAGGATGGGGCGAAGCTCGTCGCTCACGCGCTCCTCGGTTCCGGCGGCAATGTACATCCGCAGCGGATCGACGATGCGGTAGCGCGCGAACGCGTCCACCTGGAGCCTCAGCTGGTCCGTGGAGAGCACCTGCTGCCGGTCCATGTCCACGCTGAGGATCCTCTTATCGATCCAGACGATCTGCTCCATGAACGGTATGCGTGCCGCAAGGCCCGCTCCCGTACGCCCGAAATCCTGGCTCGGCTTGAAGCGATTGATGATCCGCTGAGGCTCGCCGAAGCGAACCACCACCGCCTGCTTGGTTTCCGGCACCACCGCGAGCGTGCTCGCCAGCAGCACCAGCAGGACGATGGCCAGAATCCCGAGCGCTATCGGGTTGCGCGCAAGACGGCCGATCATTTCGGAACTCCCGCCGGAGCGCGCTTCTGGATTTCGGGAAGCGCCAGGTACGGAGTCACTCCGGGCGCCTCGACCACAGTCTTGTCCACTCGGGAAAGCACCTTTTCCATGGTTTCGTAATACATTCGGCGGCGGGTCACTTCGGGGGCCAGCCGGTATTCGGAATAGACCTTGTCGAACGCAGCCGCCTCGCCCTGCGCCTTGGCGGTAAGCTGAAGCGCGTAGGCGCGGGCGTCGTTCATATAGGTCTGCGCCTGCTGCTGCGCCGCCGACACTTCCTTGAACGCATCGTTGACCGCGGCCGGAGGATCGGACTGCTTGATCGCGACGCCCCGGATGACCACGCCTGCCCGATAGTCGTTGAGCAGCTGCTGCATGACCTGCTCGACCCGCTGCTCGATTCCGCTTCGGCCCGAGCCGATCGCATCGTCCAGCGAAACGCCCGCCACGACTGCGCGCATCGCGCTTTCGGCCACCTCGCGGATGGTCTCCTCGGTATCCTTGATCTGGTACAGATAGAGCTTCGGGTCGCGGATGTTCCAGCGCACCGAATAGGCCAGGTCGATGATGTTCTGGTCGCCAGTCAGGATCAGGTTCTCGCTGTTCGCGTCCGGCGAGCCGATGTCGATCGTTCGGATCTCCTCGACGTCTATCTTCTGCACCCGGGAGACGGGCGCAGGCCAGGAAAAGCCGATCCCGGGCCCCAGCGTGCGCTCGTAACTTCCGAACGTGGTGACGACTCCCCGCTCCTGCGGGCCGATCCGGTGGAAGCTGGTGAAGATGAGCCAGAGCACCAGAAAAACCCCGAGACCGTAAAGCCAGTAGGGCTTGCCTTCTTGATGCGGGAAGCGGCCGCCGAAACGCGCCCGGCTCTTCTTCAGGAATTCGTCGAGGGAGGTGACGTTGCCGGTCGTCCCGAGCGGCCTTCCCTTGCGCGGGGGCTGGCCCCAGGGATTGCGCGGGCCGCCGCCGCCGGAGCCGCCTCCGCCGGAGCCGCCCGAACCGCCGCCGGTGCCCCAGGGCCCGCCCCGGTTCTCATTCATCATGGCCGCAAGACGCGCGCCCCACCCGAATTTCTTGATCATGGAACCTTTATAGGTAGGCGCCGGTCGGAAAAACAGTGGCATCGGTTCCCATTGCGCTTATCCGCTGTCCCGATGACTCAGAATCCCGACACCATCATGGCCGCGCTCGCGCACGTAGGGGCGGGGCGAGTGCTCGCGCCGCGCGTCTCGGAAGGGGTCGCCAGCGTGGTTCTGGAAGCGACAGGACTCGGCGCGGAAGCGCGCGCCGAGCTCGAGCAGGAGGTTCGCCGGACGCTGCTGGCGTTGCCGGGGGTCGAGGAGGTCCGGATCGCAATGAGCGCCGACAAGGTCGAGCGAGCGATCGTCGCAATCGGCAGCGGCAAGGGCGGAGTGGGCAAGTCCACCCTCTCGGCCAACCTTGCCGTGGCGCTTGCCCGCGCGGGCTTCAAGACCGGCCTCGTCGATGCGGACATTTACGGTCCATCGCAGCCGCGGATCATGGGCAACCACTCCAAGCCCGAGGCGATCGGCAAGCAGATCATCCCACTGGAAACCCACGGAGTGAGGATGCTCTCGATCGGCCAGCTGGTGGCGACCGGCACCGCTCTGGCGTGGCGCGGCCCCATGGCGTCTAGCGCTCTCGGTCAAATGCTCGAAGGCGACTGGGGCGATTGCGAGATCCTGATCGTGGATCTCCCCCCGGGAACCGGAGACGTGCAATTGTCGCTTCTCCAGAAGTGGAAGCCGGCCGGTGCAGTCGTGGTCTCCACTCCGCAGGACCTGGCTCTGATCGACGCGACCCGCGCGATCGACCTGTTCCGGAAGCTGGAGGTGCCGATCTTCGGGCTGATCGAGAACATGGCGGGTTACGCCTGTCCCAGTTGCGGCGAAATCTCGGACCCGTTCGGCTCGGGAGGGGCCGAAGCTGCGGCCAGGGCGATGGGCATCCCGTTCCTCGGGAGGGTGCCTCTGAAGCTCAGCATCCGCGCGGCTTCGGACGCGGGCGTTCCCCCGGCCGCCGGAGACGGCGAGGAAGCGCGCATCTTCGCCGACATCGCGGCTCGGCTCATCGAGCAGATGAACCCTAGCCGCGGCTGACTGTTGTTCTCAGCAAGCCGAGGAGACACGACATGCCGCTCACATCGGACCGGGAGATCGCCGAGCTTCTGGCGAGCACTCGAACCATCGCCCTCGTCGGCGCCTCGGACCGTCCGGACCGGCCGAGCTACGGGGTCATGAAGTTTCTCCAGAACCACGGCTATCGAGTCTTTCCGGTCAATCCGCAGATTACCGGCCAGCATGTCCATGGCGAATATGTCTGGCGCGAGCTCAGCCAGATCGGCGAGCCGATCGACATGGTCGACATCTTCCGCCGCCCCCAGGCCGCTGGCGAAGCGGTCGACGAGGCGATCGCGGCCGGAGCCAAGTCCGTCTGGCTGCAGATGGGCGTGATCAACGAGGAAGCGGCCGAGCGGGCCGAGGCTGCGGGCCTCAAGGTGGTGATGGACCGCTGCGCGAAGATCGACATTCCCCGCCTCCGGGTGCCGCGGGTCGGCTAGACCAGGGCCTCCACCTGCTCGGCCAGGTTGAGCCAGCGCTCCTCCGCTAAGTCCCGCTCCGCTCGCGCCTTGTCGATCGCGGCGGTCAGGGCGGCGAACCGCTTGGGATCGCGAGTGTAGAGGTCTGGATCGGAGAGCAGCTCTTCATCACGCGCAATTTGCGCTTCGAGCTCCTCGATTCGCGCCGGAAGCAGGTCGTAGTCCCGCTGGTCCTTGTAGCTGAGCTTTCTCCCTCTCCCGCTCGCGGGAGAGGGCTGGGGTGAGGGGCTGTCCTTCGCGGCCGTACCTGTCTTCCCGGCCCCTCCCGCACGCGGGAGGGGGGCTTGCTTGCGCTTGCGCTCCCAATCCTCGTAGCCGCCGGCGACCACATCGACCTTGCCGGACCCGTCGAGGCCCAGGGTGATCGTGACGGTGCGGTCGAGGAAGTCGCGGTCGTGGCTGACGATCAGCACCGTGCCGTCATAGTCGGCGATGACCTCCTGGAGCAGGTCCAAAGTCTCGAGGTCGAGATCGTTGGTCGGCTCGTCCAGCACAAGCAGGTTCGACCGCCGGGCAAACTCTCGCGCCAGAAGCAGCCGCGAGCGCTCGCCTCCCGACAGGGTGCCGATCTTCGCGTCCACCAGCCCCGGCTCGAACAGGAACTCCTTCAGATAGCCCTGCACGTGCTTGCGCACTCCGCGAACATCGATCCAGTCGCCGCCGTCGGCGAGCACGTCGCGCACCTTCTTTTCGGGATCGAGCAGCTTTCGCTGCTGGTCGATGATGACCCCATCCAGTGTTTTGGCGCGCTTGATGCTGCCTTCGTCCGGCTCAATCTCCCCGGTCAGAAGCTTCAACAAGGTGGTCTTCCCGGTGCCGTTGGCGCCGACCACTCCGATCCTGTCGCCGCGGGTGATGCGCAGGCTGAAATCCTTCACGATGGTGCGCTCGCCCCCTGTCCCGAGCGGAGACGAGGGGAAGCGCTTGGTCACCTTGTCGGAGTCGATCACCACCTTCGTCTTCACGTCGTCATTGGCGAGGCCGAGCTTGGCCGTGCCGGCGGGGCCGAGCATCGCCGCGCGGGTGGCGCGCATCTCGTGGAGCTTGGACAGGCGGCCCTGGTTGCGCTTGCGGCGGGCGGTCACTCCGCGGAGCAGCCAATGTTCCTCGATCCGGAGCTTGGCGTCGAGCCGCTCGGCGTTGCGGGCTTCCTCCGCATAGACCTGCTCGGTCCAGGCATCGAAGCCGCCGAAGCCTATCTCGGCGCGCCTGAGGCTGCCCCGGTCGAGCCACAAGCTGGAGCGCGTGAGGCGCTTCAGGAACGTGCGGTCGTGGCTGATCGCTATGAAGGCGCCGTTGTAGCGGGACAGCCAGCTCTCCAGCCATTCGATCGCGGCAAGATCGAGATGGTTGGTCGGCTCGTCGAGCAGAAGCACCTGCGGGTCCTGGGCAAGCGCCCGGGCGATGGCCGCCCGCCGCCGTTCGCCGCCGCTGGCGGTTGCAGCGGGCTTGCCAAGGTCGATTCCGATCTGGGTGGCGATCGCGTCGACTTCGTGCGGCGGCGGAGCGTCCGCCCCGGCCGCGGTGAAATCGCGCAGGGTCGCGAAGCCCTCGACCTTCGGGTCCTGCTCCAGAAGGACGACCTTTGTCCCCGGCTGGATCGTGCGCCGCCCCTCGTCCGTGTCGATAATTCCGGCGAGGCACTTCAGCAACGTCGTCTTGCCGGCACCGTTCCGGCCGATCAGAGCAAGCCTGTCGCGCTGCCCGACGAACAGGTCCAGGCCCCGGAAAAGCCAACCGGAGCCCTGGATCAGCCCGAGACCTTCATAAGCGAGAACGGGTGCAGCCATGGCGGCGACATAGGCTGCTTGTCCCCCGCGCTCAACGGTGCGGGCCCGGACATTCCTGTAGCGAAAAAGCCACAGCTGGTGGCGGAATCAGCACGCGCAGTCGGTGGAGGCTAGGCCAGGGGGACCATTCATGACCTATTCAATCCCTGCGGCCTATCCCGCTCTGGAACCAGCGAAAAACAGAGTTTGCAAGTCATGCGTATCGTCTTCCTTGTAATCACCGCCGCCATCGGCATCTCGGCCTTCGCGCCGGCGGCCGACGCGCGCCCGCGCAGCAAGGAGCAGGACGCAGCCTTCCGTGCCACCAAGGAGGGCCACATCATGCCCTTGCGCGTGATCGAGGCCGTCATCGTGCCTCGGATGGGCGGAGCCACCTATCTCGGCCCTGAACTGGAAGGCGAGCGTTACCGGTTGAAGTTCCTCCGCGAGGGTCAGGTCATCTGGATCGACGTCGACGCGCGCACCGGTCGAATCACGGGCCGCTCGCAGTAGCGTTAACGGCGGGAGCCATGACGGCCTGCCTCTTCATGAATGAAACCATTGGCAATCGCGCTGGTTGGGCGATTAGATGAACGCGTCCATAGCCAAGGGGAACAATCGATGCGGGTCCTGATCGTCGAGGACGAACCGAATCTGGGGCGGCAGCTTCGGGCAACGCTCGAAGGGGCCGGCTATGCGGTCGATCTCGCCACCGACGGGGAGGACGGGCATTATCTCGGCTCCACCGAAAGCTACGACGCGATCGTGCTGGACCTCGGCCTCCCCGAAGTCGACGGTCTCACCGTCCTCGACCGCTGGCGCAAGGAAGGGATGAAGGTCCCGGTGCTGGTCCTCACCGCTCGCGACAGCTGGTCGGACAAGGTTGCCGGCCTCGACGCGGGCGCGGACGACTATCTCGCCAAGCCTTTCCAGACCGAAGAGCTGATCGCCCGGCTTCGAGCCCTCATCCGCCGGGCATCGGGCAACGCCAGCACGGAAATGACGGCAGGCGACGTTCGGCTGGACACCCGCTCCGGCAAGGTCACCCTCAACGGGGAGCCGGTGAAGCTTACCGCGCAGGAATACAAGCTCCTCTCCTACCTGATGCACCACAAGGGCAAGGTGGTCTCCCGCACCGAGCTGATCGAGCACATCTACGACCAGGACTTCGACCGCGACTCCAACACCATAGAGGTGTTCGTAACGCGGATCCGAAAGAAGCTTGGGCCCGACGTGATCACCACCATCCGCGGCCTCGGCTACTCGCTGGAAGATCCGGCGGGGTGAGGTCCACCCCGGCCCGAAGATGAAGCCGGCTTTCCTCGGGTTCGGAAAGGCGCCCCTGGGCGTCACCAGGCGAAGATCCACGGGATCCCTGACCCGCCGGATGATCGGCGTCGCGGCGATCTGGATCATCCTCCTCCTGGCCGGCGGCGGCTTTGCGCTCGACCGGGTGCTGACCAGCGCGATCACCCGCAACTTCGACGCCCAGCTCGAATATGTGATGACCGCACTCATAGCGACCGCGGAGATCGGGCCGGAGGGAGAGGTTTCCCTCAACCGGACTCCGGCGGACCAGCGCTTCCTCGAAGCCAATTCCGGCCTGTATTTCCAGATCAGCCCGTCGGACGATTCCGCTAGCCGGGACGAGTCCTCGATCCTCAACTTTCCATCCCGCTCCCTTTGGGACCGAAGGCTCCAAGTCCGGGCAGGCCACCAGGATTTCGACGTTCACACCTATGACAGTGACGAGTTCGGAGACGAGACTTTGCGAGTGGTCGAGCGCGACGTTCGCCTTCCGGGTTCTGATGTACGCTGGCGATTTCAAGTCGCTCAAGATCGCGAGGGGCTGGACGAGCAGATCGCGGTGCTTCGACGGACAATGGTGCGCTCGTTCGGAGCGCTGGGGCTTGGCCTCATCATTCTAGCGGCGCTCCAAGCCATTTACGGGCTTTGGCCGCTTCGGCGGGTGCGCCGGGCCATCGCCTCCATCCGGTCGGGCGAGAAGTCCCGAATCGAGGAGCGGTTCCCGCAGGAGATCGAACCCCTCACCCAGGAGCTCAACGCGCTCCTCCAGCACAATGAGCGGCAGGCGGAAGAGGCGAGGCGCCATGCCGGCAACCTGGCGCATGCGCTTAAGACGCCGCTGACAGTGATCACCAACGGCGCCGCCGCGTCGAGCCCAGACTTGCCTCAGATCGTGTTGCGCGAGGCTGCGACGATGAGGCGCCAAGTCGATCACCACCTCGCCCGGGCACGGGCAATCGGCCGCCGGGCCAGCGCCCAGGCAAGAGCCCAGGTCTGGCCGTCGCTCGAGTCGGTGGAGCGGGCAGTCAGCCGTCTCCACGAAGAGGTCACGATCGACCTTGCCGGAGACAAGGAAGCGTCGGTGCGCGTGGAACGGCAGGACCTTGACGAACTGCTTGGCAACCTCATCGAGAACGCGGCCAAGTACGGCGGGGGCCGCGTCTTCGTGACCGTTAAGACCGAAGGGGAGTGCGTTGAGATCGAGGTGGAGGACGACGGCCCGGGCATACCCGCAGCGCAACGAGTCAGCATCTTCGACCGGGGCGCCCGGCTGGACGTCGAAAAGCCGGGCACCGGGCTTGGCCTCGCGATCGTCCGGGACGTGGCGGAAATCTACGGCGGATCGGTCGTTCTGGAGGAAAGCGAGGATTTGGGCGGGCTGCTCGCCCGGCTGAGGCTTCCGCTCTGCGCCTGAGACTTGCCTTTACCGGCGCGAACGAGCACATCCCGCCGCAGCCATGAGCGCCACCATCTACAAGCTGGGCCCTGCCCGCGCGCCCTCGCTCGATCCCATGCTCCAGCTGGTGTCGGCGGACCTCAATCATGTGAACAGCGTGATCCTGGAACGCATGCAGAGCGAGGTGATCCTGATCCCGGAGCTTGCCGGACATCTGATCGCCGGAGGCGGCAAGCGCATGCGGCCGATGCTCACCCTCGCCTGCGCACGGCTGCTCGATTATCCGGGAACGCGCCACCACAAGCTGGCAGCCGCGGTGGAGTTCATCCACACCGCGACATTGCTTCACGACGACGTCGTCGACGGCTCCGGCCTCAGGCGCGGCCGCCGAACCGCCAACATCATCTGGGGCAATCCTGCGAGCGTCCTGGTGGGCGACTTCCTTTTCTCCCGAAGCTTCGAGCTGATGGTCGAGGACGGAAGCCTCAAGGTTCTGAAGATCCTCTCGCGCGCCTCCTCCGTCATTGCCGAGGGAGAAGTCGACCAGCTGACCGCCCAGCGGCGGATCGACACCACCGAGGATCATTATCTCGGGATCATCAGCGCCAAGACCGCCGCCTTGTTCGCCGCCGCTTGCCGGATCGCCGCGGTCGTCGCGGAACGGGACGAGGCGGTGGAGGAAGCGCTGGACAGCTATGGCCGGAACCTCGGCATCGCATTCCAGCTGATCGATGACGCGATCGATTACTCCTCCGACTCCGAGACGATGGGCAAGGGCGTCGGAGACGACTTCAGGGACGGAAAGGTGACCCTGCCCGTGATCCTCGCAGTCGCTCGCGGAAGCCAGGCCGACCGGACCTTCTGGCGGGACGCGATGGAAGGCCGACGCTCGTCTGACGAGGATCTGGCACAGGCGACCCGGCTGCTTCGCGGAACGGGAGCGATCGACGACACCATTGCCCGAGCCCGCCACTACGGCCAGCGCGCCATAGACGCGCTTGGGCGGTTCCCAGCAGGCAAGGCCAAGGCGGCTCTGACCGAAGCAGTCGAGTTCGCCATCGCCCGCGCCTACTAAGCCTCCCCTCCCTTTCAAGGGAGGGGATTGAGGGGCGGGTGAGTCGGTGCGAGAAAGGCTCGTGAGCGCTCTTCCTATCCACACCGTGCTTCCTGACCTTCTAGCCGTGCTGCGCAGCGGCCCGAACGCGGTCCTCGTCGCTCCGCCTGGAGCCGGCAAGACGACCGCCGTCGCTCCCGCTCTCCTCGGTGAGGGCTGGTGCAGCGGCGAAATCCTCCTCCTCTCGCCCCGGCGCATTGCCGCGCGAGCCGCGGCCGAGCGGATGGCGGAGCTTTCGGGCGAGAAGGTGGGCGAGACCATCGGCTACGCCACCCGCCTCGACACCAGGCGCTCGGCAAAGACTCGAATCCTCGTCCTCACCGAGGGCATTTTCCTCTCCCGGATCCAGGCCGACCCCGAGCTTCAAGGGGTGTCGGCCGTGCTGTTCGACGAGGTTCACGAGCGGAGCCTCGACAGCGACTTCGGCCTTGCCCTCGCGCTTGACGGGCAAGGTGCGCTTCGGCCGGACCTGAAGCTGGTGGCGATGTCGGCGACTCTCGACGGCGCGCGGTTCGCAAGGCTGATGGGCGATTCGCCAGTCATCGAGAGCGAAGGGAGAAGCCATCCGATTGAGCTTCGCCATCTCGGCCGTTCGGGCGAGAAGCGCGTCGAAGAAGAGATGGCGGCGGCCATCCGCCGCGCGCTTAGCGAAGAGAAGGGAAGCCTGCTCGCGTTTCTGCCGGGAGTGGCGGAGATCGAGCGCACGGCCGAGCGGCTGGATCGGCTTCCCCCGGATATCGACCTCTACCGTCTCCACGGCAGCCTCGCTCCGGGCGAGCAGCGCGCCGCGATCGCCGCTCCTCCGCCCGGCCGCCGCAAGGTCGTCCTCGCCACTTCGATCGCCGAGACCAGCCTGACCCTGGACGGGGTTCGGATCGTGGTCGACAGCGGCCTTGCCCGGCGCCCGCGCTACGACCGCTCCGCCGGCCTCACCCGCCTGGTGACCGAGCGCGCCAGCCAGGCGGCGGTCACGCAGCGCGCCGGAAGAGCGGGGCGCCAGGGACCCGGCACCGTCTATCGCCTCTGGGAGGAAGCCGCGACCGCGAGCCTGCCGCGCTTCGATCCCCCTGAGATACTGGAAGCGGATCTCAGCGCGCTTCTGCTCGACTGCGCCATCTGGGGCGTCTCCGATCCTCGGGAGCTCAAATGGATCGATCCTCCGCCCGCCGCCGCCATCGACGAGGCCCGCAAGCGGCTGCTTTCGCTCGGCGCCATCGGAGAGGACGGCCGCCCCACGCCGCACGGGAAGGCAATGGCCGCTTTGCCCCTGCCGCCGCGCCTCGCGCACATGCTGATCGAAGCCAGCGCACGCGGCTGCGGCGGCATGGCAGCAGAAGTCGCCGTGCTGCTCTCGGAGCG
>DASYWC010000215.1:0-9233 GCA_035936615.1 Allosphingosinicella sp. | reverse complement strand
GCGCCGGGGCATAATGCCGCGCAAGCGGTGCTGGCGGATCGCGGCCGCTTCCGCTCGTCGGGACGAGCGAGTAGGGAAGTGCCATGAAAACCAGAGCCGCAATCGCAGTCGCCCCGAACAAGCCGCTCGAGATCCACGAGGTGGACCTGGAAGGGCCCCGCGCGGGCGAGGTGCTGGTCGAGATCATGGCGACCGGAGTCTGCCACACGGACGCCTACACGCTGGAGGGCAAGGACTCCGAAGGCATCTTCCCCTCGATCCTCGGCCATGAAGGCGCCGGCATCGTCCGCGAGGTGGGCGCCGGAGTCACATCCGTGGCGGTCGGCGATCACGTCATCCCGCTCTACACGCCGGAATGCCGCCAGTGTAAGTCGTGCCTCAGCCAGAAGACCAACCTCTGCACCGCGATCCGAGGCACCCAGGGGCAGGGCCTGATGCCGGACGGCACCAGCCGCTTCCGCCTCGGCTCGGAGACCATCCATCACTATATGGGCTGCTCCACCTTCTCGAACTTCACCGTGCTTCCGGAGATCGCGCTCGCGAAGGTCCGCCGCGACGCACCGTTCGACAAGATCTGCTACATCGGCTGCGGAGTGACGACCGGCGTCGGCGCCGTCATCTGGACCGCCGGCGTGGAGCCGGGCTCCAACGTCGTCGTGTTCGGCCTCGGCGGAATCGGCCTCAACGTCATCCAGGGCGCCCGGCTGGTCGGCGCTGACAAGATCATCGGGGTCGACATCAACCCGGCCAAGCGCGCCATGGCCGAAGCGTTCGGGATGACGCATTTCCTGAACCCTGCCGACACGGGCAACGACCGGGTCGTACCGGCCATCCTCGACATCACCGACGGGGGCGCCGATTACAGCTTCGACTGCACCGGCAACACGGACGTGATGCGCCAGGCGCTGGAATGCTGCCACCGCGGCTGGGGCGAAAGCATCATCATCGGAGTCGCCGAGGCGGGGCGCGAGATCGCCACCCGCCCGTTCCAGCTCGTCACCGGCCGGGTCTGGAAGGGCTCTGCCTTCGGCGGAGCGAGGGGCCGGACCGACGTTCCGCGGATCGTGGACTGGTACATGGACGGCAAGATCGACATCGACAGCCTCATCACCCACACCATGCCCCTGGATGAGATCAACACCGCCTTCGACCTGATGCACAAGGGCGAGAGCATCCGGAGCGTTGTGATCTACTGATCTCCCGCTCGTCCCGAGCGAAGTCGAGGGGCGCTGGCACAATGGCGGAGAATCGCCCCTCGACTACGCTCGGGACGAGCGGCAGAGGAGACAATATGGACACCCTTTCAGTCACCCGTGCCCACGGCGGCACCCAGCATGTGGTCAGCCATCGAAGCACCGCGACCGGGACCGATATGACCTTCTCGGTCTTCGTTCCGCCCCATGCCGACGAAGGCGCCCTCTGTCCGGTCGTCTGGTACCTGTCCGGTCTCACCTGCACCCACGCCAACGTCACTGACAAAGGCGAGTATCGCCGCGCCTGCGCCGAGCTGGGGCTGATCTTCGTTGCACCGGACACGTCTCCGCGCGGGCCTGGCGTTCCGGACGCCGAGGGCTACGATTTCGGCCAGGGGGCCGGCTTCTATCTGGACGCGACGCAGGAGCCCTTTGCCACCCACTACCGGATGGAAAGCTACATCATCGGCGAGCTTCCGGAAGTAGTCGCACCCGCTTTCCCGATCGATCTTGAGCGGCAGGCCATCACCGGCCATTCGATGGGCGGCCACGGCGCGCTCACCCTGGCGCTCCGCCACCCGGAGCGCTTCAGGAGCGTCTCCGCCTTCGCTCCCATCGCCGCGCCCTCGCGCGTGCCCTGGGGCGAGAAGGCGTTCGCCGGCTATCTCGGCAGCGACCGCTCCGCCTGGCGCGCCCACGACGCCGTCGCACTGATCGAAGACGGCGCCCGCGTTTCGGAAATCCTGGTCGATCAGGGCGAGGCGGACAGCTTCCTCGAAGAACAATTGCGTCCGCAGCTGCTGAATTCCGCCTGCATGCGTGCAGGCATCCCTTGCCGGGTCCGGATGCAACCCGGCTACGACCACAGCTACTATTTCATCTCCACCTTCATGGAGGATCACCTCCGCTGGCATGCGGAGCGCCTTTCGCGGTGAGCCCGTTGCTTCGCCTGATGGTGGCCGCTGCGATCGAGGCGGGCGACGAGATCGAGGCGATCTACGGCGCCCGCTGCGCGACCGAGATCAAGTCGGACGGCTCGCCCGTGACCGAGGCGGATCGGCGGGCCGAGGCGATCATCCTCGGCGCCCTGACCGGCGCCTATCCGGACATCCCGGTCCTGGCGGAGGAAGAAGCCTGCGCCGGGCGGATTCCCCAACTTGGCAACCGCTTCTTCTGCGTCGATCCTCTCGACGGAACCCGCGGCTTCGTGGCCCGAACCGGCGAGTTCACGGTCAACATCGCGCTCATAGAAGGCGGTGCCGCGACGGCGGGGGTCATCTACGTGCCTGACAGCCGCATGCTCTATTACGGACAGGTGGGCGAGAGCGCGTTCCGCCGCAGCCGCGAGGGTGCTCCCGAGCGTCTCGCCACCCGAACTCCGCCTGCAGCCGGACTCACGGTCCTTGCAAGCCGGACCACCGCCGACGTCACAAGGGCGAAGCTCGCTCATCTCGATGTGGCGCAGTTCCTGCCCTCAAGCTCCTCCCTCAAATTCTGTCTTCTGGCAGAGGGCTGCGCGGACCTCTACCCGCGCTACGGGCGGACCATGGAGTGGGACACCGCTGCGGGCCAGGCGATCCTCGAGGCGGCCGGCGGCCGGGTCATGGCACTCGACGGCGACCGCGAAGCCGGTCCGCTCCGCTACGGCAAGGCGGCCGGTGGTTTCGAGAACCCGCATTTCATCGCCTGGGGCAGGTGCCCCGGCATCTAGGGAGAACCCCCTCGCCCAACGGGAGAGGGTTGGGGTGAGGGGATACGATATCGGGGAGCATGCCCGAACCGCGCAACCCCTCACCGACTCCGCCTAGGCGCACGCCAAGGCTCCGCATCCTCTCCCATTTCAAAGGAGTTCTATTTCCCGTTCTGAAGGCGCTTGTTCTTCACGTCCTGAAGCCAGCAACCTGTCATCCCGCCCGGGCCGCGGTTCGAGCAGGAGCCGATCCCGCTCTCATCTCCCTGCATCAGCCTCACACGCTCGCGCCCGACGCTATCGACGTGTCCGCGGGCATCGAACCTGTCGTTCATCTTCGGCAGCCGGTAGGGGCTGTTCTTCTCCCGGGATCCGCAAACCACGATGTCCTCGGCAGAGGCGCCGGCGGCACAGTCGTCCTTGACTATCCGAAGCTTCGCCGATCCAGGATCGACTTGTGCCTGCCCCTGGGCGAAAGCCGCGGGCGGCATGAACAGCAGCATGATAGCGATCGCTCGCATAGGCCCCCCCGCTAGTGCAGCTTAGCTTTCGGGGCGGCGTGATGAACAGCGGCTGACGAGCCCACCTACTCCCTCTCCCATAGGGAGAGGGTTGGGGTGAGGGGTTACGATGTTTGAAGTGATCCGCGGAGACGGTAACCCCTCACCAACTCCGCCTAGGCGCACGCGCCAAGGCTTCGTATCCTCTCCCTCCGGGAGAGGGGTCATATTATCGGGTGCCGCTCCCAGTTTACGCGTTCCACCCGCCCGGACATGCGCTTGTGGAGCTTGCCCATCGTCCTGCTCCCGGTGTTGACGAACAGGAAGGGGAGAAGCGCGTGCACGATCACGCACAGGCCGCCCACGACCATCACGGCGCCGAAGCCTGCCGCGGTCCGCATGTGCCCGAAATAGCTCTCGCCGACTTCGCTCGGGTGGCTGGTGAACGGATTCGCCATCCTTACTTCCGCTTCTGCTTGCGAGCGGCGTAGCGGGCGTCGCGCGCAGCCTTCAGTTCCTCCGGGGTGGGAGCCTTCACCGCGCTGGCTTCCGCCGCCGCCAGCTGAGCCGCCCGCTCGGCCTCCTCTCGATCCTTCTGGGCCTGCTTGGCGGCGCGCTTCTCCGCCTGAGCCGCAGCCTTCGCCTCCGCGGCCGCTTTGCGCTCGGCAAGCACAGCCTCGTCCACCGGCGGCTTGGCCTTGAGCTTGTCCAGCGCCTTTTGCTTGGCGTCCGCCGCGCTCTTCAGCCGGTCCTGGAATGCCGGATCCTTGTAACCCATCTAGTTTCTGCTCCTTGGCGGACGACCCGCGCCCGCACCGATGCGCCATGTCGCGCTCCGCTTCAAGATAGCGCTTCCGGCGCCCCCGCGCTACAGAGCCAAGCCTTACGTGAACGTCAGGACGCCTCGATCATGCCCGAAGCCTATATCGTCGACGCAGTCCGAACAGCGGGCGGCAGGCGCGGGGGCGCCCTGAAGGGCTGGCACCCGGCGGACATGGCCGCGGAGATTCTCAACGCGCTGGTCGACCGCACCGGCATCGATCCCGCCTCAGTGGAAGACGTGATCATGGGCTGCGTCGGCCAGGCGGGCGAGCAGGCCTTCCATGTCGGCCGCAACGCGGTCCTCGCCTCCAGGCTTCCCCAGAGCGTCCCGGCAGTCACCATCGACCGTCAATGCGGCTCGTCGCAGCAATCGGTCCATTTCGCCGCGCAGGCGGTGATGAGCGGCACCCAGGACGTGGTGATCGCTGCCGGCGTGGAATCGATGACGCGCGTTCCGATGGGCCTCCCCTTCACTCTCCCGATGCAGCACGGCATAGGCGAGGGGCCGTTTTCGAAGCGCATCCAGGACCGCTTCGGAGTCGCCATGTTCAGCCAGTTCCACGGCGCCGAGATGATCGCGAAAAAATACGGCTTCACACGCGATCAGCTCGACGAGTTCGCGCTCGAAAGTCACCGCAAGGCCGCAAGCGCCACCCAGGCCGGAGCCTTCGCTGACGAGATCGTCCCGCTCGCCACGGAAGCGGGCGAGCACCGCACCGACGAGGGCATTCGCTACGACGCCACCCTCGAAGGCATAGCGTCCGTCAAGCTGCTCCAGGAAGGCGGCACGATCAGCGCCGCCAACGCGTCCCAGATCTGCGATGGCGCAAGCGGAGTCCTCATTGTCAGCGAGGCGGCGCTCAAGGAGCACGGCCTTACCCCGCTTGCGCGCATCCACAACCTCACGGTCACCGCCGGCGACCCGGTCATCATGCTCGAGGAGCCGATCCCAGCCACCCGCCGCGCGCTGGACCGAGCGGGAATGAAGATCGACGACATCGATCTCTACGAGGTCAACGAAGCCTTCGCGCCGGTGCCGCTTGCCTGGCTCCGCGAGCTTGGTGCGGACCCCGAGCGCCTCAACGTCAACGGCGGCGCGATCGCGCTCGGTCATCCGCTGGGCGCAAGCGGAGCCAAGCTGATGGCCACGCTCCTCCACGCCCTGAAGGCACGCGGCAAGCGCTACGGCCTTCAAACAATGTGCGAAGGCGGCGGCATCGCGAACGTGACGATCGTGGAAGCGGTCTAGCCGGGTTCCGAGAGCCGGTATTTACACTTAGCCTGCCAGGCGGCAGGAACGGCGCCGCATCATCGAAAGGAACAGACATGAGCATCCGCCGCCTTACGTTCGCCTCTCCGCTCCTTCTGCTCGGCGTGGCCGCCTGCTCCGGGGGCGACCCGAATTGCACGACCGAGCCTCGCTCGGCCTGGATGCCCGAGGCTGCGATGCAGGCGAAGGTGGCGGAGATGGGCTACAAGGCCGACGTCTTCAAAGTCGCTGGCAATTGCTACGAAATCTACGGCACCGACAAGGAAGGGCGCCCGGTCGAGGTCTATTTCAACCCGGTGAGCGGGGAAGTGGTGAAGAGCGAGATCGAGGGCTGAGCCCCGGCTCGCCTGAACCTTAGATGAGGAGCCAGACGTGAAGCTTGGACCAGACATTGCCGCGGTCGTCACCGGCGCCGCGTCCGGCCTCGGCGAGGCCACCGCCCGGGCGCTTGCGGAGCGCGGAGTCAAGGTGGCGGTATTCGATCGCGACTCCGAGAAGGGGGAGCGGGTCGCTTCCGAGATCGGCGGGGTGTTCGCCGAGGTTGACGTAACCAGCGACGAGGCGGTGGATGCGGGCTTCGCCAAGGCCCGCGAAGTCCACGGGCAGGAGCGGATCTGCGTCAATTGCGCGGGGGTCGCGAACGCGGTGAAGACGGTCGGCCGAGACAAGGAGACCAAGGCGGTCAAGCGCTACCCGATCCACCAGTTCGAGCTCGCGGTCCAGATCAACCTTATCGGCACCTTCCGGGTGCTCGCCGCTTCGGCCGCCGGAATGGCGGACCTGGAGCCGCTGGAGGACGGCGAGAAAGGCCTAATCGTCAACACCGCGTCTGTCGCCGCTCAGGACGGCCAGATCGGCCAGGCCGCCTACAGCGCGTCCAAGGCCGGAGTGCTCGGAATGGCGCTCCCGGTCGCGCGGGACTTGATGGGGGAGGGCATCCGGGTCAACACCATCCTGCCGGGCATATTCCAGACCCCGATGGTCGCGATGATGCCGCCCAACGTCCAGGAAGCTCTGGCAGCGCAGGTCCCGTTCCCAAAGCGCCTCGGCCAACCGCAAGAATATGCGCGGCTGGCGATCTTCATGGCCGAGAACCCCTACCTCAACGGCGAATATGTAAGGCTGGACGGTGCGATTAGGATGGCGCCGAGGTGAAGAAATCCTCCCCTGCCTTTGCAGGGGAGGGGGACCGCCCCAAGGGTGGTGGAGGGGCAACCTGTCCAGCACAGCCCCTCCACCGCCTTGCAGGCGGTCCCCCTCCCCAGGAAATCCTGGGGAGGAAGGGGTGACGGTCGCTCGAGTCCGCACCCTGCGCCGCGTCCTGAGCCCGCCAGAGGTCGCCCTTTGGCAACATCTGCGCGACCGCACGCGGTGCGGTGGAGGGGCATGACCGGGCCGCTCGCCGGGATTCGGATCATCGAGTTGGCGGGTCTGGCGCCGGCGCCGTTCGCGGCGATGATGCTGGCCGACCACGGCGCGGACGTGATCCGGATCGAGCGGGAGGGGCACGCGCCGCCGGTCCCGGCGGACAAGGACATCCTTCGCCGCGGACGAGCCGAGATTATCAGCCTCGACCTCAAAAGCGCGGAAGGCGCCGAGCGCGTCCGTGAGCTCGCTCAAACCGCCGACGGCCTGATCGAAGGCTTTCGCCCCGGGGTGATGGAGCGGCTGGGGCTTGGGCCCGATCGCGTGTGTGCCGACAATCCGCGCCTGGTCTACGGCCGCCTTACCGGCTGGGGCCAGGAGGGGCCGCTTGCCCAGGCCGCCGGCCACGACATCAACTACCTCGCTCTGGCTGGAAACCTTCACGGCTACGGAAGGGCAGGGGGAAAGCCCACTCCGCCCGCAAACGCCGTGGCGGATTTCGGCGGCGGCGGAATGCTGATGGCCTTCGGCATGCTCGCCGGAATCCTCTCCGCTCGGACGACCGGCAAGGGCAGCGTGATCGACTGCGCGATGGTGGACGGAGCCGCCCTCATCGCGGCACAGACCTGGTCGCTGCTCGCCGCCGGCATGTGGAGAGACGAGCGCGGCTCGAACCTGCTCGACGGAGGCGCCGCCTTCTACGACAGCTACGAATGCGCTGACGGGAAATGGGTGGCCGTGGGCGCGCTGGAGCCGCAGTTCTTCGCGGCGCTTGCCCAGAAGCTGGGCCTGCGTTCGTCGCAGCACGACCCGGCGCTTCGCGACGAACTCGCAGCAACCTTCCGGCAACATCCGCGCCAACATTGGTGCACGCTTCTGGAAGGCTCCGACGCCTGCTTCGCGCCGGTTCTGGCCATGTCCGATGCTCCCGCCCACCCCCATCTTGCCTTGCGCGGCACCTTCGCCAACATCGGCGGCCGGATTGAGCCCGCGCCGGCGCCCCTCTTCCAGCAGGAGCACGAATGAAGATCATCGGCAGCTATGTCAGCCCCTACGTCCGCAAGGTCCTCGCCTGCGTCCACCTCAAGGGGCTCGACTACGAGATCGACCCCATCACCGCCTTCTACGGCGACGAGGAGTTCGAGCGGCTGAGCCCGCTCCGCCGAATTCCGGTGCTGATCCACGAGGACCTCGTGCTCAGCGACTCCTCGGCGATCTGCGCCTATCTCGACGAAAGCTGGCCGGAGCCGCCGCTCCTCCCGCCAAGTCCCAAGGAGCGCGCCCGCGCCCGCTGGCTGGAGGAATATGCCGATACCCGCCTAGGCGACGTCTTTATCTGGGGGCTCTTCTATCCGAAGATCGTCCACCCGATGATCTGGGGCGAGCCAGGCGATCAGGAGCGGATCGAAAGGACGCGCGCGGACGACGTACCGCGCGAAATGGACTATCTGGAGGGTCAGCTGCCCGACAGCGGTTTCCTGTTCGGCGAGGAGATTGGGCTGGCGGACATCTCCATCGCCACCTTCTTCCGAAACGCCGCCTATGCGGGTTTCGAGCCGGACCCGCCCGCTGGCCGCGGGTGGCGAGCTTCGTCGGGCGCGCGCTCGCCCACCGCTGCTTCGAAGCCTTCTTGCCCTTCGAAGACGTCCAGCGAAGCACCGATCCCAAGGGCCGCCGCAAGGCATTGCTGGAGGCCGGAGCGCCGCTCACTGCGGAGACGCTGGGGACGCGGGAGCCGCGCAAGGGTGTGATGAAGCTCTGACCTAGCGGTTGCGGCGGCCCTCGACGAGGCTGTCCACGAGCGACGGGTCGGCCAAGGTGGAAGTGTCGCCTAGATTGCCGAACTCGTTCTCGGCGATCTTGCGGAGGATTCGCCGCATGATCTTGCCGGACCGCGTCTTGGGCAGTGCGGGCGTGAAGTGGAGCAAGTCGGGAGAAGCGATTGGCCCGATCTCCTTGCGCACGTGCTGCCGCAGTTCCTGCTCAAGCTCGGGGTTGTCCGCCTCGCCCTCCATCAAGGTTACGTAGCAGTAGATGCCCTGGCCCTTGATGTCGTGCGGATAGCCCACGACCGCGGCTTCGGCGACCTTCGGGTGAGCGACGAGCGCGCTCTCCAGCTCGGCCGTTCCGATGCGGTGGCCGGAGACGTTGAGCACGTCGTCGACGCGGCCGGTGATCCAGTAATATCCGTCCTCGTCGCGCCTGCAGCCGTCGCCGGTGAAGTACTTGCCCTTATAGGTGGAGAAATAGGTCTGAACGAAGCGCTCGTGGTCCCCGTAGACGGTGCGCATCTGGCCCGGCCAGCTTCGGGTGATGCACAGGTTGCCGGAAGCCGCGCCCTCCAGAACCGCGCCTTCCGCATCCACTAGCTGCGGCTCGACGCCGAACAAGGG
>DASYWC010000214.1:0-8630 GCA_035936615.1 Allosphingosinicella sp. | reverse complement strand
GGCGAATAGAGCGGGCGGGGGAAGAGGATCGGGTGTAGGGTGGAGCGGCTACAGGAGCAGAGCCATGGAACGGGAAACAGAGTTCTTGCTGAGGCGAGCCAGCCAGGAAGCCCGGCGCGCGATCAACTGCGACCAGCCGGAAGCGGCTCAGGCGCATGATGAAATGGCGCGCCGCTATTCGGCCAGGGCAGTGGCGGCACTGCACAAACAGGACGGCTCTGCGGGCGACCCAGCCGGAGGCTAGTTGCGAACGTTGTTCGGCGGAGGCGACGGCCCGTTGCGCTCCGCGTCGTCGCGCTCGCGCCACATCTCGCGGTCCGCTTCGTCGATCGCCTGGAGCAACTGCGAGAAGCAGGGGGTCTCATCGACCGGCCAGACGCGCTGGAAACCGCTCCCAAGCATTTCGAGGTCCCGCTGGGTGAGTAGGCCAATCGCGACTATCCGTTCGTTGGCCATTTTAAGCATTAATCCTTGATCGAGGTTACAGGGGGAACGGCCCGGGCGGCGAATGGTGCCATTCGTTACGCTGGACGAAGCGGCTTTCCGTAGCGGAAACCTGGCGGCCCCAGGGCTTTAAGGCCGGTGAGCCAGCCCGGTGGGCGCCCCGGCTCCCCCTGCCAGGGCGCCTCCGGCAGCAATGCAAGCTGGTGCGCATGCCGGACTGGGGTTGAACGCGGGCGGAGGGTGCGATGTTGCCGCTCCCTGCGGCGAAGCGTTCCAAGGGAGAGCCGGGCGGGCGAGTCCCTGCCCCGGGCCTGGGAACGAGCCAAATCGAGAGCCGTTCTACCACTCGAAGAAGCCGTTCCCTCCCCCCTTCGGCTTCGAACATACGGTCCCCTGTGCAGCAAGCCCCCCCCGCTCCTGCACAGGGGACCTTTTTCATGCATCTCGCCAGAGGCGCTGCTGGAACGGCAGCGGACGGCAACGGTTTGTTCCTTGTAACCTCGCAACCGACGGACCACCTCAGCCTTATGGCCACCAAGTTTCACACGATTCCTCCGGCGGGAGCGGCGCAGTTCCTCACCGATCCGTTCCAGCGCGCTCTGGCCCGCTGGAACCATGCGCGGCTTCAGCCTCAGTTCCCCACTTCGAACTGGCAGGAGACGCTTGAGAACGACGTGCGCATGCTTCGGCTCGAGGGCGGGTTCCTCGAAGAGCTTCGAGCCGAAGTCGCCGACGAAGCGGCCGCGGCGCCTCTGGACGCGGACGGCTTCATCGCCTGGTTCGAGGCGCTGGAGCGATCCGGGCCCGGCCAGCACGACCCGCTCTTCCCCTGGCTTGCCGAGGAAGCGGGCGAGGCGGAAATGCGCTGGTTCCTGGAGCAGGAAGCGGCCGGAGAAGCCGGGTTCGAGGATCTGACCGCTTACGCTCAGGTGAGGCTTCCCAAACAGGCGAAGCTGGAGCTTGCCCGCAATTACTGGGACGAGATGGGCCGGGGCAACCCGAAGGGCATGCACGGCCCGATGCTGGACGCGCTGGTGGAGGCTCTGGAGCTGAAGCCCGAGATCGACCGCACCTGTCATGAGAGCCTTGCGCTTGCCAACGCGATGACTGCGATGGCGACGAGCCGCCGCTACGCCTGGCATGCGGTTGGCGCGCTCGGAGCGATCGAGCTGACCGCGCCCGCCCGCGCCGCCTGCGTTGCCAAGGGGCTTCGCAGGCTCGGCTTCTCTGGCAAGGTGCGGCGGTATTTCGAGCTCCACGCCACCCTGGACGTGAAGCACAGCGAAGCCTGGAACCGGGAGGCCCTGCGTCCGCTGGTCGAGGAAGGTCCCCGACGCGCTACGGCCCTTGCCGAGGGCGCTCTCATTCGCCTCAAGTGCGGCGAACGCTGCTTCGAGCGCTACCGCACGGAGCTGTGGCGCTGACGCTCTAGCCGGACTTGCGGATGACGGCGTTGACCGCGCAGATGCGTTCGGCCTCTCTGTAGGCTTCGCGTTCGAGCTCTTCGCCGAAGACGTCCGGATCCATCTCGGAATAGCGAAGGGTGCAGTCCCGTGGCAGCCGGCTCTCGAGAGCCTCCTTCAGCCGATCGCGGCCGTCGATGATCGCGACCCCCGTGTAGAGGAGCATCGTGCCGCCCGGCTCGAGGCGTTCCGCTGCTTCCAATGCCCATTGCAGCGACAGCTCGGCCCCAAGCAGGCCGCCGCCGTCGCGATAGGCCCTGCTCTTTGCATCAGCCATGTAAGGCGGGTTGGCGAGCACGAGGTCGGTTGGGCCCTCGACTCGGGACAGGCCGCTGCCCTGTACAAGCTCCACCTCAACGCCCGCATGGGCCGCATTGATCGCCGCCAGCCTCAGCGCAGCGGGGTTCACGTCGCTCAGCGTTACGCGTGCCTGGGGCAGAAGCGATCCGGCCAATATGCCGCCCGCACCGCTTCCGGCGCCTATGTCCACCACATGTCCGGTTTCGCCCAGGCTCTTCAGCTCCTCTGCGATAAAGGCCGCGAACCGATAGGTGTCCGGACCGAAGAAGACCGAATCATCCTCTTCCGTCGGGTAGGATGAATGAAGGAAGAGCTGCTCGCCGAGGCGCGCAACCCGCACCCGGCTCTTCAGGTAATCGCCGGCATCTTCCACTGCGTTCGCCGCGGTCAGCAGCTCGAGCATTCCCGCCGGAAGCTGCTCCGGGCGGAACGGAAGGTTCCAGCCGAATATGTCCCGCAAACCTGCCGCCTCGCCCTTGCGAGCGACAACCCGGGCGTGGGTCGCCGGAGAAACGGTGGTGAAGTCGTAGCCCTGCGCGGAGAGCTTATTCAGCAGTGAGACGAGCGGCTCGGTAGAGTCCATTGTCCGTCAAACTTTCCTGCGCCGCCGCAACACGCGGATGTTGTGAAGCACGACCGCTACTCCGAGCAGGGAAGCGGCTGCAAGCACGGCCATTTGCCAGAAGGTGCTTACCTGAAGGGCAAGGAGGTAGAAGCACGCCAGGGTGACGCCCTTGAGAAACACCAGGCCCGGAACCCGCCCCATGTGCCGCATCAGGAACAGCGCGAGCGGGTTACGCTCCTTCTTCCCCAGGCCCAGGCCGCGCAGGGTCAGAGCCAGATCGGCGGCTTGGAGGGCCAGGAAGATTGCAATGAGGAAGATCAGCATTGTCCCGCATCCACGCGTCGATCAGGAGAGAATGCTACGCCGCACGAATGGCTGCAATGGGTGGAAAGCGGACATTGGTACCTCGCTGGCCTTGCGCTCGAATTGGCTCCGGAGCAGACTGCCTCAGGAACGGAGGGTGGGTGGCTCGAGTATTTCTCAGTTATGCGCGCGAAGACGCAGACACTGCTCATCGGCTGGCACAGGCGCTGGGTAGTGCCGGACACCATGTTTGGTGGGACCGTCATATAGACGGTGGGTCGCGCTTCGTCAGCGAAATCGATCGCGCGCTAAAGGACGCCGAAGCGGTCGTCGTCTTGTGGTCGCAGGCGTCGGTCGAATCGGCTTGGGTGCAGGACGAAGCAGTAGAAGGTCGGGAGACCGGGCGCCTCGTCCCGGCAATGTTGGATTCGAGTAAGCCGCCGCTAGGCTTTCGGCAGTTCCAATGCGTCGACCTTTCCAACTGGGATGGTTCCGAACCGGTTGCGCTGCCGGAGCTGCTTAGGGCCATTGCTCGGACGGCGGGTGAGCAATCGTCCTTCGCTCAAACGTCTACACAGGCCACGACCAATGGTGCACGCTCACAACCGGTAGTCTGCGTCTTGCCCTTTACGAACGTGAGCGGGGATGCCGAGCAGGAGTACTTCAGCGACGGGATCAGCGAAGACATTATAACGGATTTATCTAAGGTGTCGGCCCTTTCCGTTGTCTCCCGTCACACCGCGTTCAGCTTCAAGGGTTCCGCTGGGGACGTCAAATCGGTCGCTCGGCAGCTAGGCGCGTCCCACGTGGTAGAAGGTAGCGTCAGGAAGGCCGGCACTCGCGTCAGGATCAGTGCGCAGCTGACCGATGGCGCGACAGGAAATCATCTCTGGGCGGAGCGGTACGACCGCGACCTGACGGACATCTTCGAAATTCAGGATGAGATCTCGAAGGCAATCGTGGCAGCTCTGAGGCTGCAGCTGCTACCTCAGGAGCGGAAAGCGATCGAGGCTCGCGGCACTTCGAATGTGGAAGCCTACGAGCTTTATCTCATGGCTCGCCAGTACTGGGTAAGCGGAAATGACGGAGATCCTCGGCGTGATGAGATCATTCTCCGACTGTGCCAGAAGGCGGTCGATATCGACGCGACTTATGCGCGATGCGGAAGAGTCGAGAAAAGCTGCCATCGTCTGTCTTGAGCGGGCTGAGGCAGCGCTGGCGCAGGACAGGAGCAACGGCGCTGCTCTCGCATGGGGGGTGATCGCCTTGGCTGAGTTGGGAGAGACAGAGCGGGCGCGGGAGTGGGCGAGGCGGGCACTGCTAGTTGATCCAGATAATCTCATCATGCGCTATAATTTGGCCTGCGCCTTTGCAGCCAATTTGGCTGACATAGACACTGCTCTGGACCTGCTTGAGTCGTGGTTTGCAGCTGCGTCACCTCACGAGGTGAAACGCATCGGCTTCGACGAGGACATGGCACCTATCCGCGATCACGAGCGCTTTAGACAAATGCTAGACCTAGCGGTCGCCCGAACTGGAGCGGAGATCTAGGACCGCATCCAAGACCTCTGCCGCGGGCCAAATGGGCCGTCGGCGGGAATGTCCGCAATGGGTCGGGAGCGGACATTCGGCGAGTGGCCGGAATGGGCGGGCCGGAGACATTGGCATCAGAGTACGGACACGTACTCCTCCGCAGGAACTACGATGCATTGACGCTGGTACGCGTGCGCAGCGTCCTCATCGTCAGTCACCTGCATGGACCCGGGCATTCCATCGGCTACTACTAGCAACCGTCGCCCGTCCTCCGAAGTGAACAACATGCCCATAGCAGTTAGGCAATGATGCTCGCTCTCTGGCGGTGCCTCGCCCGGGCCCAGACGACTGAAATACTCATCCACGTCCTCAGGCAGGTTCTCTACCGCAACGCTGAACTCCATCCTCTTGAGCACGTCCAGACGCCACGATCTGAAAGGCCATGCTTGCAGTTCGCCAGCGGGTGCCGGTTCAGTCGCCGGCGGCAGGGTCGAGAGGCGGAGACCCGCAGAACTCAGATCAGCCCAAGCCTCCTCCATCATCGGCATCATGGCTCTCGTAGCCTCAAGCGCGGTGGCTGGGGTGTGCAGGCTCAGCGTGAACACCTCAAACTTGAAAGCCAAACCAATAATATCGACGGTGAGAAGGTAGAGCTGATCCTCAGCCTTAAACCACACGGCGCTCACGTCACCGCCTGCGCCCGGTGAAGGTTCAATTCGGAAGTGTGTCAGCCGATCACTGAGCAAGAGCAACGCTTCTGGCGTTGCACGTAATTCCACGGGCTGATGCTCCATATCTCACCATTAGCGCCAGCCTGAATGTCTGCAATGGGTCGGAAGCCGACATTCACCTGTAGAAAGAAGACCCTCACCCAGCCCTCTCCCGCGAAAGCGGGAGAGGGCTTAAGCGGGATGGCGGCAAGGGGTGGAAAGCGGATATGGGAGGCGAGAAGCCAAGCGACAGCCGCCGCTTCATTCCTTCGGCGGCCGCCCCCGCTTCCTTTGCTCGGGCGGGGCTACCTTGATTCCGCGGCGGTGGAGGGCTTCGCGAAGCAGGCATTCGATCTGGGAGTTGACGCTCCGGAAGTCAGCCGCGGCCGAGCGCTCGAGCACGTCCCACAAAGCGGGCTCGAGGCGCAGCGGAAAGGCCTTTTTCGGCTTGGGGTCGGACGGCGGGGCCATGAACTACTGGTAGAGCGAACCAGCGTTCACGACCGGCTGGGTGTCCCTCTCGGAGCAGAGCACGACCATCAGGTTGGAGACCATCGCCGCCCGGCGTTCGTCGTCGAGCTCCACCACGTCCTTCTCCGACAGCATCTGGAGCGCCATCTCGACCATTCCGACCGCGCCCTGGACCAGCTTGGACCGCGCAGCGATCACCGCTTCGGCCTGCTGGCGGCGGAGCATCGCCTGGGCGATCTCCTGGGCATAGGCGAGGTGCATCAGCCGGGCCTCGTCGATCGTGATCCCGGCCCGGGCGACCCGCTCCTGAAGCTCAGCCTCAAGCCCTTCGCCGACCACTTCGGCAGCGCCTCGGAGGGTGATCTCCTGGTGCTCCACGTCGTCATAGGGATATTTGCCGGCAATCGCGCGGATGGCGCTTTCGATCTGGATGTCGATGAACTCCTGGTAATTGTCGACATCGTAGAGCGCCTGCGCAGTATCGGTGACGCGCCATACGACGTTGGCCGCGATCTCGATGGGATTGCCGCGAAGGTCGTTCACCTTCAGCCGGGCGGAGGTGATGTTGTGGATCCGGGTGGAGATCTTGGTTCGGGTCAGCCAGGGCCAGCGCCAGCGAAGCCCGGAGGTGCGGTCGGTGCCCTTATAGTCGCCGAACAGCAGGATCGCGGCGGCCTGGTTGGGCTGAAGGAAATAGAAGCCGACGGAAACGAAGACTGCGACAAGAATACCGGCCACCACCATTCCGATACCCGCCGTGGGTTGGCCTTCCACGAGGCTCAGGCCAGCGAGAGCCAAGGCGGCCGCGCCAACCAGGACGAGCAGCATGATGTAGCCGCTGAAGGTCCGCGCCGGCCGCTCCTTCGAGAGACGGAGCGCCTTCACGTCGGTGGTTGATTGCATCTGTGTAGCCATTTCTTCCTCCCTAATGATGATATCATAATTATATGAAACCGATTCGCCAAGCGGAATCGCCGGGAGGGCGCAGCGGCAAGAAATGGCTGGCTCCGCGGCCGGGTTCGGCTATTCGCGCGGCGACACGTTCAACGGAGCCTTGCCTGTGAAATCGACCAACCCCGGCTGGAAGCTCGTCGTCCATGGCGGCGCCGGAATCATCGAACGCGACAGGATCACCGGCGAGCAGGACGAAGCGATCCGGGCCGCCCTCCGGCACGCGCTGCAGACCGGAGGAAGCGTGCTGCAGGCCGGAGGAGCGGCGCTCGACGCGGTGGAGGCCGCGGTGAAGGTGCTGGAGGACGACCCGCACTTCAACGCCGGCCGGGGCGCGGTGCTGACCTTCGAAGGCGCGAGCGAGCTCGATGCCGCGATCATGGACGGAGCGACCCTCAAGGCAGGAGCAGCGGCCGGGGCCACATCCACCAGGAACCCCGTCACCCTCGCCCGGGCGGTGATGGAGCAGAGCCCCCATGTGATGCTCACTCGCGAGGGCGCGGATCAATTCTCCCGCGAGCAGGGCCTGGAGCAGGCCGGACAGGACTGGTTCGCGCTTCCGGAGCGGCGGCGCCAGCTGGAGGAGATGAAGGCGAGCGGCGACTGGTTCGACGTCGACATGAAATACGGAACCGTCGGAGCAGTCGCCCTGGACTTAGCTGGGCATGTAGCGGCCGCGACGTCCACCGGAGGAGTGACCGGCAAGCGCTGGGGGCGGGTCGGCGACTCGCCGGTCATCGGCGCCGGCACCTACGCCGACGACCGGGCCTGCGCGGTCTCGGCGACCGGGGCCGGCGAATATTTCCTCCGCCTGGCAGCCGCGCACGAGATCTGCGCCAGGATCCGCCTCGGCGGGGAAGACGCCCAGGCTGCGGCGGATGCGGTGATCGCGGAGCTGGGCGAGCTTGGCGGTTCTGGGGGAGTGATCGTCGCTTCTCCGGGCGGCGAGGCAGTCTGGTCGTTCAACACGGTGGGCATGTACCGGGGCCGAGCGTCGGCCGAGGGGAGCGAAGTCGCCATCTACGGCGACGAATAGCGCTTGCGCCTATTGCGCGATGACGGTGACTGCGCGGCGGTTCTGAGCCCAGGAGGATTCATCGGAGCCGGATGCCGCCGGCCGTTCCTTCCCCCAGCTCAGCACCGAGATGCGTGAGGCGGGGACTCCCCGGGACTGGAGATAGGCGGATGCGGCGTTGGCGCGGCGGTTGGCGAGAGCCAGAGCATGTTCCCGGGTGCCGCGCTCGTCGGAATGGCCCTCGATCGTGACCGTCACTCCCGGATAGCGCAGCAGCCAGGCGGCCTGCGAATCGAGCACCGCCCGGTCCTGGGCGTCGAGCGAGAAGCCGTCTTCTTCGAACAAGACCCGGTCGGACGGAACGCTCTGAAGGAAATCCGCACCGGTCGGGACCGGCTCAGGCTGGTCCGCCAGCGCCGGGGCAAGGGCGGGAATCACGTCGGGCACCCTCACCCGGCAACCGGAGGAGAAGGCCAGTGCCGCCGACAGGGCGAGGATTCGGAAGCTGTTCCTGCTCATTTGCCTTCTCACGGCAACAGCGGCGACCAGGAGGGGTCGGAGCCGTCTTGGGGGGTCCAGATCCGGCGCTCGTTGAGGCCGGTGACATCGACCGTCCAAAGCTCCGCCCTTCCCGAGCCGATGGCCGTCCGGAAGAAAGCGAGGGCGCGCCCGTTGGGACACCAGCTTGGGGCTTCGTCCTGCCATGACCTGGTGAGGATCTTCTCGCCGCCGCCTTCGGGGGTCATCACTCCGATCCGGAAGCCTTCGGGTCCCATTCGGGTGAACGCGATGAGATCGCCTTTCGGGCTCCAGACGGGAGTTCCATACCGGCCGTCGCCGAAGCTGATCCGCCGCTGTCCGGAGCCGTCCGAGTT
>DASYWC010000213.1:0-5411 GCA_035936615.1 Allosphingosinicella sp. | reverse complement strand
GGGCTCCTCTCCGCCCAGATAGGCTTCCATCACCTCGTCGTCCTGCTCGACGGCCATCTCGATCAGCTCCATCCGGGCTGCTGCGGCTGCGTCGGCGAGGTCGGCGGGGATGTCCTGATATTCGAACTTGGCGCCCAGGCTCTCCTCGAGCCAGATGATGGCGCGGTTCTCGACCAGGTCGACCAGGCCCTTGAACGAGCTCTCGATTCCGATCGGAAGATAGAGGACGGCGGGGCGGGCGCCCAGGCGGTCCTTGATCATGTCGACGCACATTTCGAAGTTGGCGCCGGTGCGGTCGAGCTTGTTGACGAAGCACATCCGCGGAACCTTGTACTTGTCGGCCTGGCGCCACACGGTTTCGGACTGCGGCTCGACGCCGGCGACGCCGTCGAAGCAGGCGACCGCGCCGTCGAGCACGCGCAGCGAGCGCTCTACCTCGATGGTGAAATCGACGTGGCCGGGCGTGTCGATGATGTTGACCCGGTGATCGTTCCAGAAACAGGTGGTGGCGGCGCTGGTGATCGTGATCCCGCGCTCCTGCTCCTGCTCCATCCAGTCCATGGTGGCGGTGCCCTCATGGACTTCGCCGATCTTGTAGGACTTGCCGGTATAATAGAGGATTCGCTCGGTCGTCGTCGTCTTGCCGGCGTCGATATGCGCCATAATGCCGATGTTGCGATATTTCTCGAGCGGATGGCTGCGGGCCATGATCTTAAACTCCTGTGCCGTCTTACGGCTTGCGATTTCATTTCCGTTCGTCCCGAGCGAAGTCGAGGGACCCTTTCGAGCGAAACGAGAACCGGCGGCACCCGCCTCGGCTTCGCTCGGCTTTGTCCCTCGACTACGCTCGGGACGAACGGTGTTTTGGGGAGAGAGGGCGAGCCCTCACGCTCCCGATATAGTAACCAAACCTACCAGCGGTAGTGCGAGAAGGCGCGGTTGGCCTCTGCCATTCGGTGCGTGTCTTCACGCTTCTTGACGGCGTTGCCGCGGTTGTTGGCGGCGTCCATCAGCTCGCCCGAGAGGCGGGCCGACATGGTGTTCTCGCTTCGGGCGCGGGCTGCGCTGATCAGCCAGCGGATGGCGAGCGCCTGGGCGCGCTCCGGGCGAACCTCGACCGGAACCTGGTACGTGGCGCCGCCGACCCGGCGGCTTCGGACCTCGATGCCCGGCTTGATGTTGTTCAACGCGTCGTGGAAAATTCCGAGCGGCTCGCGCTTGGCGCGGGTCTCGACCGTCTCGAGCGCTCCGTAGACGATCCCTTCCGCGGTCGACTTCTTGCCGTCGAGCATCACGGAGTTCATGAACTTGGACAGGACCAGATCGCCGAACTTGGGATCGGGCAGGATCTCGCGCTTTTCTGGACGACGACGACGTGACATTCTTTGTTCCTTTCTTCAGCCGGGTCCGGAACCTGTCCGGGGCTTACTGCCAGAGGCTTATTTCGGGCGCTTGGCGCCGTACTTCGAGCGGGATTGCTTGCGGTCCTTGACACCCTGGGTGTCGAGCACTCCGCGAAGCACATGGTAGCGGACGCCCGGAAGGTCGCGGACTCGGCCGCCGCGGATCAGGACCACCGAGTGCTCCTGAAGGTTGTGGCCCTCGCCGGGGATGTAGCTGATCACCTCGCGCTGGTTGGTGAGGCGGACCTTGGCCACCTTGCGAAGGGCCGAGTTCGGCTTCTTCGGGGTCGTCGTATAGACTCGGGTGCAGACTCCGCGCTTTTGCGGGTTCTGCTCCATCGCCGGAACCTTGCTTTTCGCCTTTTGCGGCTCGCGACCCTTGCGGATCAGCTGATTGATCGTCGGCATGAAAGCCCTTCACCTATTCTCAAGTTACTTCACTGAAACGCCAAATACGCAAGGACCCTTCGAGGCCATTGGCCTCCGGGCCTTGCGTGCGCACAGCGATGTTCAAGCTCTTTGCCCGCTCCAGGAACGCAAAGGCTCCGCAGGCGAGGCGGCCTATAGCCGCGCACTGGTGCGGGGTCAACGGAAGAAGTCGCTCGCCTGACCCGCGGGGACGCAGATTTCAGTCCCGCTTGACGAGCTTGCCGCCCTTGATGACCACGTCCACGTCCTCCAGCGCCCGGATGTCGGCGATCGGATCGCCGTCGACGGCGATGAGGTCGCCGTAGCGGCCGGCCTGGATGGCTCCCACGTCCTTCTCCCGCCCGAGCGCCAAAGCGGCGTTGCGGGTGGCGGCCTGGATGGCCTGCATCGGCGTCATTCCGAACCTCACCATGACCGGGAACTGGCGGCCTCCCAGGCCCGCCGGATAGACTCCGACGTCGGAGCCGAAGACGTGGCGAGCTCCGCCCGCTACCGACCTTCGGAAGCTTTCGCGCTGGATCGCTCCGACCTGGCGCTCCTTGGCGAGGTTTTCCTCGAGGATGCCCAGCTTGGCGCCTTCGGTGAGGGTGTAATCCGTGTTGTAGATGTCCATCGACAGCCAGGTGCCCTTGTCCCTCGCCATCCGGATCGCCTCGTCGTCGAGGAAGCTCGCATGCTCGATCGTGTCGATTCCGGCGCGGATGGCGGCCTTGATCCCGTCGGTGCCGTGGGCGTGGGCGGCGACCTTCATTCCAAGCATGTGGGCTTCGTCGGCGGCCATCTTCAGTTCCTCGTAGGTCATCTGCTGAGCGCCGGGATCGGTGTTGCGGGAGAAGACGCCGCCGGTGGCGCAGACCTTGATCACCTGGGCTCCGAGCTTCCTCAGCTCGCGGACCTTCTTTCGAACCTCGTCGGGGCCGTCGGCAACGCCCTTTGCCGTCTGCGCCATCGAGGGGCGGTTGGTGTTGCTGTCGCAGTGGCCGCCGGTCGCTCCGATCGGAAAGGTGGCGGCGATGATCCTCGGGCCGCGGAGAACGCCGAGCTCGATGCCCTGGCGCAGGGCGACGTCGAGATAGTCGCTGGCGCCCATGCTCCGGACGGTGGTGAAGCCGGCGTCGAGCAGTCGTTCCGCGTTGGGGACTCCGGTGACGAGGAAGAAGGTATCGGTGAATTCGAGGGCGCGATAGCCGCGCACCTTCTCGGTTCCGCCCAGGTGGACGTGCATGTCGATGAGGCCCGGGAGGAGGGTCTTGCCGGGAAGGTCGATTCGGGTCGCTCCTGCGGGAATGGCCGGCGGCGCCGAGCCGCGCGACGCGACCGAGGCGATCCGCCCGTCGGTGATGACGATCACCGGCTGGTCCACCATCCGGCCGGCGAGCACGTCCACCATCCGGTCCGCGGTGACCACGACCGTCTCAGGTGGCACGGTCTGGGCTGGAGCCGCGGTCGCGGCGGCGAGCGCCGTGAAGGCGAGAAGAAGGTTGCGCATTGAAGTCTCCCGGTCGGCAAGGACGTGCCGGACGCCGGCCATCTGGGGCGATCTATTCAGGCAGAGTCAAGCGCCCTGAGTGAAAGGGGATCGCCAGCCGTTCCCAAAGCGGTGTCGCTTAGCTAGCTAAGGTGCCATGACTTTCATCCGAGCCTGCCTCCTCTCTCTCCTCATCCTGGTGGCCCCCCCCGCTTTTGCGGCTGAGGGGGACCGCGGCTGGTTCTACCGCGGAAGCGACATCGCGCCCGATCCGGCCTGGACGTTCGGGACTTTGCCCAACGGCGTCCGCTACGCCGTTCGAAGGAACGCGCTTCCGGCGGGGCAGGTCTCGATCCGGCTTCGGATCGCCGCGGGGGCGCTGAACGAGGCCGACAACGAGCAGGGCTGGGCGCACTTCGTCGAGCACATGGCTTTCCGGGGCACGAAGAAGTTCGGAGACGGCGAAGCCCGACGCACCTGGCAGAAGCTCGGAGCAAGCTTTGGAAGCGACACCAACGCGTCCACCAGCGCGACCCAGACGGTCTACCAGCTGGACCTCCCCCGCGCCGATCGGGCGAGCCTGGAGCTCAGCCTCGACGCGCTTTCCGAGATGGCCGACACCGCTCTGTTCGATCCCGCCATCGTTGAGGCGGAGCGAAAGGTGCTGCTCGCCGAGAAGGGCCGGGATTCGGAACTCAGCAAGCGCTACAGCGAGGTGTCGAAGCCGCTATTCTTTGCGGGCCTCAAGTACGCCGATCGCAATATCATCGGCACGGACGAGACCCTCGCCGCGGCCACCTCCGAGGGCCTGCGCGCCTTTTACGAGCGCTGGTACCGGCCGGATCGGGCGACCGTGGTCATGGTGGGAGATGCCGACCCGAAGCTGATGGAGGAGCTGATCGCCAAGCATTTCGGCGATTGGCAGCCGAGCGGCCCTCCTCCCGCAGAGCCTGATTATGGAAGCATCGCGAAGCTTCAGGAGCGCGCGGCCGCCCTCGCCTATCCAGGCGCGCCGCACGCTGCTTCGGTACAATGGATCCGTCCCTATCGAGCGCAGGACAACACGGCTGAGGGTGAGAAGATCGATCTGGCACGCTCACTGGGTGCCCGGATCATCAACCGCAGGCTCGAAGCCAAGGCGCGTGGAGAAGCCGCTTTCGTAAGCGCGGGCGTGGGCGAGAGCAGAGCGCGCAACATCGCCGACACGACCCAGCTTTCGGTCAACGCCAAGGACGGGCGATGGCGCGAAGCGCTGAGCGAAGCCTTCGCGATCCTAAGCGATGCCCTTCGAGCGCCTCCGAGCCAGGCTGAGATCGGCCGTGAGCTCCAGAATCTTCGGACCGCCGCTCTGGGCGGGGTCGAGAGCGAAGCCACGGTACAGTCGCAGCGCCGCGCGCAGCAGCTGATCGGAGCGATCGACAACGGGACAATCGTCACCACCGCCAAGGCGTCGCTCGCTTTGGTCGATCAGCTGGCTCCCGCGATGACCCCGGCATTCGTCGGCCAGGCGATGAAGAACCTGTTCAAGGGCGAGGGCCCGCGCCTGATACTGCTCAGCCCCGCTCCGGTCGAGGGCGGCACCAACGCGGTCGCCGCCGCTTTGGCCGCAGCTGAAAAGGCTGCCCCCGCCACGCGCCAGGCGGACCGGACCGTAAGCATGGACAGCCTTCCCAAGCTCGGCCCTCCCGGCCGCGAAGTATCGCGCCAGGAGATACCGGATCTCGGAGTAACCATCGTCCGGTTCGAAAACGGCTCCAGCCTCACATTCAAGCGGACCGAGTTCGACAAGGGCGTGGTCGCAGTGCAGCTCCGCTTCGGGAGCGGCTATGCGGGCCTTGCGCCGGACCGGCCCCACCTCGCCTGGCTTTCGAGCGCAGTGGTCCCTTCGGGGCTTGCCGACCTCGACATGGACGGGCTGGAGCGCCTTCTGACCGGAAGGCGGATGTCGATGAGCTTCGGAGCCGGCGAGGATGCGTTCGTGCTCAGAGGCACGACCAACGGCGCGGAGCTTGGCGACCAGATGCGCCTTCTCGCGGCCAAGCTCGCCTTCCCGCGCTGGGACGACAGCATCTTCTCGCGAATCAAGACGAGCGCGCTCGAGGGCTATGACC